>NZ_JBVHDS010000002.1:0-532047 GCF_055563255.1 Streptomyces sp. NPDC002958 | reverse complement strand
GGGGGCTGCGCCCCGGACCCCGCTCCTCGAACGTCGGAGAGGATGGCTGTTCGCGGCGCGCGTCACACCCGCGGCTGGTTACGTCGGGCCGCGCCGCGCGTATGCGGCGAGCCCGTTCCCCGCCCCTTCCCATGACCGGGGGCTGCGCCCCGGACCCCGCTCCTCGAACGTCGGAGAGGATGGCTGTTCGCGGCGCGCGTCACACCCGCGGCTGGTTACGTCGGGCCGCGCCGCCGCCTATCGTCAGGGCCATGTTCGCCGCCTACGCATCCCGCATTGACCGCGACCAGCCCCTCAACGGCCTTGAGCTGGGTGAACGCCCCGGCCCGAAGGTGCGTTCCGGCTGGACCACCGTCAGTGTCCGAGCCGCCTCCCTCAACCATCACGACCTCTGGTCCCTGCGCGGCGTCGGCCTCGCCGAGGACAAGCTGCCGATGATTCTCGGCTGCGACGCCGCCGGGATCGACGAGGACGGCAACGAGGTCGTCCTGCACTCCGTCATCGGGCAGACCGGCCACGGCGTCGGTCCGGAGGAACCCCGTTCCATCCTCACCGAGCGCTACCAGGGCACTTTCGCCGAGCAGGTCGCCGTCCCCAGCTGGAACGTGCTGCCCAAGCCGAAGGAGCTCACCTTCGAGCAGGCCGCCTGTCTGCCGACCGCCTGGCTCACCGCGTACCGGATGCTCTTCACCAACGCCGGGGTGCGTCCCGGCGATTCGGTCCTCGTCCAGGGCGCCGGCGGCGGTGTCGCCACCGCCGCGATCGTGCTCGGCCGGGCGGCGGGGCTGCGGATCTACGCCACCAGCCGCGACGAGGCCAAGCGCAAGCGTGCCGTCGAACTCGGTGCGATCGAGGCGTACGAGCCGGGCGCGCGGCTGCCGCAGCGCGTCGACGCGGTCATCGAGACGGTCGGCGCCGCCACCTGGTCCCACTCGGTGAAGTCGCTGCGGCCCGGCGGCACACTCGTCATCTCCGGCGCGACCAGCGGCGACCGGCCCTCGCACGCCGAGCTGACCCGGATCTTCTTCCTGGAGCTGAAAATCGTCGGTTCGACCATGGGGTCCAAGGACGAGCTGGAGGACCTGCTGGCGTTCTGCGCGACGACCGGTGTGCGGCCCGTCATCGACGAGGTGCTGCCGCTGGACCGGGCCCGCGAGGGATTCGAGCGGCTGGCCGCGGGCGACCAGTTCGGAAAGATTGTGCTCACCTGCTCTTGAGGTGTGCAGGGTGAGTTGTTCTCATCTGCGCCATGCGAATGCGGATGCGATGGGGCAGCGTATTCACCTCGGTCATCACTTCGTTCGTGCTCGCGGCGGGCGCGCCGGCACCCGCCGCCGGCGCGCACCCCGCACCACCGGACGCTCCGGCAGCGCTCACCGCCTGCCCGGGCGTGGTCGCCGACGTACGTGCCGCATATGGCGCGACGTACGAGACGGTCGACCGCGCGTTGTGCGCAGGCGGGGACAACTCCAGCCCGCCCGGCGTTCGAGGACCGGGGTACGGGGCGGGTCCCCGGTTCATTTTTCCCCGCCGTCGTCCTTCCCCAGCAGTGCCTCGATGTGGGCCGCCGCCGTCGACAGATGGCGGCGGGCCTCCGCCAGCTGCTCCTCTGTGACCCCCCGGTCCCGGGCCGCGTCGCGGATGTCGTCTCGGAAGCGGTCGAGCAGCCGGTCCAGATCGCGGGCCGGGTCGCCGGTGCGGGCGGTGTCCTTGCCCCATTCCGGGTCGGCGTCGGCGGGTTCCGGCTTGACGTACGGGGGCCAGCTGCCCGTCCTGGCGAAGCTGCCCAGCTGGCCGGTGATCTCGGCCAGCCCCTCCCGTACGCCCGAGGGCCAGTCGCCCAGGGCGAAGTGCTCCTGGACCTGGCGGGCGGCGTTCTGCATCTGCTCGCGCGCCTTGTCCTGGGCCTCCTTGGCCTGGCGGCGGGCCTGCTGGGCATCCTCGCGGGCACGGCGGGACTCGTCCTTCGCCCGGCGCGCCTGCTCCTTCCACTCCTGCTTGGCCTTGCGCAGCTCCTCCTTCGCGGCGAGCCACGCCTCCTTGTTGCCGAGGTTGCCGAGGTTGCCGAGGTCGCCGAAGTCGCCGAAGGCGGACTCCCAGTCGCTCTTGTGGCCGGTGGGCCCGCCGGAGGTGTGCCTGGTCTCGTGTGCCGCGGCCCGCATCTCGCTGCGCAGCTTGCCGGCGGCGCCGCGTACGTCGTCCCGGATCGCGGCGGCCAGTTCGGAGACGGAGTCCCCGATCTCCTGTTCCAGATCGGCCAGTTCGCTCGTGCGGCCGGCCAGTTCGGCGCGGCCCGCGTCGGTGATGGAGTAGACCTTGCGGCCGCCCTCGGTGGCATGGGTGACGAGGCCCTCGGCCTCCAGTTTGGCCAGGCGCGGATAGACCGTGCCCGCCGAGGGCGCGTACAGCCCCTGGAAGCGCTCCTCCAGGAGCCGGATCACCTCGTAGCCGTGGCGAGGGGCCTCGTCGAGCAGCTTCAGCAGATAGAGGCGCAGACGGCCGTGGGCGAATACAGGGGGCATGTCAGAGCACCTTTCCGGTCGGCGCGGCATCGCACGGATCGTCCTCGGCCGGTGGGCGGCGCAGCAGGGCGATCGATCCCGAGACGGTCGTCGCCCTCAGCTTCCCGGTCCCGGCGCCGAGCGTGCCGGTGATCTTCTTCGCCCCCCACTGGCCGCTGACCCGCAGATCCTCGAACCCGTTGGAGACGGCGCCGCTCGCGGTGTTCGCCTCGACCGTCGCGTCCGCGGGGTGCGGCAACCGGATGGCGACCTCGCCGGCCACCGTGACCAGCCGGACGTCCGTGGGCTTCCCGGTCGGGTCCAGGTCCAGCACCATGTTGCCGCTGACCGAGTCCGCCCGTACCGAGGCCCCTGCGCCCTCGACGACCGTCAGATCGCCCGAGACTGTCTGGAAGCGCAGCTCGCCGGTGACCGACTGGGCCTCCACACTGCCGGAGACCGTCTCGGCCCGGACCGGGCCTGCGAGTTTGACGAGCGTGGTGTCGCCGCTGACGCCCCGTACGTCCGTACGCCCGCGGATTCCGGATACGACGGCTCCGGCGCCGACCACGCCGACCTCCACCGTCGCCGCGGCGGGCACGGCGAGCGAGACGACCGCGCTGCGGTGCCGGCCCTTGCGGTCGAACCAGTCGAGGAAGCCGTTCCACGGCAGGCCCTCGTACGCGACCGTGAGGGTGCCGTCCTCCTGGGTCACGATCAGCGGCGGGCCCTCGATCGCGGAGATCTCCAGCCGGGCGGTCGGCTCGTCGGTGCCGACGACATTGACGGCGCCCCCGATGATGCGCACATTGAGCGAGGTCACGGGGTCGTCGAAGGTCAGCTTCTGGGGCTCGGCGATGGCCCATGTCGACGCAGGCATGGATCTGGCCCTCCCTGGAACGCGGAATGACGCAACATATCGCGTCTCTCGAAGAACACGATATGTCGCGGATTGGGGAAGTCAAGGGGTCGGGATGTCGGTCACGATGTCATTGGCCGATCAAAAATCGGCAAATAAGGGCAGATTGCTCTATCGCGTGAGGCATGATCGCGACATAACCGTGGGGGATGCTGCCGTGCCGTGCCGTGCCGTGCCGTGCCGAGCCCGAGGCCGTGCGGTCGGCGGCCCATCTGTTGCGTGAACAAATGTTGCTCGCGCCCGCCGGGGACGGGTGGTCCGTCCTCGTGCCCGAGGGAAGGTCCTGGCAGGACGGTGGCGTCGGGGGCGCGGGGCGTGGAACTGGTCGACCGGGTCGTGGCCGGTTGGGCCACCGCGCTCGCGGTCGGCTCGGCCTGGCCCGTCCTTACTCGTATCGGACTGGCCCTCCCGCCCGGCCTGGGCCCGGACACGCCGGGCGACCGGCTGTACGCGGCGGCCGACGACCAGCCCGACGCGGAACCGATCACCGGCCGACGCGAGGCGGTGAGGGCCGAACTCGAGGCGGTCGAGAACAGCCGGCTCGGACCCCAGGTATGCGGGCCCCCGGGCCCGTGCACCGGTTGGCGCCCAGGTCGCGGCCGGGCTGCTGCTCGCACTCCGGGGCGTCGGGTGCCGCAGTGGCGGCTGGGTCTTCGCGGGGGCGCTGCTACCGGCGCACGGAGTGCTCGGCAAGTGCTCGGAATCGCCTACGACCGGTTCAGGGGCGAGAGGAGCGGGGACACCGGGCCGGCGTGACTACTCGTCCTCGTCCTCGTCGTCGAGGCGGGCCAGCCAGGTGGCGAGGCGTTCTACCGGCACCTCGAAGTCGGGATTGAGATCGACGAACGTACGCAGCTGCTCGGCGAGCCACTCGAAAGTGACTTCTTCCTCGCCTCGCCGCTTCTCCAGCTCCTCGATACCGCGGTCGGTGAAGTACATGCGGCAAGCCTAATGCCTGGTGACAGCCCCGCGAAGGCCGGGCGCACGTCACCGGGAACGGTCCGCGACGACCGCGCGAGACTGCCGAGAACCGGACCCGGCACCCCGGCGTCATGGTCCACGCATCTCGCATCGGCCGCGTACTGCCGTTAGCCTGCGGTTAGTTGGGGAACGGGGGGTTTCATGGGTGACAGCGGGGCCCGTATCACGCGCATCGAGATGCCGGACGGCACACCGGTCTGGGCGCGGATCTCCGGGGCGGAGGAACTGGCGAAGCCCGCCCGGGGTCCGGCATTCACGGACATCGGGTACGGGGACTTCGCCGAGCAGGTACAGGCCCGGGTCGAGAGCCTCCAGGCGGTCGTGACCAGCGTCGCGCGTTCGCTCGCCGAGCCGCTGCGGGCAGTGCGGCCCGACGAGGTCAGCGTCGAATTCGGCATCGAGCTCACCGCGAAGGCGGGCAAGGTCGTCGGCCTCCTCGCGGACGGCGAGGCCAAGGGGGGAATCAAGGTCACGCTGACGTGGAGCGGCGGCGGCCCACCCGCCGACCCGACGATCCCGGAGCAGACGGGGGCACGTGGGGCGGGGCAGACGCCACCGTATTCCGGTTCCGGGACGCAGGGCGCACCGGACTCCGCGGCGCGAGGGGTCGGACAGGCGCCACCGCACGCCACACCGCAACCGGCGGCACCGCACCCCGCCCCGCCCGTGCCGCCCCCGCCCACCTCGCCGCCCGGGCACCCGCCCGTACCCACGGCACCACCCACGGCGCCCCCGGGCGCATCCGCCGGGAATCCGGACGCCGGGGCATCCACCGGCGCAACGGCGCATCCGGACGGGGCCGGGCCGGACGCCGGAAATCGGTCATGACCCACCCGTCGGGGAGGGGCGCAGGGGGCGGCTCGGAAAGTACGTACCGTGCGCTGGCGGGCCTCGTGATGGCGGCGACCGTACGCATCCATCGCCCCGGGCCCGGGTATGCCCCTGACGGATCCGACAGAGGCTTCCTGGGGAGCGGCTTCTTCGTCGCCCCGAGCTGGGTCCTCACGTGCGCGCACGTGGCGATGGAGGGGGAGGGGCGTCACGTGAATGTGGTCTTCAAGCCGGACCCGGGCAGTGCCGAGACCGCGGTCGAGGGCACCGTGGTCGCCGCCCTGCCCGAGAGCCGTCACGGCGCGGCCGGGCCCGGTGGCGTACGGGTTGCGACGCCTTCGGGCGGCTGGCCGGCTCCCGACCTCGCGCTCATCCGGCTGCTGCGTCCCGTCGAGCACCCCTGTGTGTACGTCACCGAGCGTCCGGCGGGCATGTTCGGCGGCGGCTCGGTCCTCTACACCGGGTGGACCGACGGCGGGGCGGGGCAGCTGACCCGGTTCAGTGGCCGATGCCAGGTGATGGGCACCTTCGGCGACTGGGCCGAGGACGACGAACAGATGCGACTGGACGGCGACCGGATGTACCCGGGCCTGTCCGGCGGACCCGTGGTGGACCTGGTCCGCGGCGAGGTCGTCGGCGTACTCAAGTCGCGCTCCGACGGCACGACCGGCGGGACCTCGATCGGCGTCGAGCGGCTGCGTACGCTGCCAGTGCCGCCGGCGGCGGTCGCCGCCGAGTCCGACGACCCCTACCAGGCGGTGTTCCACGCCCACGACCGCTACCACGCCGACCGGCACACCAGCCCGGTCGGCACCGAGCGGACCTGGGCCGACCTCCAGCGGGAACTGGGCGCCGGAGCCGGTCTCGCGCTCAGCCCCCAGCAACGCGTCGACCTGCTCGGCAGGCTCGCCGAACTCCCGCCCCCGCTCAGCACCCGCAGCCTCCTCGACCTCCTGGACCGGCTGCCGGACACCCACCCCTCCGAGCACCACGCCGCCCCGCGCGGCTGGCGCGACGGGCTGGGAGCGCTGTACGACGCCCCCGGCGGCGACGGCGCACTGGAACTGATCCTGCGCTACTGCATGAGCGCCATCTCCGCCGAACGGCCCTACATACTGCCGTCCACCCCACTCGCCGAGGCGTCCCTGTGGGACTGGGTGAAGCGGATGGCCGAGGACCGGCTCTCCCGCAAGTTCCGTCATGAGCTCGCCGGACTGCGGCACAACGGCCGACGCGCCCCCGGCACGGAATACGTGCGCCCCCCGGCGCCGACGCTCGAACCCGCCCGGACCCGCAGTGCCCCGTTCGTCCTGCTGCAGTTGGAGCCGCGCGGTTGGGAACGGGACCGCTACGACTGGCGGATCGGCGTCGCCCAGCACGCAGGGGACGTCCTGCCCGTCGCCGAGGACAGCCGGGGCACCGCACCGGATGCCCTCCCGGCCCGGCTCGCGGGCCCGCTGGCGGAGGCGTTCCGGCGGTGCGACGAACCCGACAGCCCGGCCGTACTCCAGGTCGCCGTGCCGCAGGCCCTCATGGATCTGGAGGTCGACGGATGGCAGGTGCCGCCCGACGGGCGTCCTCTCGGAGTGCTGCGCCCCGTGGTCATCCGCCGCCTGGACCACCGTCCGTTCCCGGCCGATGACGGGACCGACGAGCGCGAGGCGCGCTGGAACCGGACCATGACCGCCGCGATGCGGGCCGTCGTCGTCGACTGCGAGGACGGGATGCGGGTACCCGTACCCGTGGTGGAGGAGCTGCGCCAACTGGCGTACGAGACCGTCCCGGTCCTCTGCAAGTACGGCGACCGGGCCGGCCCGGAGAGCCCGGCCGGTCTCGGACGGGTGCTCGACCAAGGCTTCGGGGTGGCCCTGTGGCAGCGCCGCGCGGCCGAGCCGGCCGCGGTCTGCACGGAGTTCCACCGGCGCTCCGCCGATACGGTCGCCGAGGCCCGCACGGCCGATCAACTCCCGAAAAAAGTCCATGAGCTGAGGCAGGGGGTGCGTGCGGGCCGTACAGAGACGTACTGGTCGAACGGTGTCGCCCTGTTCTACGACGATCCGCACCATCCGCTGCCCGGCTCCGGCCAGTTCCTGGAGGCGCCGTGAACGACCGGGCCGACCGGACCCTTACGGGGGGTACGCCGGATCGCTACCGTGATGCACGTTCGACTGCTGCCCCTGGCGGACGAGTGACGACGAGGAACACGCTATGAGTGAACCCAGCGAGTGGCTCATCTACCGAGGGGCCGGCGAACCGCACGAAGGCATAGAGCAGTTGCCTCCGCCGCCACCCTGGCGCGACTTCGGGGGCCGTGGTGCCCCGGGCCCCGACGAGCCGGGCGGGGATGGATCCGCCGACCGCCGTCTGGGCGGCTACCGGCACATCGCCGAACTCCACCGGCCGGGCGCCGAAGAGCTCGAAATGATCAACGCCGCGCTCTATCTGCGGCGTCCGCTGCTGGTCACCGGCAGCCCCGGTGCCGGAAAGAGCACGCTGGCCCACTCCGTCGCCCATGAGCTCGGGCTCGGCCGGGTCCTGCGCTGGCCCATCGTCAGCCGCTCGACGCTCCAGGACGGCCTCTACCACTACGACGCGATCGCCCGGCTCCAGGACGTACAGATCGCCGCGCACAGCGGGGCGCCCGGCAGCGAATCGGCGCAGAGCGTCGGCAGCTACATCCGGCTCGGGCCGCTCGGCACCGCGCTGCTGCCCTCGGACCGGCCGCGGGTACTGCTCATCGACGAGCTCGACAAGAGCGACATCGACCTGCCGAACGACCTGCTCAATGTGCTGGAGGAGGGCGAGTTCGCCCTTCCCGAACTGGAGCGGATCGCCGATCGGCTGCCCGACGGCGAGGCGGAGGTCCTCGACGACGACGGTAACAAGGTGAAGGTGAGGGACGGCAGGGTGCAGTGCCGGGCCTTCCCGTTCGTGGTGCTCACCAGCAACGGCGAGCGGGACTTCCCGGCGCCCTTGATGCGGCGCTGCATCCACCTGGAGCTCGGACGCCCCGACCACCAGCGGCTCGCGACCTTCGTACGCGCCCACCTCGGCGACGAGGCGGCGCGCTCCGGGGACGACCTCATCGCCCACTTCCTGGAACGCTCCCGAAGTGAACTCCTCGCCACCGACCAGCTGTTGAACGCGATCTATCTCACCGACGCCGCCGCCCCGGCCGGCCGCGACCGCCTCGCCGACCTGCTCATCCAGCGACTCGACCGGCCGAGGTGATGCGCTGATGGCCAGGGGCATGCCAAGGCGTGGATCGGAGGAGGGAGGCAGCCCCGACAGCGGCGTGGCGAAGGGCCCGGCGCCTCAGCCGTGCGACGGGGGCGCGGAGAAGGCCGCGGCGTCTCAGCCGTACGACCAGGGTGCGGAGAAGGCCGCGACGTCTCAGTCGTACGACCGGGGTGCGGAGAAGGCCGCGACGCCTCAGCCCTACGACGGGGGCCTGCTGCCCGCGTTCGTCGCCCGGTTGCGCGAAGCCGGGCTCGACCCCGACGTCGAGCAGCTCTGCGATGCCCTCTGGCTGGCCCGCTGGAGCCGCCACCCCGACGCGCCGGACGAGGAGGGCGACGCGGCCACGCCGCAACTGTCCGTCGGCGACCTCACGCAGAAGGGACCGGCCGGACGCCCACCCTCGTCGGCGACCGGGCGCGACGAGGCCCCGGACCCCGCACCGGACCACGGCGAGCCCGTGGAGCAGCGGGAGCTCGGCGACGCCGACCGGCGGATCGCCCTCTACCCCGTACCCCGCACCGCGCCACTCGGCGGCCCACGCACGGACGGCCCGGTCGGGCACGGGCGCAGCGCCGCCCGCGGCGGCCGGGCGAGAGCGCTCACCCTGGGCGTGCCCGCCGCCCCCGTCCTTCCCGCGCCGCTCGAACTCCAGCGAGCCCTGCGCCCGTTGCAGCGCTACCGCCCGGCGGCACCACCGCTGCGCCGCACCCTCGACGAGACGGCCACCGCGGAGCTCAGCGCCCGGGCCGGCGGTGTCATCATGCCGGTGTTCCGCGGTGCGTCCCGGGGCGAGGCGCTTTTGCAATGTGTCATGGACGCTTCCTCCTCAATGCTGGTGTGGGACCGAATGTTCGGTGAACTCCAGCAGATATTCGGTCAGTTGGGTGCTTTCCGGGATGTCCAGGTGCGCTATCTGCACCAGGGGCCCGACGGCGCGGCGGCGGTGAGCCGCAGCCCTGATCCGGCCGCCGCGCCGCTGAACTCCGCGGACCGGCTGAGCGATCCGACCGGCCGCCGTGTCACCGTCCTGGTCAGCGACTGCGCCGGCCCGCTCTGGCACAGCGGCCGGGCCCACCGACTGCTCCACCAGCTGGCCGGGCAGGCCCCGACCGCCGTGCTCCAGCCCCTGCCGCAGCGGATGTGGAACCGGACCAGGCTGCCGGTCACCTACGGTTCGCTGTCCCGGGGCGACGGGCCCGGCGGAGCCGCCGTACTGACGGTCACGGAGCACGCCGGAACGGGGCCTGCCGTGCATCCGGGCGCCCTCGCGATTCCCGTACTCCCGCCGGTGGAAGGCGCGTTGGCCGCCTGGGCGAGGCTGCTCTCCGGCACCGGCGCGGGGCAGATCTCCGGCGCCGTCGGCTGGGTACGGGCCGATCAGCCCGCGGCGGCGGCGCAGCGCCCCGGTGACGGTCTGTCCTCGCTCCAACTGGTCAGCCGCTTCCGCTCGGCGGCCTCCCCGGTCGCCGGACAGCTGGCCGTCTACCTCGCGGCGGCCCCGCTGTATCTGCCGGTGATGCAGCTGGTGCAGCGCACGATGCTGCCCCACTCGGGTCCGTCCGAACTCGCCGAGGTTCTGCTGAGCGGACTGCTGTCACGGAGCAGGGTCGAGGCCGGCGGAGCGGACGGCGGCCAGTGGTACGAATTCGCGCCCGGCGTCCGGGAGGCGCTGCTCGGTCCGCTGGGCCGGGACGAGGCGCTGCTCGTGCTCAAGCACTGCTCGCAGTACATCGAGCAGCGGTTCGGGAAGGGCGGGCCGAATTTCCCGGCCCTGGCCTTCGCCCAGCTCGGGGAGGGCAGATACGGATCGTCGCGGGCCACCCGCACCACACACACCATGGAGAACGGCTCACCCGACGGGGAGATCGAAGAGGGTGACGAGAACGGGGAGACCGGCGCAAGCGGCGGGTCGCGCGCCCCCCATCCCTTCGCCGAGGTCGCGGTCCGCGTACTGGAGCGTTTCATGCCCCTGCCCGAGCAGTTCGTCGTCCAGACCGACCGGGACGGCTACCGCAGCCCCGTCCAGACGCCGAACGCGGCGGTGGACAGCGCCCGCGTCCTCGTGCGGCACTTCGAATCGGACAGCATGGTGCAGTACCTGATCGACGCCGTGCAACTGCTACGGGGCGCCACCGAGCGCGAGGAGCGGCCGGGCGCCGACCCCGAGCTGTGGGCGGAGTACTCGCGCTGCGTCCTGCGGCTGTGGGAGGTGCAGGGGGACGCCGAGCTGCTCCGCGAGGCCGAGTACGCCGCCGAACGGGCCGCCGCACACCCCGGGGCGGTACGCGAACGGGCCGTACTGGCCAAGGTGTTGCACGCCGCGGCCGACGACCGGCGGCGGCGCGGCGACCGGCGCGGCGCACTGGAACTGCTGCGCCGCGCCGACCGCGAGTACACGGCAGCCTGCTCGGCCCCCGGCCTGGAGCCCGCCGAGGCCCTCCGGCTCACGCTGGAGCGGGTCCGGGCCCTGGAGGCGCAATGGCGCCTCGACGGCGACACCGCCCTGCTGCAGGCCGCGTACGGCATGCTGGAGGCGTTCGCCGATGCCTGGCCCGACCAGGAGAACCGGCCCGCCGCCCTGCCGCTGGCGCACGGCCGGACCCTGCTGAAACTGGCCGGGGCGACCGTCGACACCGAACAGTCCCGGGTGTACGCCGGTCAGGCGGCGCGCTCCTTGCGTACGGCGTTCGAACAGGGCGGCGGCCGGCACACCATGGGCACCGAGGTACGCATCCTGCTGGATCTGGTGGACGCCCTGCTCGGCTCCGGCGAGGAACCGGACGAGGCCGCGACCCTGATCGAGCAGGCCCTGGAGACCGTGCGGGAACAGCGACTGCGCGCCTCGCTCCAGGCCAGGGCCGGCCGGGTCCATGTCGCCCGCTACGAACACACCGGCAATCCGGATGAACTCGTGGACGCGGCCGACTGGTTCGCGCGCGCCGCGCGCGGCGTCCCGCGCGACTCGCAGGCCCACGCCGATCTGCTCGCCGAGTGGGGTGGCACCCTGCTGCGCCGCGCCCGCCTGCCCGACGGCCGCGCGCACATCGGTGCTGCGGTACGGGTGCTGCGCGACTGCCGCACGGAGACGGCGGCGGGGAGTGCGCGCCAGGCCGAGCGGCTGCTGACGCTGGGCCGGGCGCTGATGCTGAGGCACCGGGTCACCGAGGACCGGGTCGATCTGCGTGAGGCCGAGCATCTCTTCGGTCTCGCGGCCCAGGAGGCGACCGACCCGCTGACCGCGGCGCGCTGCTGGCTGGAACTGGGCCTGTCCCATCTCGATGCCTCCCGGGTGCTGCAACGTCCGGCCCGGCTCGACGAGGCGGCCGAGGCGTTCCGGGACGCGGCCGAGGCGGCCGGCACGGCGGAAGCGGAGCTGGATAGTCCACAACAGGTCCGACAGGCAGTCGAGTTGGGTGCTACAGCCAACCACTGGCGGGGTATGACATACGAGAGGGCGGGACGCCCCCGGGCCGCACGTGAGGCGTACCGGGCGGCCCGCCAGGAATGGCGCAAACTGCCGGACGGCGGCGGCGCGGCGGGCGAGTCGACCGCCGGGCGGCTGGCCGAGCTGGAGCGCTGAGCGCGGGGCAGCGAGTGTTCGGGCCGCGCGACTCCGGTGTCATGCGATCCGGGCGGTGCGCGCTGTATACGACCGGCGTACGACCGACGCCGGTCGACGGCATGCTCACACAGGCGTATGTCGGACTGTGCGGGGCATCGGTACAGAGGTGACCGATGCGGGTGAGACCGCACAGGCGCCATCGCACCGCGAGCAGATGTACGTGTGTCAGGGACACGGGCTCGACAGGACGCGCTCAACGGCGAGCGAGTGACCGCGGGCCCGATGCGGCAGCAGGCGTAACGGGGAGGCGTGATGAGCGAGTCGACAGGCAACGGCGGGCCGGGCGGTGGGTCGTCCGGCGGGCCGGACGCGCTGCCGGATCTGCTGGAACTCGATCTGGAGTCGCTGCGGACCCTGGACCACCCGGTGCTCAGCGAGGTGGTCGCGGATCTGTGCGGCCGGGCCGAGCAGCCGCGGGAGATGTTATGGGGATTCAACAGCGCCTTCTGAGGCGGGGAGCCCCCGCGGCTCCTCAGGTCGCGGCCGGATCCGGGGCCCAAGCCGCAGGATTTCGGTCCGGGGCCCGGTTGAACAGGACATCCTGGCCCGGGGCGGGTTTACCCGCACGGCAGGCCAGGGATACTCGCCTCGGGCCGGCGACGGGGGCCGTCCCGGCAGACATGCAGCACGGGGGTGCCGGAGTGTCTCGACGCGCGACGCCGCACACACCCCGGCACACCGGCGCCGTCGGCCGACTCCCCGTCCCCTTCGGGCAGTTCATCGTCAAGGTGCACGGCCGGTGCAATCTCGCCTGCCGCTACTGCTACCTCTACGAGGGGCCCGACCGCACCTGGCGTGCCCGCCCGGCCGCCGCCGCACCCGCCGTCCTGGACCGCGCCGCGGACCGGATCGCCCAACACGCGGCGGCCCACGAACTGCGCGACGTCGCCCTCGTCCTGCACGGCGGCGAACCCCTTCTCGCGGGCGCCGACCGGCTGGCCGCCCTCACCGGCCGGGTACGCGAGCTGGTGCCTGCGGACTGCACCGTCCACGCCACCGTGCAGACCAACGCCACCCTGCTGAACGACGCCCGCGTCGCCACCCTCGCCCGGCACGGCATACGCATCGGCATCAGCCTCGACGGCGGTCTGGCCGCCCACAACACCCAGCGCACCGACCACGCCGGACGCCCCTCCTGGCCCGCCGCCCGGCGTGGCGCCCGACTCCTCGCCGGCCGGCACCCCGACGCTTATGCGGGCATCCTCACCGTCGTCGACCCGCGGACCGACCCGGTGGAGATGTACGAGTCGCTGCTCACCCTGCGCCCACCGGCCCTGGACCTGCTGCTGCCGCACGGCAACTGGACGAACCCCCCGCCGGGCCTGCCCGATACAGCAACGGCACGGCGCGGGCCGGGCCGCCCGACCCCGTACGGCGACTGGCTCATCACCGTCTTCGACCGCTGGTGGCCGGCCGGGCGTCGGGAGACACGGGTGCGGCTCTTCGAGGAGTGCATCGCCCTGCTGCTGGGCCTGCCCGCCGCCACCGAATCCCTCGGTCTCGACCCCGTCAACGCGATCGTGGTCGAGACCGACGGGTCGATCGAGCAGGTGGACTCCCTCAAGTCCGCCTACGACACGGCCGCCGCCACCGGGCTCGACATCTTCCGCCACACCTTCGACGACGCCCTGCGCCACCCCGGCGTCGCCGCCCGCCAGGCAGGCGCCGACGCGCTCGCCGCCGCCTGCCGCGCCTGCCCGCTGCTGACCGTCTGCGGCGGCGGCCACTACGCACACCGCTACCGCGCAGACAACGGCTTCACCAACCCGTCCGTCTACTGCGCCGATCTCGAACGGCTGGTGCGCCACATCGCGCGCCGGCTGTCCGAAGCAACCGCAGGAGCACACCGATGAGCCCCCCACCGAGCCCCCCACTCGCGGACCACATGCTGCGCCAACTGGGCCGCACCGAAGGCGACGCCGACACCCTCCGCGTACTCGTACGCGACCAGGACACCCGCCGGCTTCTCCTCCTGCGAGCCCTGCTCGACGCGGCCGAGGCCGCCCCCACCACCGCCTGCCCCCCTCAGGCGCTCGACCGGCTGCACCAGGACTGGGCACTGCTGGAAACGTCCGAGCGTGTCGACCGGGCCGCCGTGCGCACCGTCCTGCTCCACCCCTTCACGGGCCCCTGGGCGCAACGCTGCCTGCGCGGCCTCTCCCGCACCCACGGCATCGAACTCCACGCCGATCTCGACCACTTGAGCGCTCTCGCCGCCGCGGCCGCGATCCGCGCCAAAGTCGCGTTCACGACCCGGCTCACCGCACACGACGGACTCCTGGCGCTGCCCACCCTGGGTGCCCTCCGCACGGCCTCGGGCCCGGTCGACATCACCTTCACCGAAGGGGAATTGGCGGTATGTGAGACCGATGGCCGACCGCTGATCACCGTACACGCGCAACCAGACGGCACGATCTGCTCTGCCGACCCGCGCTGGCTGCCCGTACTCGCCCTGCCCGCCGTACTGCCGGGCACCGGACCCGTACCCCTGGACGACGTCGACCCGTACCGCACCGAGGGCGGCGGACTCCGGCGCCACGGACTGAGCGCTGCCACCCACATCGACGATCACGAACGCAAGGCCTGGGCCGAGTCCTGGGCCGGAATGGAGCCCCTGCTCCGCATCGGCGGCGAGCACCGCCTCACCGAAGCGGCCGTCCTGCTGCGCTGCCTGGTGCCGCTCGGACCGCCACCCGGCTCAGGGCCGCTCGGCGACGGCGTAGCGCACTGCAGCGGCACCAGGCGCGAGGCGTTCGGCGCTGTCCTCAGCAGCAAACCCGCCACCCCCGCCTACTTCGCCTCGACCCTCGTCCACGAACTCCAGCACACCAAACTGGCCGCGCTCTGCTCCCTCGTACCGCTGCACCACGAGGACGCGACACCACGCCACTTCGCCCCCTGGCGCTCCGACCCCAGACCCTTCGACGGCCTGCTCCAGGGCGCCTACTCACACATCGCGCTGGCCGACTACTGGCAGCGGTTCGCGCTCGGCGCGCACCGCGTCACCCACCGCGACCTCGCCTGGGCCGAGCATGCCCGCTGCCGCGAACAGGTCGGGGCCGTACTGCCCGTGCTGGCCGGATCGGCGGCACTGACCCGCGAAGGCCGCGTGCTGGTCGACGAGATGATCACGCTCTACCACCGTCTGGACGATTGTCCGCCCCCCACGGGTCATCTCGCGCGCGCACAGGCGTACGTGGCCACCGCCAAGGTGATATGGCAGCAGAGGAACGGCTCGCGAAGGCAGTGAGCAGCCGCGTGATCTCGATCGGAGCGACCCTGCTCCGGTGTATCTTGACAGGCTCGAATCGAGGCAGGGAGATGGTTGAATGCCCGGAACACATAAGCAAGTTGGGGTAACCGGGGCGCAGACCGTCACCATCAGTTTCGCCGGTTTCAACCGCGCCTGGGCGGCGTGGACCGCAGACCGTCTGGAGCGGCGTGGGGTGACGGTCGTCCAGCAGCGCTGGGACCCCCCGGTGGAGGTTCTGCTGGAGGAGTCGCTGCGCGATCTGACGCTGTCCCGCGGCCGCGTCCTGGTGATCCTCAGCGACTGGTACTTCCAGCTCGGCCCGCGCAGTCACGAGGAGTGGAACAGGGCCCTGCGCGAGGTCGTCGCCGCCGACCCCGACCGCTTCGCCGCCGTCTGTGTCACCACCTCCGCGCTGCCCGGTGCCACCTCGGTCTTCGCTGCCGCCGACCTGACCAACGTCGGCGCCGACGAGGCCGAACGGCGCCTCCTCGTACGCCTGGGCCTGCCCACCGACCCGCTCCCCGAGTCCGTGGAGGGCAGGCCGGGAATCCGGTATCCGGCCGATACCCCCGAGGTGTGGGGCGGGGTGCCGCGCCGCAACACACGGTTCACCGGCCGCGAGAGACTGCTCAGCAAGGCGTACCGGGCCCTCCAGGACGCCGGACCCGGCGCGGGCGTCGTGACCCTGCACGGCATGTCCGGCGTCGGCAAGACCCAGCTGGCCGCCGAGTACGTCTACCGCTTCGGCTCCGAGTACGACGTCGTGTGGTGGGTGCCCGCCGACCGCCGCGCCCTCTACCGCCAGAAGCTCGCCGAACTCGCCCCCGAACTGGGCCTGTCCACCGGTGCCGAGTACGGCGAACGGCTGCGCGCGGTACGCGACGCACTGCGCCGCGGCGAACCCCACTCCCACTGGCTCCTCGTCCTCGACGGCGCCGACGAACCCGAACACATCTGGGACCTGGTGCCGACCGGCCCCGGACACGTCCTGATCACTTCCCGCAACCCGGAGTGGAGCGAGCACAACAGCAACCTCGTCGAGATCCCGGTCTACGACCGCGACGAGTCCGTCGCCTTCATCCGCCGCCGGGCCCCGCGCCTGACCCCGAACGAGGCCGACCAGCTCGCCGACGCCCTCGAAGACCTCCCGCTGCTCCTCGACCAGACAGCGGGCTGGCTCAACGACTCCGACATGTCGGTCGAGGAGTACATCGAACTCCTCGAAGGCGGCATCGACCAGGACGTCGTCAAGGTCTCCGCGGACTTCCCGCTCGCCTTCCAGACCGCCTGGTCGATACTGCTGAACAAGCTCAAGGACACCGTCCCCGAGTCCGTCGACCTGCTGCGCCTGTGCAGCTTCTTCGCGCCAGGCTCCATCCCCGTACGGCTCCTGAAGGAGATGCCCCCCGGCGAACTGCCGGAACAGCTCTCCGGCCTGATGAACGACCCGCTGCTGTGGAACAAGGCGATCGGCCAGCTCCGTCAGTACTCCGTGGTCCGCCTGGAGTCCCATGAATCGGTCGCCGACGAGGCGTCGTCCGGCGAATCGCTCTACATGCACCGCATGGTCCACCAGATCGTCGGCAAGGACATGCCGGAACGGGACCGTCAGGAGTTCATCGGCGTGGTCCGCCGGGCTCTCGCGGCCGCGGACCCCGGCCGGCCCACCGACACCCGGCTGTGGCCCGCCTACGCCGAGATCACCCCGCACCTGAAATGGGCCGACGTCCTCAAGAGCACCGACCCGGCGGTGCAGACCCTGGTACTCAACTGCCTGCGCTACATGTACCTCTCCGGGGAGTACCGGGCCGGCATCAAGCTGGGCGCACGGGCCATGGAGGCCTGGCGGGAACTCCTCGGCGAGGACTACTCCAGGGTCTGGGACCTCCGATACCACTACGCCAACCTGCTGCGGGCCGTCGGCGACTACCACGGTACGGAGGCCATCGAACGGGCCGCCGTCGACCATCTGCGTGCCGAACGCGGCCCGCAGGACCTGGAACACCTGCGCGCCGCCAGCGGACTCGCCGCCGACCTGCGGGGCCTGGGCCGGTACGACGAGGCGCTGAACATCTCCAGCTGGATCCTCGGCGCCTACCGCGAACTGCTGGGTGACCAGGACTCACGCACGCTCAACGCGCAGAACAACCTGGGCACTTCGATGCGCTTGCTGGGCCGGTACGAGGAGGCGCTCGAACTCAACCAACGAACCCTGGAGGCCCGGCGCCGACTGCTGCGACCGCGCCACAGCTGGACGCTCTACTCCGAGATCAACTACGCCACCGACCTGCGTCTGCTCGGCCGGTACGGCGACGCTCTGTCGCTCCAGAACCAGAGCGCCCGCGTGCACCGGCTGGTCATGGGCCCCGACAACCCGCAGACCCTGCGCGCCGAGCACAATCTCGCGCTGTGCCAGTACCGCTCGGGGGAGCGAGCCAGGGCCGCGACCCTGTTCACCCGGGTTCTCGAACGGTCCGAGCGTGTGCTGGGCGAGGACGATCCGCTGACGATGATGTTCGCGGCCAGCCAGAGCTTCTTCGCTCGTGAGCACGCCGACATCGACCGGGCCAGGGACATAAGCGAGAAGGTCGTCGGCGGGTATGTGACCATGCTCGGCGAGAAACACCCGTATGTGGCGGGGACCCGGGCCAACCATGCCCTGATCCTCCGTAACGTGGGGGAGCGGGACCATGCGCACACCCTCCTGGAGGAGGCGCTCGCCGACATGACGCGGGCCGTGGGCGAGAACCACCCCTGGACGCTGGGCTGCGCGATCAACGCCTCGGCGCTGCGCAACCTGGTGGGCGACCCGGAATCCGCCGCCGCACTGACGGACTCGGTCGTCACCCGGGCCGTCGAGGTACTCGGCCGGACCCATCCGCTGACCCTCTCCGCCCGGATCGCGCACGCCGCGGACCTGCGCGGTCTCCGGGATCTACAGCGTGCGGGCAAGGTCGAGACGGAGGCGCTGAGCGACCTGGCGGCGACCCTGGGCGAGCAGCACGTCCACACGGTCTCGGCGCGCTCCCGCAACCGTCCGTACTGGGACTTCGAACCGCAGATGATCTGAAGCATTCGGATGGTCTGAAGCATTCGGATGGTCTGAAGCACTCCGGTGATCCGAAGCACCCCGAGCGCACAGGCCGAAGGGCCCGGTCCCGCGATTGTCTCGCGGGACCGGGCCCTTCGGTGCGATACAGCGACCGGTCAGGCCTCGAAGACCTCGGCGACCAGCTGTGCCTGCTCGGCCTGGTGGCGCTTGGCCGAGCCGACCGCCGGGGACGAGCCGTGCGGCCGCGAGATGCGGCGCAGGCGCTCACCGTGCGGGACGTCGGCGCCGACGGCCAGGTCCAGGTGGTCGATCAGGTTCAGGGCGATGAACGGCCAGGCACCCTGGTTGGCCGGCTCCTCCTGCGCCCAGAGGTACTTCTCGGCGTTCGGGTACTTGGCGATCTCGGCCTGGATCTCAGCACCCGGCAGCGGGTACAGGCGCTCCAGACGGATAATCGCCGTGCTGGCAGCTGCAGCGTCCGTGACGCCACGCTTCTCGCGCTCGGCCTCCAGGTCGTAGTAGACCTTGCCGGCGCAGAAGACGACCTTGCGGACGTCGTTCGCGTTCACCGAGTCGTCGCCGATCACCGGGCGGAAGCCGCCGGTGGTGAACTCCTCCGCCTTCGACGCGGCCGCCTTGAGGCGGAGCATCGACTTCGGGGTGAAGACGACCAGCGGCTTGTGGTGCGGGTTGTGCACCTGCCACCGCAGGAGGTGGAAGTAGTTCGACGGCAGGGTCGGCATGGCGACCGTCATGTTGTTCTGCGCGCACAGCTGGAGGAAACGCTCCGGGCGGGCGGACGAGTGGTCCGGGCCCTGGCCCTCGTAGCCGTGCGGCAGCAGCAGCGTGACGCCGGAGGTCTGTCCCCACTTCTGCTCGGCCGAGGAGATGAACTCGTCGACGACGGTCTGCGCACCGTTGACGAAGTCACCGAACTGGGCCTCCCAGATGACCAGCGACTCCGGGCGGGCCAGCGAGTAGCCGTACTCGAAGCCCATCGCCGCGTACTCGCTGAGGAGCGAGTCGTAGACGTTGTAACGGGCCTGGTCGTCGGCGAGGTAGAGCAGCGGGGTGTAGTCCTCGCCGGTCACCTGGTCGACGAGGACCGCGTGCCGCTGGCCGAAGGTGCCGCGGCGGGTGTCCTGGCCGGCGAGCCGGACCGGGGTGCCCTCCATCAGCAGCGAACCGATGGCCAGGGTCTCGCCCATGCCCCAGTCGATCGTGCCGTTCTCCACCGAGGCGGCGCGACGCTGCATCTGCGGCATCAGACGGGGGTGGACGGTGATCCGGTCGGGGATGTTGACCTGGGACTCCGCGATGGCCTTCACGACCTCCTGGGAGACCGCGGTGTCCACGGCGACCGGGAACTCGGGCTGGACCTCGGGGGTGTGCGCCGGAGCCGGCAGCGAGGTGGCCTCGCGGACCTCCGCGAAGACCTTCTCCAGCTGGCCCTGGAAGTCCTGGAGTGCCTGCTCGGCCTCTTCCAGGGTGATGTCGCCGCGACCGATGAGGGACTCGGTGTAGAGCTTGCGCACCGAGCGCTTCTTGTCGATCAGGGTGTACATCTGCGGGTTGGTGAACTCCGGGTTGTCGCCCTCGTTGTGACCGCGGCGGCGGTAGCAGATGAGGTCGATCACGACGTCCTTGTTGAACGCCTGCCGGAACTCGAAGGCCAGGCGAGCGACCCGGACGACGGCCTCGGGGTCGTCACCGTTGACGTGGATGATCGGCGCCTCGATCATGCGCGCCACGTCGGTGGCGTACATCGAGGAGCGCGAGGACTCCGGGGCGGCGGTGAAGCCGACCTGGTTGTTGATCACCACGTGCACGGTGCCGCCGGTGCGGTAGCCGCGCAGCTGCGACATGTTGAGCGTCTCGGCGACGACGCCCTGGCCTGCGAAGGCCGCGTCGCCGTGGAGTGCGACGGGCAGGACCGTGAAGTCCGTGCCGCCCTTGTTGACGATGTCCTGCTTGGCGCGGGCGATGCCCTCCAGGACCGGGTCGACCGCCTCCAGGTGCGAGGGGTTCGCGGCCAGCGAGACCTTGATCTGCTCGCCGTCCAGACCGGTGAAGGTGCCCTCGGCGCCCAGGTGGTACTTGACGTCGCCGGAGCCGTGCATCGACCGGGGGTCGAGGTTGCCCTCGAACTCGCGGAAGATCTGCGCGTACGACTTGCCGACGATGTTCGCCAGCACGTTCAGCCGGCCGCGGTGGGCCATGCCGATGACGACCTCGTCGAGGCGGGCCTCGGCGGCGGAGTCGATGACCGCGTCGAGCAGCGGGATGACGGACTCGCCGCCCTCCAGCGAGAACCGCTTCTGGCCGACGTACTTGGTCTGCAGGAACGTCTCGAACGCCTCGGCGGCGTTCAGCCGGCGCAGGATGCGCAGCTGCTCCTCGCGCTCGGGCTGCTGGGTGCGCGTGCGCTCCACCCGGTCCTGGATCCACTTGCGCTGCTTCGGGTCCTGGATGTGCATGAACTCGATGCCGGTGGTGCGGCAGTACGACTCACGCAGCACACCGAGGATGTCGCGGAGCTTCATCATCGACTTGCCGGCGAAACCGCCGACCGCGAAGTCCCGCTCCAGGTCCCACAGGGTGAGGCCGTGCTCGGTGATGTCCAGGTCGGGGTGCTTGCGCTGGCGGTACTCCAGCGGGTCGGTGTCGGCCATGACATGGCCGCGGACCCGGTAGGAGTGGATCAGCTCGAAGACCCGCGCGGCCTTGGTCACGTCGTTGTCGTGCGAGGCGTCGATGTCCGTGAGCCAGCGGACCGGCTCGTACGGGATGCGCAGCGACTTGAAGATCTCGTCGTAGAACTCGTTCTCGCCGAGCAGGAGCTGGGCGACGATCCGCAGGAACTCGCCGGAGGCGGCGCCCTGGATGACCCGGTGGTCGTACGTCGAGGTCAGCGTCATGACCTTGGAGACGCCCAGCTTGTTCAGGGTGTCCTGGGAGGTGCCCTGGAACTCGGCCGGGTAGTCCATCGCGCCGACGCCCATGATGAGGCCCTGTCCGGGCATCAGACGGGGCACCGAGTGCACGGTACCGATGCCGCCGGGGTTGGTCAGCGAGGCGGTGACCCCGGTGAAGTCGTCCATGCCGAGCTTGCCGTTGCGGGCGCGGCGGACGATGTCCTCGTAGGCCTGCCAGAACTCGAAGAAGTTGAGCGTCTCGGCCTTCTTGATGGCCGCGACGACCAGCTGGCGGTCGCCGTTCGGCTTCACCAGGTCGATGGCCAGACCGAGGTTGACGTGCTCCGGCTTGACCAGGGTCGGCTTGCCGTCCTTCAGCGCGAAGGAGTGGTTCATCGCCGGCATGGCCTTGAGGGCCTGCACCATCGCGTACCCGATGAGGTGCGTGAAGGAGATCTTCCCGCCCCGGGCGCGCTTGAGGTGGTTGTTGATGACGATGCGGTTGTCGAAGAGCAGCTTCACCGGAACGGCGCGGACGGACGTGGCCGTCGGCAGCTCCAGCGAGGCGTTCATGTTCTTCGCGACGGCGGCCGACGGGCCGCGCAGCGTCACGTACTCGGGGCCGGCCGGGGCCTCGGTGGCGGGAGCCGCGGCGGGCTCCGCCGGAGCAGGAGCGGCGGCCTTCGCGGCCGGGGCCGGCGCGGCCTTCGCCGGGGCTGCCGGAGCAGCGGTGGCGGGAGCGGCCTGTGCGGGCGCCGGGGCCGCGGGCGCCTGTGCGGCCGGAGCCGGGGCCTGCGCCGGAGCGGCCTGGGGTGTGATGACGGGGGCGGTGGCGGCCGGGGCCGGCGTCACCGCAGCCCCCGCGGCTGCGGCGCCGGGAACGGGCTTGTCCGCCGTGCCGGATGTACCCGGCTTGTAGTCGGCGAAGAAGTCCCACCAGGCGCGATCGACCGAACTGGGATCCTGGAGGTACTGCTGGTAGATCTCGTCGACGAGCCACTCATTGGGGCCGAAAGCTGCAGCCGGGCTCGAACCCGGGCTGGCTTGGTCGGTCGAGATGCTCGAGTTACTGGGGGACTGAGACGACACGGCGGCAACCGCCCTCTTCCGCTTCACAAGGTGATGGACAGCGGAAATCAAGGCTACGCCTTCCCGGCCGTTCCATGCAGGCCGGGCCCGTCTTCGTCGTGCAAGTCACATCGGAAGGCGGGTTTCGGTGCAGGAAATGGCGGGAAACAAGCATGGTTCCGCTTCACCTCGGGTACGCGGGACCGCAGCCACGGCCCGCTGGACCGTACCCCTTGAACAGAACACGTAGAACGTGCCCCTCCGGTTCGAAGCCTATGTCAACCTCGCGGTTGCGTGATCCCCGGAAGAGTGACCTGGATGCGGCAGCCGCGAGCAGATTCGGCCACGCCGATGCGTCCGCCGTGCAGATCCACCGCCCAGCGGGCGATCGCCAGGCCCAGACCCGTACCGCCGTCGCTGCCCGGGCCGTGCGGGGACGGCACCTCGCCGCGGTTGAAACGCTCGAAGACCCGGTGCCGCTCGGACTCCGGGATGCCAGGACCCTCGTCCAGCACCTCCAGCGCCAGGGATTCCGGTCCGGCCCCGCGCCGGGCCAGTACGGTGACCCGGCCGTGCGGCGGGCTGTGCTTGACGGCGTTGTCGATCAGATTGGCCACCACCTGGTGCAGCCGTTCCGCGTCCGCGTGCGCGGTCAGCTCGGGCGGAGACACATCCAGATGCAGATGTACGTCCTTGCGGGTGTGATTCCCGGAACCGGAGGACAGTCGGCGGTGCGAGGCGGCGAGGTTCGCCTCCTTCAGCACACCCGACAGATATGGCCACACCTCGAAACGGCGGGCCTTCAGCGTGACCACCCCGCTGTCCAGGCGGGACAGGTCCAGCAGTGTCTCCACCAGCCTGCCGAGCCGCTCGGTCTGCTTCAGCGCGGTACGCATGGTCTCCGGATCGGCCGAGGACACCCCGTCCACGACGTTCTCCAGCACGGCTCTCAGCGCCGCGATGGGAGTGCGCAGCTCATGCGACACATTGGCCACCAGCTCCTTCCGGTGCCGGTCCACGGCCTCCAGATCGTCCGCCATGAGGTTGATCGTCTGGGCCAGATCGCCGAGCTCGTCACGCCGGTCGGCGCCGCTCACCCGTCTGGTGTAGTCGCCGTGCGAGATCGACCGGGCCACGGTCGTCATCTCGTCCAGCGGTGCCGTCAGGCCGTGTGCCACGAACTGGGTGATCAGCAGGGTCGCGATCACCGAGAACACCGTGATGAAGCGCAGCTCGGTCCTGGTGCGCAGGGCCACCATCAGCAGCCCGGTGGTGATGAACACCGAGACCACCACGAGCGTGCCCAGCTTGGCCTTGACCGAGAAAGGACGCAGTCCGGAACCGGGCCGGGTCATGGGGCGGGGGTCTCCAGGGCGTAGCCGACGCCGTGCACCGTACGGATCCGCTCCGCACCGATCTTCCGGCGCAGCGCCTTGATGTGGCTGTCGACGGTACGGGTGCCGGAGGCGTCCGCCCAGTCCCAGACCTCGGCCAGCAGCTGCTCCCGGGAAAGCACCGCACGCGGCGTATTGGCCAGGCAGACCAGCAGATCGAATTCGGTCGGCGTGAGGTGGACGTCATCGGCGCGCACCCGGACCCGGCGCTGCGCGTGATCGATCTCCAGCTCACCGAGGCGCAGTATGCCGCTGCGCGGTGTGACCGCCGCCAGCGCCGCACGCTCGACCCGGCGCAGCAGGACATGCACCCGGGCCGCCAGCTCGCGCATCGAGAACGGCTTGGTCATGTAGTCGTCGGCGCCGACCCCGAGGCCGACCAGCATGTCGGTCTCGTCGTCCCTGGCGGTCAGCATCAGCACCGGCACCGGCCGCTGGGCCTGCACGCGACGGCAGACCTCCAGGCCGTCGAAGCCCGGAAGCATGACGTCGAGCACCATCAGATCGGGCTGCCACGCCGCGGCCGCGTCCACGGCCGCGGGTCCGTCGAGTGCGGTCTGCACCAGAAAGCCCTCGGCCCGCAGCCGGGCGGAAATGGCATCGACGATCGTGACGTCGTCCTCGACCACCAGCACCCGGCGCTGCGCGCCCGGGGTGGCCGCGACACCGGTGTGGGTGGTGTGTGTCTGTTCCATCGCCCCGCCCCTGCCCGCTCGCACGGGGGCCATTCCCCCGGACGCACGGTCTTCGCTTGTGGATTTCGTGGGTGATCCCGTCACCGGTCAGCAGCGTAAAGGCAGCGGAGTGCTCTCGGCTACGCAGGGTGTAACGGCTTGGGCGCGACGAAGTGGCGGAGTTGTCGGCCTTGTGGCGCTTGGACCCCGGGCGTCCGGGGGTCAAGGATGCTCGGTGGGGGCTCTCAGGCTGTCCGAAGTGCGAGATGCACCACGTCGGGCACACCTCGGGCAACACTCACCTCTTCCGTCCTAACCCCGCCGAATCCGGCATTCCGCAAGGCCTGTTCGAAGTCGGTGGACGGTTGTGCGGACCACACTGCGAGAACGCCGCCCGGTGTCAGCCGCTCCCGGCAGTCCGCCAGACCCGCGGGCGAGTACAGGCTCGTGTTGTCCTCGGTGACGGTCCAGTCCGGTCCGTTGTCGATGTCCAGACACAGGGCGTCGTAACGGTCCGTAGTCGTGCGCAGGTACGAAACCAGGTCCGTCGTCAGGATCGCGGTCCGCGGATCGGCGAGCGCCGTACTGGAGATCTGGGCCAGCGGCCCGTCCAGATGCCAGTCCACGATTGCCTGCTCCCGCTCGACGACGGTGATCCGCCCCCACCGCGGTTCGTCGGCCGCCCGGACCAGTGAGAAGCCGACCCCGAGACCTCCGATGAGCACCGCCGGGGCCGGCCGGTCGGCGGGCAATGCGGCCAGTGCCGCGTCGATCAGCAGCCGCTCGGAGCGTCCGTCCGAGGTGTCCATGAGGAAGCACCCGTTGGCGATGATCTCGAAGTCGTCGCCCCGCTCCCGCAGAACGACCTCGCCGTACGGGCCTTCGCGGCGGTCGAGCGTGACGGGGGCGAGGGTGTCGGGGCCGTGGATGTCGGGCATGGTGCGGGTCTCCGGTGGATGGCGGACAGGTTCACCGCCATCCTGGCCGCTCGACGCGGCCCGGGGCCAGCGGATTGCCGGATCCATTCGATCCGTCCGATCCGTCCGATCCATCCGATCCGTCCGGAGGAGCGTGCGCCGTCGCGGGGGCTGGGGCGTACGCCGTCGAGGGGCTACGCGGCCTGGGGCATGCGCCCCGAAAGCTGCACGCTCTCGGAGCGCACGGACGGTGAGAGCTATGGTGCGCTTTCCGGGCGTGCGCCGCGCTCAGCGAGGAGGGCGGCCCCGACCGCGTACGCCGTCAGAGCCGCCGCCCACGTCGCAATTTGCGGACCCGGCTGCATCGGCCAGGCCCACACCGGCGCCACGCCGCCCGGAGTGTCGGGCGCCCCCAGATAGACGGCGCCGCCGTAGACCGTCATCGGCAGCCAGCTCAGCCGGGCACCGATCAGGGCCGCGGAGGCCGCGGCCACCCCGGTCGCGCCGAGCACATTGCGCACCATGCCCGGTGCGCCGAACGCCTCCGGGTGACCAGGTACGGCCGCTGCGAGTGCCGCGGCCGCCAGTGCGGTCAGGATCAGCAGATGCAGCAGCCGACGCGGCCACCAGCGGCGTACGGCGGTCCGGTCCAGCTCGTCACTGTGCGCGTGCAGGCTGGTGCCGATCGCGGCGGAGACGAGCATCGGAGCCAGCACGATGACCGGGACACGGGCGGTGTGGTCGAGTACGGCTGGATCTGCAGCCAGTGGGCCGCCCAGGCGGCGACGAGGACGACGCAGGTCAAGGCGGCGGCGGTGAGGGGGAGGGCGCGGGAGCGGATATAGAGGAGGGGGAGTGCGGCGTGGGCCGGCCGGGCGCGAGGCGGTGTCCGAGGCGTACTTGCGGGGATCGGTCAGCCGGTTCCTGGTGATGCCCCAGCCGCGCGTCACGTACGAGAGCGCGGCTTCGCCGTCCTTCGGGCCAGGGGCCGTCGCGTCCCCCTGCACGACGGCACGCAGCAGCGCGTTGTCGTTGTTTCGGTCTTCCCCCGAGGGGCGCAATAGGCTCACACCCCCTCTATCGGGTACCGGACCCGGGTCGGTTCACATGTGGCTCACGCCACAGGCGGCGCGGGGGTGATCACGGAGGGCGGGACGTTGCTTCGGGGGCTTGTACGAAAAGAGGCCTCGCGCGGCGCATCAGGCTACGGACAAGGCGGTCCGCGAAGAACGACTCGCGGGGCCGCTGCTCGACGCAATTCCGCGTCAGCGCCGTACGGGAGAGACCGCCGTTCCTTCCGCCCGCAAGGACAGACGCATGGCTGCCATGTCCCTCTTCCTGGAGTACGCCGATCCGGACACCGTCCCCGCCGTGCTGCGCGCATCGAGGGCCGCTGCTGCACCCACCGGGTGCGGTCGGGGAGCGGTGGTCAGGGGCGTGGGGCCTTCTCGCCGTGCACAGCGCGGTACTCGGCTGCCAGCCAGGGCGCCAGATCGTCGATGAGCATGGCAAGGACGGCCGGGTCGGCGGAGGGGGCGCGGCCCGTGCGCGCGGCCGCCCGCATCTGCTCGATCCGCTCCGGGTGGTCCGGGTAGTAGCGGGCGAACACCTCGGCGGACTCCGCCAGATCGCTGGTCCAGCCGCCCCACCGTGGCATGACCAGGGTGAAGCCCGACCGGACGATACGGCGGGCGGCGCCGCGGCTGAGGTTTCGACGCTCGGCGTCGGTGGTGGCTGCGGCGGCCCTTCGTCGCCAGCGGGGGAGCGCGAGGTGGAGGTCCCCGTTGGTCTCGCGGGCGAGCAGCGAAGTGGGGCGGTAGTGCGGCAGCCGTACGGCGAGGTCCTCGCCCAGCAGCGGGGTGCAGAGGCAGGCGAGGAAGAAGCCGAGGTCGTTGCGTTCGAGTTCGCTGGTGAGGGTGTCGGCGCCGAACAGGAGGATGCCGACACCGTCGATCCGGTTGAACGAGGCGTCCAGCTGGGCCTCGAGGACACGGGCCGCTGCCTCGTCGGCCTCGGTGGGCTCGGTCCGCAGGGCGAGCAGCAGATCCAGATCGGAAACACCGGGAACGGCCGTGCCACGCGGAATGCTGCCGTAGATGTACGCGCTGTGTAGCCGCGCGGTGCCGAAGGCTTCGGTGATCCGGGAGCAAGCCGCCTCCACCACGGGCGCGAACGCCGCCGACACCCGGCTCAGCAAGCCCTCCCGCCGGATTGTTCCGTCCTGGTTCAGTCCACGATCGTCGCTCATACCGGCGCTCTGCCCGGTGTCCTGTCCGGCTGCCGACCGGTTCTTCAGGGGCCGGAGCGGTGTCGGGATCAAAGCGGACGCCCGCGGGGTTCTCATGGCTACGCGGGGCCCGACGGGGCCTGAGCACCGCGAGCGCGTTCGGGCGATCGCTCACAGCGAACGCACCCCGGGAACAATGGGCGACTCAGGAGCATTGAGTCTGCATAGCTCAACTTGACTGCCGAAAGGGAGATCATGGCTACCGAGTCCAATGCGGTCACTCCGCTCGCCCTGCCCGTGCTGCCGCTCGACGACGAAGTCGTGCTGCCCGGGATGGTGGTGCCTCTGGACCTGTCCGACCCTGATGTACGCGCCGCCGTGGAGGCCGCACAGGCCGCAGTCCGCGAGGGCGGTGGCAAGCCCGAGGTGCTGCTTGTGCCGCGCATCGACGGGACGTACACCGGCACCGGTGTCATCGGCACCGTCGAGCAGGTGGGACGGCTTTCGGACGGAGATCCGGGCGCGCTCATCCGTGGCCGTGGCCGGGTGCGGATCGGGGCCGGGACCAGCGGACCGGGTGCCGCGCTCTGGGTAGAGGGGACACGGGTCGACGCGGTCGTCCCCGATCCGCTCCCCGGAGCCGCCGCCGCGCTGGTCAAGGAGTACAAGGCACTCGCCACCAGCTGGCTGAAGAAGCGTGGCGCCTGGCAGGTCGTGGACCGGGTCCAGCAGATCGAGGACATCTCCACACTCGCCGACAATTCGGGTTACTCACCCTTCCTCACCACTGCCCAGAAGGTGCAGCTCCTGGAGACCGTGGACGCGGTCGCCCGGCTGAAGCTCGCCATCCAGTGGCTCGGTGAACACCTTGCCGAGCAGGATGTCGCCGAGTCCATCGCCAAGGACGTCCAGAAGGGCGTCGACAAGCAGCAGCGCGAATTCCTGCTGCGGCGCCAGCTCGACGCCGTACGCAAGGAGCTCTCCGATCTCAACGGCGGTGCTGGTTCCGGCGCAGACGAGTCCGACGACTACCGGGCGCGCGTCGAGGCCGCCGATCTTCCCGAGCACGTCCGCGAGGCGGCGCTCAAGGAGGTCGACAAGCTGGAGCGTTCCTCCGACCAGAGCCCCGAGGGCTCCTGGATCAGGACCTGGCTCGACACCGTCCTCGAACTGCCGTGGACGGAACGGACCGAGGATGCCTACGACATCCGAGGCGCTCAGGAGATCCTCGACGCCGAGCATGCGGGCCTGCAGGACGTGAAGGAGCGGATCACCGAGTACCTGGCGGTGCGCAAGCGGCGTTCCGACCGCGGTCTCGGTGTCGTCGGCGGGCGGCGCGGCGGCGCCGTGCTGGCGCTGGTGGGTCCTCCGGGCGTGGGCAAGACCTCGCTCGGTGAATCCGTCGCGCACGCCATGGGACGCAAGTTCGTCCGCGTCGCGCTCGGCGGTGTACGGGACGAGGCGGAGATCCGCGGCCACCGGCGTACGTACGTCGGCGCCCTGCCAGGACGTATCGTCCGCGCCATCAAGGAGGCCGGTTCGATGAACCCGGTCGTCCTGCTCGACGAGATCGACAAGGTCGGCTCCGACTTCCGGGGCGACCCGGCCGCCGCCCTCCTCGAAGTCCTCGACCCGGCGCAGAACCACACCTTCCGCGACCACTACCTGGAGGTTGAACTCGACCTCAGCGATGTCGTCTTCCTGGCGACGGCCAATGTGCTCGAAGCCATCCCGGAGGCCCTGCTCGACCGGATGGAGCTGGTCAGGCTCGACGGCTACACCGAGGACGAGAAAGTCGTCATCGCCCGCGACCACCTGCTCCCGCGCCAGCTGGAGCGGGCCGGTCTGGAGAAGGACGAGGTGACGCTCGACGAGTCCGCGCTGCGCAAGCTGGCCGGTGAGTACACCCGTGAAGCGGGCGTACGGAACCTGGAGCGGGCCGTAGCCCGGCTGCTCCGCAAGGTCGCGGCCCAGCATGAACTGGGCGACCGCGAGCTTCCGTTCACGGTCACCGAAGCGGATCTGCGCGGCCTGATCGGACGGCCGCACCACGTCCCCGAGTCCGCCCAGGACCCGGCCGAGCGCCGCACCGCGGTGCCGGGCGTGGCCACCGGACTCGCGGTGACCGGCGCCGGTGGTGACGTGCTGTTCGTGGAGGCGTCGCTGGCCGACCCGGAGACCGGGGCGTCCGGACTGACCCTCACCGGTCAGCTCGGCGACGTCATGAAGGAGTCCGCGCAGATCGCGCTGAGCTTCCTGCGGTCGCACGGCGCGGAACTGGAGCTGCCGGTCGCGGATCTGAAGGACCGCGGCGTGCACATCCACTTCCCGGCGGGCGCGGTCCCGAAGGACGGCCCGAGCGCCGGCATCACGATGACGACGGCGCTGGCCTCGCTGCTGTCCGGGCGGCTGGTCCGTACGGATGTGGCGATGACCGGTGAGGTCTCGCTGACCGGACGGGTGCTGCCGATCGGCGGCCTGAAGCAGAAGCTGCTGGCCGCGCACCGGGCCGGAACCAACACCGTGGTGATCCCGAAGCGGAACGAGGCCGATCTGGACGATGTCCCGGCCGAGGTCCTGGACACCCTGGAGGTCCACCCGGTGACGGACGTCCGCCAGGTGCTGGAGATCGCCCTCGCCCCGGCCTCCGCGGCCAGGCCCGAGGAGAGGATCCCGGCCGCGGCGTAGGCGCCACGGCGTGACGGGCGTGGCATCACGTGCGCGACCGGTACGGGCGGCCCGCTTTCCCGGCAACGGGTGGGCGGGCCGTTCCGCGTGCGTTGTGCGTTTTCGCGTATCGGGCGATGCGTCCATGCGTCGGGCGTTCTCGCGTCCCGGGCGATGCGTCCGCGTGAGGGGCGTTCTTGCCTACCGGCCGTTCCGTGTGCGCCGGGCGTTCTCGCGTATCGGGCGATGCGTCCGCGCGTCGGGCGTTCTCGCGTCTCGGGCCGTACGGCTCAGGGGCGGTAGATGGTCCCCGGGACCGGCTCGGCGGGCGCCATCAGCTGCGGGACGGTGACGAAGGTGTAGCCCTGCTTCTTCAGCGCGTCGATGATGCCCGGCACGGCGGGCACCGTCCCCTTGTAGATGTCGTGCAGCAGGATGATGCCGTCCCGGCTCGCCTGGTCCAGGATGCGCTTCTTGATCAGCGCCGAGTCGGTCGTGGAGTAGTCCTTGGCGGTGGCGCTCCACAGGACCTGGGAGAGGCCCAGGTCCTTGCTGATGTCCGAGACGGTGTCGTCGGTGCGGCCCTGCGGCGGGCGCATGAGGCGCGGCTTCTTGCCGGTGATCTCCGCTATCGCGTCCTGCGTCTTCTCCAGCTCGGCGCGTATTTCGGCGGGCTTCCGGTTCGTCAGGATCTCGTGGGTCCAGGTGTGGTTGGCCACCTCGTGCCCCTCGGCGGCGAGCCTGCGCACGGTGTCGGGGTGTCTCTTGACGTGATTCTTGCCCAGCAGGAAGAAGGTCGCGTGCACCTTCTTCTCCTTCAGGATGTCCAGCAGATGAGGGGTGTCCTCGCCCGGTCCCGCGTCGAAGGTCAGGGCTATGCACTTCGCCTTGCGGCAGTCCACCGGGCCGAAGGAGCCCTTGGCGTCGGAGCCCGCGTCGCCGCGCGCGGAGGCCGGCGCGGTGGTCTGCATGGTGCAGCCGCTCAGCGCCAGGGTGAGCGCCGTCACAAGGGCGGCGGCCAACCCCGCACCGATCGACTTCGTCTTGATGGACAACGCGAGTCACTCCTCCGTAGCTGAACAGGGCGCACGGCGTGCAGCAGAAAAGGACTATACACACGGTGTATACGCCGGGTGCATAGTGGGCCTTCGGTGTCAGCTCGAAGGGGAAATGTCTGGTCAGGGGAAGGGTGAACAGGGCGGAGTCCCGGTGACTGGGTTGGGTCACCGGGACTCTGTGAGGTGGCGGTCGCGGCGGGCCGGTTCAGCCGTTGGCGAGCGCCTGTACGCGGTCGAGGGCGCCGTTGAAGCGGTTGTGGTCGCCGACGTAGGGGCCGGACGAGGTGTACTGCCACATCGTGTAGTAGCTCCAGCCGGCCGGGAGTTCGCCGACCGTGGTGTTGTAACGGGCCACCCACAGCGGGTTGGTGGTGCCGAAGCTCGCGTTGTTCCCGGTGCAGGTCTGCCACCAGCTGGTCGCGGTGTAGATGACCGCGTCGCGTCCGGTGCGCGCCTTGTAGGTGTTCACGAAGTCGCGGATCCAGGACACCATGCCGGCCTGGGTCTTGCCATAGCACTGGGCGCCGTACGGATTCCACTCGATGTCGAGGACGCCGGGCAGTGTCTTGCCGTCCTTCGACCAGCCGCCGCCGTGGTCCACGAAGTAGTTGGCCTGGACGGCACCGCTCGTGGTGTCCGGGGTGGCGAAGTGGTACGCGCCCCGGATCATGCCGATGTTGTACGAACCGTTGTACTGCTGGGCGAAGTACGGGTTCCGGTAGTAAGTGCCCTCGGTGGCCTTGTTGTAGGCCCACTTCACGCCGCTGTTCCAGAGCGTCGCCCAGTCGACGTTGCCCTGGTGGCCGCTGACGTCCACGCCTTCGGTCTGGACGGCGCGGGTGTCGCGGGGCAGTCCGCCCCGGCCGTCGTGGGCGATGACACCCATGCCCATCGTGGCCGTGCCGCGGGCGGGCTTCTTGGCCGCGGCGGCGGTGTCGTGGGTGCCCGCGGCGCTCGCCGCGCCGGGCAGGGTGAGGAGGAGGGAGAGGGCTGCGAGCAGGGTTCCGGCCGCCGCGAAGCGCGAGCGGCGGGAGGTTCTGGATCCGGATCTGAGCACCGGCATGTGAGTGCCTCCGAGGCCTTGGTGGGGGGACGCGCTGATCCCAGGAGGGCGCCGGGCGCACCCCTGACGGCATGTCATGGTGTGGACATGTCATGCATGACGCTACGTACGTGGACCCGTGCTGCGGAAGGGGGCCTGGGTGCTGCCGTTGGTCTACGCCTGCGAAATACTGGCCGAGCTGCGGCGATGACCGGCGGCGAAAGAAACTTTCAGCGGCAGGAAAGCTCATGAGGGGTGTTGACGTGCACGGGAGCGAGAGCGGTAGTGAACCCGGCGCGACCGGAGAGGGTGGTGTGGACCACGCATTCCTTGCCCTGGAGCGGGAGTTGGCCGTCTTTTTGCGCCGGGCGCGGGCCAACTCCGGGGAGATGGCCCGCGAGGTCCACCCCGAACTGGAGGCCGCCGCGTACGGACTTCTCGTACGGCTGGAGTCGGCCGGGCAGCAGCGGGCCACCGATCTCGCGGCCTACTTCGGGGTCGGCAAGGCCACCATGAGCCGTCAACTGCGCGCTCTCGAAGACCTCGGACTGGTGGCGCGCGAGCCCGACCCGGCCGACGGCCGGGCCTCTCTCGTCCACCTCACCACCGAGGGGCTGGCCCGCTATCGCAGCGTCCGCGACGCCCGCCGCGACCGCTACGTGCGCAAGCTCGCCGACTGGGACCGGGCCGAGGTCGCCGAACTGGCCCGGTTGCTGCGCCACTTGAACGCCGTGGCAGAGGACTGACGCCCCGCACCGGCCCGCCTGCCCGGTGCGCCGTCACAGCACCGCGTAGACCGCCGTCGCGTCGTCATGGGTCTTGCCGCGGCGTAGATGCGTGCGTTCCGTGTCCGCGTCCTCCAGCGCCCTGACGCGGTCGATCAGTCCTTGTGTCCCTTCCTTGCCGAGCACTCCGAGGCAGTCCGCCCAGTCGCCCTCGCGGAACATCTCGGTCCAGCGGGCCGCCCCGTCGGTCATCGCGGCCAGCGCCCGCACCCGGCCGAGCGGGGTGCGCCCGGTGACGGCGCGGGCCGCCACGGAGGGGTCGGCGGCGGCGGTGAAGAAACCTCCCTCCTTGTTCCGTACCTGTGCGTCGGCGGTCGCCTCGTCGGCCAGTGAGCCCGGCGGCAGGTGGTCCAGTCGGTCGTCGAGGAGGGGGCGCACCGTTCCGTCGGGTGCCTCGAACAGCAGTACGGAATCGGAGAGCACCAGATGCTCGATCTCACGTTCGTCCCAGCGCGCCATGACGACCGTCGCCTGTGGCGTCCTCGCGTGAGAAAGGTCACACGTTGAGCGGTGTGTATCGGCGGTGCGTCGGATGGAATCGGCCAGGATCTCCTGGAGGGTCAGATCCCATCGCGAACCGGACAGTTCGATCAGTGAACCGCCCAGCCGTGCGGTGAACCAGGGGACCGAGTGCGCACAACCGTCGTGACCTCGCGGTGGAGTCACCCCGTCGAGCAGGACCAGTGTCCCGCCCCGGCCGGAAGCGGGCAGGGCGGTGGAGGCCCAGTCCTCGTTCGGGCGGTCGGGGCTGCCGGCGGCGGTGGCCAGTTCAATGCGCATGCAGTCAGTCTGCACGACGCCTTCACGAGCCCTGCACGAGCCGAGATCGGCCTGTACCGGCAGGTCAGGCAGACGCTTGGAATGGAAGGAACGGCTCCGTGCGGCGTGCGGGCGGGCATCTTGCCAAAGCCCGGGCGGAAGTTCCAACCGACGGTTCAGGTGTGCCGGACGGCCCCCGGGGGGAGACTTGTTCGTCAACTCCCGAGTGATGTTCACTCGTTCAGGTGGCGGAGTGGTTGATGCGCGCCCCCCTCTCAAAAGCACTGGAATGGTCAGAAGCCGTACCAGGGGGCGGGGCGCTCGTTCATATGTGACCGTGCGTCACCTCTGCTTCAAGGGCGGACGAGTCAAGAATGCGAGCACCGGTGCAGAAGAAGCGGCCTCGGAGCAAGGGCAGCAAGCACAGTGGTTCCGGGGTGACGCCTCCGGCACCCGCCGAGAGCGAGGGCACCCGGCGCACTGTGCGCGTGCGCAGCCGGCTGGTCGCCGGTGTCGCGGTCATCGGTGTCACCGTCATCGCCGCGGGCGCGCCGGCGGTCCTCACCGCATCCTCCGAACTGAACGAGTCACAACGGCTGGTCACCCTCGCGGAGCTGAACCAGCAGGCCATCGCGCTCGCCCACGCACTCGCGGACGAGCGCGACGAGGTCACCGCCCACATCGCGGCCGGCCGTGACGAGAAATCCGGCTCGGCGGACGACGAGGGCGACATCGGCAGCCGGAGCGCCCGAGTCGACCAACAGGTGGACGAGATCAGGGGCGCGGCCCCGGCCGCCCTGCGCCGAGACCTCTCCACCATCCCCTCCCTGCGCCGTGACGCGCTCAGCGGCAAGGACACGGCACTGGAGGCCCACCAGGCGTACTCCGAGGTCATCGCCAAGCTCCACGACCTCGCTGACGAACTGGCCGAGAAGACCCCGCCGCGTGCCGCCGAGTCCACCCGCGCCCCGCTCGCCCTCGGCCAGGCCACCGAGCAGGCCTCCGCCACCCGCGGGCTGCTGCTTGCCGCGCTCTCCGTGCCCGATGGGACCACGTCCCAGCAGGTCGACCCGATCACCGGGTTGCCCGTCCAGACCCAGGACGAGGGCAGCGGCAAGGACGACCGCACCCGTGACGAGCTGAGCGCCGCCGCCCAGCAGGCCCGGGTCCGCGAACTCTCCTCGCTCGCCGACTTCGACCAGGCCGCGGGCTCCACCGCCCGCGACAAGCTGTCGTCCACCGTCACCGGACCCGAGGTCAACAGCGCGGAGAAGTACCTCAACTCCCTCACCGACCGCCCCGAGCTGTCCGACTCCGACCTGAGGACCGACAGCAAGAAGGTCGAGGCGGCACTCTCCGCCCGGATCGACCGGATGCGGAGTGTCGAGTCGGCCCTCGGCACCGCACAGATCCAGCGTATGGAGCAGCTGCGCGACGACGACGTCACCGCGCTCGAACTGCGGATCGCGCTGCTCGGCGGCTGTCTGCTGATCGCCGTCGGCGTCTCCACCGCCGTGGCCCGCACCCTCACCCAGCCGCTCGCCGTCCTGCGGATCGGTGCGGCCCGCCTCGCCGAGGAACCCGCCACCGCCGAGCCGGTCCGCTACACAGGCCGCAACGACGAGTTCGCCCAGGTCGTACGGTCCCTCAACGCCCTGCACGGCAAGCTGCACGGACTGCTCCACGAGTTCAACGGCCGCTTCGAGAGCCTGCAGAGCGAGCGCGCCGAGCTGATCGCAGAACGCGAGGCTCTCACTGTCCAGCGCGCCGAACTTCAGGTCATGGCCTCCGACCTCACCGCCCAGCTGGAGCGGTTGAAGAACACGGTCCACCACACCTTCGTCAACCTCTCGCTGCGCACCCTCGGCCTCGTCGAGCGCCAGCTCGGTGTCATCGAGAGCCTGGAGGAGCAGGAACACGACCCGGAGCGGCTCACCACCCTCTTCAAGCTCGACCACATGGCCACGGTCATGCGGCGGCACAGCGAGAACATGCTGGTCCTCGCGGGCGCCGAGCACGGCCACGGGCATGCGAGCCCGATCCCGCTGGTCGACGTGTTGCGCGCGTCCGTCTCGGAGATCGAGCGGTACGAGCGGGTCACTATCCAGTCCCTGCCGCCGCACGCGCAGATCGCCGGTTTCGCCGCGGACGACCTCAGCCACCTCGTCGCCGAACTTCTGGAGAACGCGACCTCCTTCTCGCCGCCGGACTCCCATGTCCAGCTCTCCGGCTGGTTGCTGGAGAGCGGCGAGGTGATGCTCTCCGTCCAGGACGAGGGCATCGGCATGTCGGCCGAACGGATGGGCGAGCTCAACACCCGGCTCGGTGACCCCACGCTCTTCGAGGCCGGTGAACCGAGCGCGGACGGGGCCGGACTCGGCCTCCAGGTCACCGCCCTGCTGGCCGCGCGCCATGGCGTACGGGTCCAGCTGCGCGACCACGAGGGCAGCGGGGTCACAGCGGTCGTCGTCCTGCCCCAGGCTCTGCTCCCCGAGGCCACGCCGGTCGCCGCACCGCCTCCGGCGAAGGTCCCGGGGGACACGCCCGCGCTGAACCTGCCGGGCTCGGTCGCCGAGGCCAACTCCAACGCACTGTCGGGGCGTACGCTCGCCCTGCCCAACGACCCGCTGATCGCCGCGGCCGAGCAGACGATCCGCGAGTCCGGGGCCGCTGCCGAGCCTGTGGCCGAACCCGTGGCCGAGCCGGCACCCGGGTACGCGGCGGGCCATGCCCCCGCGCCCGCTCCGGCCGCCGAGACCGAGATCACGATGCAGGTCAGGCTCCCGGTGGTTCCGGAGTCTGCCGACGCCCCCGAGTTCACGGCGCCCGACCCGTACGCCATCGGCCCCGACCACCACGAGCGCACCACCGACGAGATCCCGGAGCCGCACACCGCCCCGGCCCCCGCGCCGTCCCCGGAGCCGTACACCGCCCCGGTTCCCGCGCCGTCCCCGGAGCCGTACACCGCCCCGGTTCCCGCGCCGTCCCCGGAGCCGTACGCCGCCCCGGCCCCCGCGCCGTCCCCGGAGCCGTACGCCGCCCCCGCGTCCGTCGCCGATGCCCTGCCCGGCCCCCGGCAGCCGGAGCAACTGCCGCAGGAGCGCATCACGGACAAGGGGCTGCCCAAGCGCACCCCCAAGGTCGTCAAGCCCACCACGGCACCCAGCACCGAGCGCAAGGGCAGCCTGGACAAGGAGGCGCTGCGCCGTCGGCTCGGTGGCTTCCACCAGGGTGCGAAGGACGGGCGCCGGGACGTCGAGGCGGAGATCGCCGAGAGCACGGCAACCCAGCCGTTCCCCGGTGCCGTCGCGCACGGCGGGCGTTCCGCACGAAGCGAGCGCAGTGAGTCGGCCGACCGTAGAGACGGCCGAACCGATGAGACGGGGGACACAGTCGAGGAGGCACGCAGTTGACTGCGCCCAGCACATTCGGGCTGAGTACCGAGGCCCGGAACCTTCACTGGTTGCTGAGCAATCTGGTGGAGGAGGTGCCAGGGGTCCACTCGGTCACCGTCGTCTCGTCCGACGGACTGATGCTGCTCTCCTCCGACCCCGGCCATCTGGCCACTCAGGACACCGGCCGACAGGACGGCCCCAAGGGCTCCAGCGCCGACCTGGCGACCATCGTCTCCGGCATCGGCAGCCTCACCGTCGGCGCCGCCAAGCTGATGAACGGCGGCGGCGTCAAGCAGACCATGGTCGCCATGGACGAGGGCAGCGTCTTCGTCATGTCGATCAGCGACGGCTCGCTGCTCGGCGTGCACGCCACCCCGGACTGCGACATGAGTGTCATCGCCTACCACATGGCGCTCTTCGTCGGCCGTGCCGGACACGTACTCACCCCCGAACTCCGCAGTGAACTGCGCAAATCGATGGAGAGCGCCCAGTGACGCCCGCTGCTGAACCCGCCCGCAGGCTTCCTGTCCGCGGGGCCGACCGAAGGCCCGCACGGGTCCGCCCGTACTCACTCACCGGCGGACGCACCCGCTTCGGCCACGTTCTGCTCGTCGAGACGTTCGTCGCCGCGCTCGAAGCGCCCGAGGAGCGCCGTGAGTTGACCAACGGCAACCTGGGCACCCGTGTCATGCCGGAGCTCCAGGCCATCGTCGAGATCTGCCGCCGGATGCGTACGGTCGCGGAGATCTCCGCCCTGTTGAAGATGCCGCTCGGTGTGGTCCGGGTGCTGCTCAGCGACTTGGCCGACCAGGGAAAGATCCGCGTGTACGGGACCGGTCACGGCGCCGGCCAGCCCGACCGCGCACTGCTCGAAAGGGTGCTCAATGGACTCCGCCGTCTCTGAGTCGCCGCTCTTCGCCCCGCGCCAGCCAGGGGCCCAGGACCAGGCCGAGGAATCGCTGCAGGCCTGGCAGTTGGACCACACCAGGGCCCCCATCGCCACGAAGATCGTGGTCGCGGGCGGGTTCGGCGTGGGCAAGACGACCTTCGTGGGTTCGGTCTCCGAGATCACCCCGCTGAGGACCGAAGCGATGATGACCCAGGCCAGCGAGGAGACCGATGATCTCTCCGCGACGCCCGACAAGGTCACCACGACCGTCGCGATGGACTTCGGCCGGCTCACGCTCGACGACGACCTCGTGCTGTACGTCTTCGGCACGCCGGGCCAGCAGCGTTTCTGGTTCATGTGGGACGACCTGGTGCGCGGCGCGATCGGTGCGGTCGTGCTCGCCGACACCCGGCGGCTCGCCGACTGCTTCCCCGCACTCGACTACTTCGAGAGCTGCGGCCTGCCGTACATCGTCGCCGTCAACCACTTCGAGGGAACACAGGGGTTCGACGCGGAGGACGTCAGGGAGGCCCTGACCGTGCCACCGCACGTGCCTGTTGTGGTCATGGACGCGCGCAACAGGATCACCGTCGTCGAGTCGCTGCTGGCCCTCGTCGGACACGCCCTCGACGCCACCCCGGCATAGCTCGCACGCCATAGGTAACGGAGAACCGTGATGCGGAAGATACTCATAGTCGGAGCCGGTCAGTCCGGTCTCCAGCTCGCCCTCGGACTGCAGTCCAAAGGGTACGAAGTCACCCTGATGTCCAACCGCACCGCCGACGAGATCCGCTCCGGCCGGGTCATGTCGACGCAGTGCATGTTCCACACGGCGCTTCAGCACGAGCGTGACTACCAGCTCAACTTCTGGGAGTCCCAGGCCCCGCGCATCGAGGGCCTCGGCGTCTCGGTCGCGGCGCCCGACTCCTCGCGCGCCGTCGACTGGGTCGGCAAGCTGGACGGCTTCGCCCAGTCCGTCGACCAGCGTGTGAAGATGGCCGGTTGGATGGAGACGTTCGCCCAGCGTGGCGGACAGCTTGTCATCCACGGTGCCGCTGTCTCCGACCTGGACTACTTCTCCCGTACCTACGACCTGGTGATGGTCTCCGCGGGCAAGGGTGAGCTGGTCTCCATGTTCGGCCGGGACGCGTCCCGTTCGCCGTTCGACGCCCCGCAGCGCGCCCTGTCCGTCGCATACGTCCACGGCATGGGCCCGCGCCCCGAGCACCCCGAGTTCGACGCGGTCCGCTGCAACCTGGTCCCCGGCGTCGGTGAGCTCTTCGTGATGCCGACCCTGACCACGTCCGGCCGCGCCGACATCCTGTTCTGGGAGGGCATCCCGGGCGGCCCGCTCGACGCGTTCCAGGGCATCAGGGACCCCTCCGAGCACCTTGCCAAGACGCTGGAGCTCATGAAGCGGTTCACGCCGTGGGAGTACGCCCGCGCCACCAAGGTCGAACTGACCGACGCCAACGGCACCCTGGCGGGCCGCTACGCCCCGACCGTCCGAAACCCGATCGGCCGACTGCCCAGCGGCGGCCTCGTCCTCGGTGTGGCGGACGTCGTCGTCGCCAACGACCCGATCACCGGCCAGGGCTCCAACTCGGCCTCCAAGTGCGCCAACGCGTACCTGGATTCGATCATCGAGCACGGCGACCGGGAGTTCGACGCGGACTGGATGCAGGCCACGTTCGACCGTTACTGGGACACCGCGCAGCACGTCGTGAAGTGGACCAACGCGATGCTCGGCGTTCCGCCGGAGCACGTGCTGAACCTGATCGGCGCCGCGGGCCAGCTCCAGCCGGTCGCCAACCGCTTCGCCAACGGCTTCAACAACCCGGCGGACTTCGACAACTTCTTCTTCGACCCGGAGAAGACCAACGCGTACCTCGCCGAGGTCTCCGGCGCCGTGTCGGCCGCCTGACCGCAGGAGCCGGGCCGAGTCCCGTCGGGAATCCGACGGCACTCGGCCCGGTTGCCGTGTGCGGTCGCGGTCCGATCGCCGGTTGCTTACTCCTTGGGCGCCGACGACGAGCCGTACCCCGTGTCCGAGCCCGCGGATGCCCCCTGCGGGAGCTGTGGCGGTCGGTACACGGAAAGCGGCACGCTCCGCGGATCCGGCCGTACGGCGCCCAGCAGCGGATTCGACGCCACCGGCGAGACCTTCACCTGCGAGCCCGGCCGGGGTGCCTGCACCACCTGACCGTTGCCGATGTACAGCGCCACGTGGGTCGCCTTCGGGAAGTAGATCACCAGGTCACCCGGACGCAGTGCGTTCAGCGGCACCTTCGGCAGCTGCCGCCACTGCTCCTGCGAGGTCCGCGGAATGATCCGACCGGCCTTCGCCCAGGCCTGCGAGGTGAGCCCCGAGCAGTCGAACGAGTCCGGCCCCTCCGCGCCCCACACATACGGCTTGCCGACCTGCCCGATCGCGTACTTCACCGCCTCGCCGCCCGCCTCGGACGGCGGCCTGGTCGAGGACAGGGCTCCCGAGGCGACCAGGGCGCTCTGCGCCCTCGCCATGCCCTGCTGTTCCAGCTGGGACAGCTCGGCGAGCTGCGCGCCGGATAGCGTGGCCAGCGTCGCCTCGACCGCCTTCAGCCGCGACTGCACCGTGTCCCTCTGCTTCTTCTGCTTCGCGGCCAGGACCTGCTGCCGGCCCAGCACCCTGCGGGACTCGGCCGCCAGGTCGTCGGCGCGTTTCTCGGCGCCGGTGAGCCGCTTCACGGTCGCCGCCCGCCCGGCCGCCGCACGCCGGATCACATGCTCCTGGTCCAGGAGGTGCTCGGGATCACGGGCCAGCAGCAGCTGCATGTACGAGGAGAGGTCGGACCGACCCTGATACTGCTCCCGGGCCAGCTGCCCCGCCGCGTCGCGGCTGTCGGTCAGCGCGAGCCTGGCGGTGGCGAGGGAGGCGCTGAGCTTCTTCGCCTCCGCCGTGCGCTTCTTCAGCTCCGCCGCGGTCCCGTTGTATGTCTCGGTGGCCTCCTCGGCCTGCTGGTACAGCTTCTGGAGCTCGGTCAGCAGCTGGGCGATGCTTTTGTTCGTGGCCGTGGCCGTGAAAGCGGCGGACCGCTTCGCGGTGCTCCTCGCGGCAGGGCCCGGGTCAACGGGTGCGGCGGCTGCAGGCGAGGTCACGACGAGCGTGGTCAGGGCCGCTGTGCAGACCGCACGCAGAGCTCCGCCTGACACGAGACCACCTCCGGTGACGGGGTGAAACATGGGACTGCCCCATAAGTGAGCGCGATGAATCAATACGGTCACTCGGTGTCAGGAGATGCAAGAACCCGTGCGGTGTGGCGGCAGACGGGTTCGCCCGGAAGGGCGGGTGCGGAATCCCGGGGATTCGGCTACGACCGGCCCGACTCCGATCCGCCGGACTGGCCGGCCCCAGGCGACCGGGAACGCGTAGAACACCCGGTCGCGCTGGACGACGGCGGTCCTTCCGACCGCCAACACCCGGTACGGAGCGGTGGCCGTGGGCCCCTTCGGGCCCTGGGCTCCAATGTCAGCCCGGCTTCGACCAGGGCCACTTGGGGCTGTGCTGCTTACGGCCCTCGGGGGCGTACTCGTACACCCAGCCGCGCGGAATCCCCAGCCGCTTGGAGTGACCGGCCGCCACCCGGCGGTACGCGTACACGGTGGCGGGCCCGCCGTCGGCGGCCGGCACCGGGACCTCGTACCACTTGGGCGGATGGCCGGTCGGACCGACGAGGACGGGCAGTACCCGTCCGTCCAGGGGCCCGCCGGTGAAGTGGGTGTTCTCGCTTTTCACCGCCCCAGTCTGACCGATCAGCCCTCGGGCAGCAGATGGGCCGCCCCGCCGACCACCGGGATCAGCCGTTCGGCCAGCCGTCCGGCCGGACCGGCGGCGGTCTCCGACGGCAGCAGCTCCGCCACCGCCGACGCGGTCTCCGGGTCCGTCGCCGCGGTCGCCGCCAGCAGTGCGATCAGCTGGTCGACCAGCCAGTCGCGCAGATCGGCCGCGGCGGGCCGCTTCCCCTCGTCCAGCCAGATCAGGGAAGCCGCTTCGACCGCCGCGATCCAGGTGCGCACCATCATCCGCAGCCGGGGCCCCGCACCCGCCCCGCCCCGGCCCAGGTGCAGCAGGATCTGCTCGGCCGCCGCCCGCCGTACCTCGTCGACGATCGCGGTCGTACGGGAGGTCTCGACGACGCTGCCACCGCGCAGCAGTGCGCTGAAGCCCGCGTCGTGCTCGTCGACGAAGGCGAGATAGCGGTCGAGCACCCGCAGCACCCGCTCGGTGGGCGGCCCCACGGGCGGCTCGGTGAAGCACAGGATCAGTTCCTCGGCGGCGGACCTCAGCGCCGCCTCGTACAACTGCTGCCGCCCTCCTGGGAAGTAGCGGTACACGAGCGGGCGGGAGACCCCGGCCACCGTCGCCACCTCGTCGAGCGAGACCTCGTCGGGGGCCCGGTGGGCGAAGAGGGTGAGCGCCGCACCGAGAAGCTGGGTGCGGCGTTCCTCGACGCTGAGCCTTCGGTACGCACGGGTCGGCGGCGCTGCGGCGGCAGAGGTCATACGTCGAAGCCTAAGCGAGCCCGGCCGAAGGGGAACCCGGCTCAGGCCAGCAGGCCCGAGCTCTTCCACAGCCTGCGCCCCACCCCGCCCAGCACCCCGATGTCGTCCAGGAAGTCCGTCAGTCGCTTCGCGCCGGTCTGCATGACCTCCGCGCGGTGGCCGCTCGCCCTCACCTGGGCGACGGCTTCGCGGCGGTCCAGGCCGACGTTCTCGTACACCTGCGGGTTGATGAAGCAGATGGACAAGACGCGGGCCGCCTCGCCGCAGCCCACCCGGGTGAACTCCCGCTGCCAGCGCGGCGCGGTCACCATCTGGCGGCGCAGTTCCTCGCGGGCGTAGCGGACGTGGCGTGCCTCCTCGACGACGTGGATGCGGGTCACGCCGCGCACCAGGGTCTGGACGCGCTCGTCGGGGAACGTCAGCCGCTGCATCCAGTCGAGGATCTCCTCGCCGAGCAGCGTCGCGGCGAACGAACCGGGCGTGGTGGAGATGGTCTTCAGCACGCGTGCGAGGTTGTGATGGACGCGCGGTACGGGGTAGTCGGGGGACGCGCTCCACTTGATCAGGCGGCCGAACATCATCGAGTGCCGGCACTCGTCGGCTATCTCGGTGAGCGCGTAGCGTACGTGGTTGCTGGTCACCGGCTTGTCGTAGATGTGCCGGACCAGCAACTGCATGAGGATGATCTCGAACCAGATGCCCAGTGAGGCCAGTGACGCCGTCTCGTGCCTGGCCAGGTCCATCCGCTGCTCCTCGGACATCTTCCGCCACAGCGGGGTGTCGTAGAGCGAGACGAGCTCGGGCGGCCAGAACCACTTGCCGTCCTCGATCGCCGCGTCCCAGTCGAGTTCCTTGTCCGGGTCGAAGGAGTGCTTGGCCGAGGATTCGAGCAGCCGCTCGGCGATCTGCTCGCGGTCCCGGAGCGGGCCGAGTGCATCGCGGAGCAACTGCACGTCGCGTTCCGTCGCTGTCGTCATGGCTGGAGGCACCTCACACATGGGTTACCGAAGGTCACCCCTTATGAGACTCTCTGTCAGCAAGGTCGTCAATCCCTTGCGCGCGACTTGTTGACCCGGCGTCTACCAACGTGTGAACCTGCCAACTGACGCAACCGCCACGGAACTTATCGGAGCACGTAAGGCGAAGGAGCCGTTCGTGTCGACACACGACCTCTACACCACCGCCCCCCAGGAATCGCTCTGGCAGGTGCCCGCCTCAGGCGCGGCCCGCTTCAGCTGGGACTACGACGACGGCCGTGAACGCCTACTCGCCCTCTACCAGAAGGGCAAGGACAAGCAGTGGGACGGCAACAAGCGCATCGACTGGTCCCTGGAGGTCGACCCCGCCGACCCGCTCGGCACCCCGGACGAGGCCCTGACCCTGTACGGGACGCCGCACTGGGCGAAGATGACCGACAAGGATCGGGGCGAGCTGCGCAAGCACTACACCTCCTGGCAGTTCAGCCAGTTCCTCCACGGTGAGCAGGGCGCCATGGTCTGCGCGGCCAGGATCGTGGAATCCGTCCCCGACCTGGACGCGAAGTTCTACTCCGCGACCCAGACCATGGACGAGGCCCGGCACGCGGAGATATACGGCCGGTTCCTGCACGAGAAGATCGGGATGCTCTACCCGATCAACGACAACCTCCAGGGGCTGCTCGGCGACACCCTGCGCGACTCCCGCTGGGACATGCCGTATCTCGGCATGCAGGTCCTCATCGAGGGCCTCGCCCTGGCCGCGTTCGGCATGATCCGCGACACCACGACCAAGCCGCTGCCCAAGCAGATCCTCGCGTACGTCATGCAGGACGAGGCCCGGCACGTCGCCTTCGGGCGGATGGCGTTGCGCGACTACTACAAGCAGCTGAGCGACGCCGAACTGCGGGAGCGCGAGGAGTTCGTCATCGAGGGCTGCTATCTGATGCGCGACCGACTCAGCGGTGTCGAGGTGCTGGAGAACTTCGGCATCGGCAAGCAGGAGGCCAGGGAACTCTCCGAACACTCGGAATTTCTGCAGCTCTTCCGCAAGCTGCTGTTCAGCCGGATAGTGCCGTGCGTCAAGGACATCGGCCTGTGGGGCGAACGGCTCCAGAAGGCCTACATCGACATGGGCGTCTTCGAGCTCGGCGACTCCGACCTGGACCTGCTGATGGCCCAGGACGAGGAGCTGGCCGAGCAGTTGGACCGGGACCGTTTCGCGGCAGAGGAAAGGGCCAGGGTCGCCGAAGTCGAAGAGGCGATGGCGCAGGGCGAATCGGGCTCATCCGGAGACTGAGGGCGGAACGGCCCGCCGAGGGGCCGGGGACCTCGGAGCCATGAGACGAATCCCCGCACCAGCTCCGCCACCCGCTCGGGCACCTCCAGCAGTATCGCGAGCGTCGCCCCGATGCCCTCGGCCGGTCGCCCGGGCCGGCTCATGGCCGACCTTTCGGTCGCTGTGTGTCATGGCCGCACAGTAATCAGCACCTTCTCCACCGCCAGGGCCATTTCGAGCAGCGAGACGTCCGCCCCGCGCTCTGCGGCCAACTGCAGCCCGACCGGGCAGCCGTCCGCCGTGAACCCGGCGGGCACAGTCGCGGCGGGATGCCCGCTGAGATTGAACGCCCAGGTCAGCGCGGTCGAGTAGAGCTCGCCCGGACCGTCGTGGCCGTGCGGGCGGTTGGGGGTGGTCGGGGTGAGCAACAGAGGAGTACGGGCGAACAGGGCGTCGAGCCGGAGGTCGTTCTCGCGCCGGATCTCCGTGGCGGCCGGGGACGGCTCCCCACCCCGGACCGCCTGCCACGCCTCTCGCGGGTCGAGCAGCTCGCACGTGCGGCTCACGAGCCGCACCACCCCGGCCGCCACGAGCCGGCCCACCGCCCGCCGGACGACCGACTCGACTTCCGGGTCGACGTCCGCGTAACCCAGACCGGGGCTGAAGACGGCCGGGATCGGAAGATCCGCCGTCGCCGGTTCGCAGCCGTCCAGGACACAGCGCAGATAGGTCCGGGCGTGAGCCGCCGAACGGGCCAGCACCCCGGCGGAAGCGAGACCGGACCGGTCGGGGGAGGGCAGCAGGCCATTCGTCGTCTTCAACCCGAACACCCCGCACCACGCCGCCGGAATCCGCACCGAACCCGCCCCGTCGCTGCCGGTCGCCAGCTCCACCAGATCCGCCGCGACCGCCACCGCCGAGCCCGCCGAGGACCCGCCGGGCGTGCGGTCGGGGCGCCACGGGTTGACCGTACGGCCGTGCGCGCCCAGTCCCCAGGTCTGCCAGGGCGTACCGGGGCCGGGCACCGAGGTCGCGCCGACCGGTACTCCACCGGCCGCGATCAGCCGCCGGGCCGCGTACGAACGGATACCGGCACGACCCTTGACCGCGAACGGCATCCCGTCCAGCGGAAGCCGACGGGCCCGCTCGGCAGCGGTGACCGCTGCCTCGGGCCACACCTCGATGAACGCGCACAGGCGCGGATCCTCCCGCCCGATCCGCTCCAGAGCCCGGCCCACCGCACCCGCATCCGCCACGCGGTCAGTCTCCCAGGGCCGCCTGCATGACGGAACGGGCGATGGGGGCCGCGCTCCCGCCGCCGCTGATATCGGCCCGGTTCGCGGCGGCGTCCTCGACGACCACGGCGACCGCGACGGCCGGCTGCCCCGAGTCCGGCGCCTGCGCCCACGAGATGAACCAGGCGTAGGGCCTGCCCGAGTTGTCGATGCCGTGCTGCGCGGTGCCGGTCTTGCCGCCGACCGTCATCCCGTCGATCGCGGCGTTGGAACCGGTGCCCTCCTCCACGACGTCGACCATCATCCTCCGCAACTGCATCGCCGTCCGCAGGTTCATGGCCCGGTGGTAGGTGTGCGAGCCGTTCCGGTGGACGGTCGAGCCGCTTCTCGTGGTCGTACGGTCCACCAGATACGGGTACTTGAGGTCGCCGCCGTTCGCCACGGCCGAGGCCACCATCGCCATCTGGAGCGGTGTCGCCGTCGTGTCGAACTGTCCGATCGACGAGAGCGCCAACTGGTCGTCGGACATCTCGGTGTCGAAGTTGCTCTTCGTCACCCCCGACGGGATCTTCAGCCCGGTGTCGTTGAAGCCGAACTTCCGCACCGCGTCCACCATGCCCTCCAGCCCGACCCGCACCCCCAGCTCCGCCATCACGGTGTTGCAGGAGACCCGGATCGCCTCGGCGAGCGAGGCATCCTCACAGCCCTCCGCCTCATTGGGGAGCGTGGTCGTCGTACCCGGCAGCACATAGGGGGACGGGGTGTCGGTCTCGTCGTCGGGATCGGTGACGACGTTCGCGTCGAGCGCCGCCGCCGCCGTCACGATCTTGAAGGTGGAGCCCGGCGGATAGGTCTGCCGGATCGCCCGGTTGAGCATCGGCTGGCTCTTCGACGCGTTCAGCTGCTGCCAGGCGTCGGTGACGGACGAACCGGTGCCGGAGAGCCGCCCGGGGTCGTACGACGGGGTCGAGACCAGCGCCAGAATCCTGCCGGTCGACGGCTCGATGGCGGCGACCGCGCCCCGCCGCCCGCCGAGCCCGTTGTAGGCGGCTCGCTGCATCGAGTCCTTGATGGTCGTGACGACATTGCCACCGGGCTGCTGACTGCGGCTGATCTCGTTCCACAGCGGGAACGGGGCGAGCATCGAGTCGGTGCCGGAGAGGATGTCGTCCTCGGCGTTCTCGATCAGGGTCGTGCCGTACGTCTGCGAGGCGTAACCGGTCACCGGCGCGTACAGCGGGCCGTTCGTGTACGTGCGCTCGTACTTGAGCTGCTCGCCGGTGTTCCTGGAACCGGTGACGGACTCGCCGTCGACCAGGATGTTGCCGCGCGGCTGGTCGTAACGGGCGATTGTGAGGCGGCGGTTGGCAGGGTTGGCGTTCAGGCTGTCGGCATTGAAGACCTGGATGCGGGCGGCGTTCAGCAGCAGCGCCACGAGCAGCAGCAGACAGAACGCGGCGGCCCGGCGGATGTAGCGGATCACGGCCTGGCCTCCGGGACTTGCGGCGGGTACGGGAGCACGGCTCGTGGGTTCGGGGGGATCACGGCTCGCGGGTTCGGGATCACGGCTCGTGGGTTCGGCGGGATCACGGCTCGTGGGTTCGGGATCACAGCTCGTCCTCCACCATCGGCGCGATGACGCCGGTCTCCACGTGGCCGGGGTGCGGTCTGCGGGCCTGGTCGCTGACCCGGATCAGCAGCGCCACGATGATCCAGTTGGTGACGACGGACGAACCGCCCTGGGCGAGGAACGGCATCGCCATGCCGGTCAGGGGGATCAGCCCCATCACCCCGCCCGCGATCACGAACACCTGGAGCGCCAGGATCGAGGCGAGACCGATAGACAGCAGCCGCCCGAAGGGGTCGCGCAGGGCGAGGCCGGCCCGGTAGCCGCGGGCGACGAGCAGCGTGTACAGCAGGAAGATCGCGGTCAGCCCGGTAAGGCCCAGCTCCTCGCCCGCGGTCGCCAGAATGAAGTCGGACTTGGCGGCGAAGCCGATGAGGATGGAGTGGCCGAGCCCGAGGCCGGTGCCGAGCATCCCGCCCGCGGCGAACGCGAACAGTGACTGGGCCAGCTGGCTGGGGCCCTGACCGGCGTCGATGGAGGCGAACGGGTCGAGCCAGTCCTGGACCCGGCTGTGCACATGCGGTTCGAAGGAGCCGACGACGAACGCGCCGACGGACGCGAGTAGCAGGCCCACCGCGATCCAGCCGGTGCGGCCGGTCGCCACGTACAGCATGATCACGAAGAGGCCGAAGAAGAGGAGCGAGGTGCCCAGATCGCGTTCCAGGACCAGCACACCGACGCTGAGCAGCCAGATCGCGACGATCGGGCCGAGCACCCGGCCGGTGGGGAGCTGGAGTTTCCAGATTTTGCGGCCGGTGTAGGCGAGGGCGTTGCGGTTCGCGGCGAGATACGCGGCGAAGAACACGGCGAGCAGAATCTTGGCGAACTCGCCCGGCTGGAAGGATAATCCGCCGACCCGGATCCAGATCTTGGCGCCGTTCACGGCGGGGAAGAAGATCGGCACGATCAACAGGACCAGTGCGGTGGCGACGGAGAGATAGGCGTACCTCTGGAGCACCCGGTGATCGCGCAGGAAGACGACCACCACGATGAAGAGCGTCACGCCGAGCGTGGACCAGATCAGCTGGGTGGGGGCCGCCTGGTCCTTCGGTGTCTCCAGGTCGAGCCGGTAGATCAGTACCAGGCCGAGCCCGTTGAGCAGTAAGGCGATGGGCAGCAGCAGCGGATCGGCGTACGGGGCACGGAAGCGGACCGCGAGATGGGCGAGGAGGGCGAGCAGCCCCAGGCCCGCGCTGTAGCCGGCCACATCGGGCGGGACCGCGTCGTTCTTGGCCAGGCCGACGGCGGCGTAGCCGTAGACGGAGATGAAAACTGCCCCGATGAGAAGCAGAAGCTCGACTCCGCGCCGCTTGGGCAGACGTGGATCGGGCGGGGGCGCGTCCGCCGTCATTGCGGTCATGCCAGGCAACGTAGCAAGAGGTGGTGTGTATTTCCCTTATGTCATAGCGGGTATGTCCGCCGACATGCTCAAGAGGGTCTGCCCGGTGGCCGGCGCGTCAGGATGCCGCGCCGACGTTCCCTCACTTCCCGTGATGCGGCCCGGATTCCGGACCCCCTCCCTTCCCGCGGTCCATGCCTCATAGACCTTATTCGGAAGGAAGCGCTTTATGCCTATTTAGTACCGGTTGCGTTGCTGCTTGGCATGCTGCTCGTGAAGCTGCTCGGGGTGCGGTTTCAGTGCTGGTACGGGTTCTGCCCCTGTCCGCCCGGCGCGTATCCCGGGTGCCCCTGCCCCTGTCCCTGTGCCTGCCCGAACGGGTTGCCGCCCTGCGAGGCCGCATGCTGAGCCAGCAGCTGTTCGGCCTGCTCCTTCGGGATCTGCTGCTCCCCGCCGCAGAACGTGCACTGCGTCGCGAACTTCGTCGAGAACGGGAACAGCGGCACGAAGAACAGGGTGAACTTGGTGACCCGCTTGCGCAGCGTGTGCGCCGCCGGATTGCCGCACCAGCCGCAGACCAACGTCAGGACGGCCAGTTGGTACAGATAACCCCGCGTACCGAAAATGATCATGTTATGGGTCCCTTCCCCGTATTTCCCAGAAGTGCCTGCCGGCAGAGCGCCAGCAGCTTTTCGTCCTCGTATGTGTCGTGGCTGCCGAAGCCACCGTCCATCGCGTTGTGACGGCGTACGGAGGCGAGCTCGGCGCGCAGCACGGGTGCCGCGTCCGACCCTGCACCAGCGACACCCATTCGCGCCAGACATTCCGCCACCCGGACCCGGGCGTGACGGTTCTTCTCCCAGGCCGCCAGGAGCACCGGTACGGACTCCTCGGCCCGCCCGGACACGTCCCACAGAGCGATGGCCGCATCCACCCGCAGCCACAGCTCCTCGTGCCGCAGCAGCGCGCGCAGCCGGGGCGCGGTCACCGCCGCCCGCGGCCCGAGCCTGCCCAGCGCGTTCACGGCGGAGCGCCGCTCGTGGGCGCGCTCCGCCTGCAGGCCCTCGATCAGCACCGGCAGCACGGCGTCGGCATCACCGTCGACCGCCCACAGGGCCTCCGCCACCTCGGTCGCCGAGGTGGACCCCGGACGGCGCAGCAACGCACGCAGCTCCGGTACGGCACCGTGCGCCGCGGGCCCGAACGAACCGAGCGCCCGCAGCGCCGCCGTACGCAGCCACTCGCCCCGGTACTCCGGCGCGCCGTGCAGCACCCGCAGCACCTCCGGCAACGCCTCGTCCGCCCGCAGCGCGGTCAGCCCCGTGAGCAGCGGGCTTGCCCGGTCGTACGCGGCCTCGTCGAGACGGACCTCGCCGAGCCTGCGGCGCAGCACAGCGGTCAGCGGGTCCGCCGCCGCCCCCAGGCAGCCGATGGCGAACCCCACGTCGTGCGGCACCTCGGGCCGCTCCAGCGCGGCGGCCAGCGCGGGCACGGCACGGGCATCGCCCAGCCGGGCCAGCGCCTTCACCGCGCTGCCGAGCCCCGGAGGCCCGCTCGGCCAGTCCCTCACCCAGGAGCCGGAGTCCGCCGCCACCCGCGCCGCCAGCGCATCGGCGGCGGGCGCGGCGAGCCCGAAGAGCTCCTCCAGCACATGCGCGGCGGCCTCGGCCAGCAGTGGCTCAGGGGTGGCCAGCTGCTCACCGACCAGCCGTACCAGCTCCTCGTACGAGCCGCGCCAGGCCCGGATCAGCCCACTGCTCATCCGTAGCGCATCGATGCGCTGTCGGCGGTCGGGGCTGCGCAGCTGGTCGGTCAGCAGCGCTGTCCGCTCGGCGACCCGGTCGTCGAGCCCGACATGCAGCGTCCGCAGCAGATCCGCCGTCCAGGGGGCGGTGCGCCCCGAGGTCTCCTCGTCGGACAGCGCCCGCAACTGCCCCACCAGGGTCACCGGCGCGGCCCGCTCCTCGACGGGCGGTTCCCCGGCCCCGGCCGCCTCCGTGTGCGCGTCGACGGCCGTGACCGCCTCGGCCGGACCGGTCTGCGCATCGACCGAGGGGGCCGCCCCGGCCCGGCGCCCGGGTACCGAGCGCAGCTGCCGCAGCAGCCCCGTCACCACCCGTACGACATCGCCCGGCAGCGCATCGGGCGCGCACCGCGCCAGCTGGGCCAGCGCGGCGAGCCGCAGCCCCGGCGCAAACCCCTCAGCGGCCAGCCGGGTCAGCCAGCCGGCCGCCTGCCCGGCCAGCGCACGATGGCGCAGAGCGACCCGCCCCGCGGCCTCGACCAGGGCGAGCCGTACCTCCTCGGCCGGCTCCACCGGCAACCGCTCCCGCAACAGGTCGAGGACCCGCACCGGGTGGCTGTGGAGCGTGGCGAGTGCCAGGGGGACGGAGAGCCGCACCCCCGGGTCCTCGTCGGCCATCAGCTCGAAGAACACCCCGGCACCCGCGGTGACGGCGGTCGCCGCCATCGCGTAGTTCGCCGCGCCCTCGATCTCCTCCTCGTCGATCTCGTCCTCGTCGTCCTCGCCCAGATCGATACCGCCGATGCTGGTGAGCAGCTCGACGATGCTGCCCCGGTCCTGGATCCCCGGGTCCACGACCAGCTCGAAGAGAAAAGGGATGCAGGCCAACGTGCAGGCATACACGTCACCCTGGTGGTGAACGGCCCCGTACATGCCGTCCAGCGCCGCCTCGCGCTCGGCCGGATCGTCGGACGCGAGACCCCGCAGCATCGACGGCACGTCATCGGCAGGCCCGTAGGCATGCTCCATCGAGGCCCAGTCGACCTCGTCGATCTCTGCGAACACGCCATCGCCTCCCCACGCAATTCCACACAGCAGTGTCTGCGAGGAGTGTGCACCACGGCTCGGACGATCTGCCCTCCACATGCGGTCTCTTCCTTACGGACATGACAAAATCGTCCGCTATGCGCCATGCGGTTCGGGGGCGAGTTTCGGACGCGTTGACCGTTCGGTTCGATGAATCAAGCCCGTCCGGCGATCGAGGACAGGACGCTGGCCATCCCACCCGGACCCGGAGCGCCCTCGCCCCTACCGCGCAGCCGGCAGCGGCCGGGCCCGGTTCGGATCGACGAGCGGCCCGAGCAGATCCCCGTACCGCTCCAGCCGCGCCCCCATGTCACCGGCCAGGAACACCAGGTTCCCCGGTGCCCGGCACTCCTCGATCTCCGCCCAGGTGACGGGCGCCGAGACGGTCGGTTCGGGCCGGGCGCGCAGCGTATAGGGGGTGGCGGTTGTCTTCGACGCCGCGTTCTGGCTGAAGTCGACGAACACCTTCCCCGGCCGCAGGGTCCGCGTCATCCGGTGCACGACCAGCTCCCCGAGCTCCTGCTCCGCCTCGACGGCCAGCCCTTTCGCGTACGCCGACACCCGATCGGCGGGGGTCGGCTCCAGCGGTACGAGCAGATGCAGCCCCTTCGACCCGGAGGTCTTCCCGTACGCGAGCAACCCGTCCGCCGCCAGGCGTTCGCGCAGCCACAGCGCCACCGCGCAGCACTCCACCACGGTCGCGGGCGCACCGGGGTCCAGGTCGAACACCATTCGGTCGGCGACCCCGGGCGCATCGGCCCGCCACTGCGGGGTGTGGAATTCCACCACCAGGTTGGCCGCCCACATCAGCGAGGCCAGATCCTGCACGACCACCTGTCTGGCCCGCTGGTCCTCATGGTGCGGCACCGGGGTGGTTTGTACCCAGGACGGCGTACCCGGCGGCGGGTTCTTGGTGAAGAAGCGCTGTCCGTCGGGCCCGTCCGGATAGCGCAGGAAGGACACGGGCCGGTCGTGCAGATGCGTCAGCAGGGACCCCGCGGCGGTGGCCGCGTAGTAGTGGAGCACCTCGCCCTTGGTGGTTCCGGTGGCCGGATACAGCACCTTGTCGAGATTGCTGAGAGCCAGCCGCCGCCCCTCCACCTCTGTGATCGGCGTCATACGATAAGAGTCACACGTTTCCTGGATCTATGGGTATCTATAAGGACACAAGGGGTGAACAGTGCGGTCCATCTGGAACGGCGCCATCTCCTTCGGGCTGGTCAGCATCCCGATCAAGCTGGTCAACGCCACCGAGAACCATTCGGTCTCCTTCCGCCAGATCCACCTCTCCGACGGCGGCCGGATCCGCTACCGGAAGGTCTGCGAGATCGACGAGCAGGAAGTCACCGCCGCCGAGATCGGCAAGGCGTACGAGGACGCCGACGGCTCGGTGATCCCGATCAGCGACGAGGACCTCAGCTCGCTTCCGCTCCCCACCGCCAAGACGATCGAGATCGTCGCCTTCGTGCCTGCCGCCTCGATCGACCCGCTCCAGATGGACGCGGCGTACTACCTCTCCGCCAACGGGGTCCCGGCGGCCAAGCCGTACACCCTGCTGCGTGAGGCGCTGAAGCGGAGCCAGAAGGTCGCCGTGGCGAAGTACGCGCTGCGCGGCCGCGAACGGCTCGGCATGCTGCGGGTGGTCGACGATGTGATCGCCATGCACGGCCTGCTCTGGCCGGACGAGATCCGCAGCCCGGAGGGTGTCGCCCCGGAGGTCGAGGTCACGGTCCGTGACGCCGAACTCGACCTGGCCGACGCGCTGATGGCCACCCTCGGCGAGGTCGACATGGACTCGCTCCACGACGACTACCGCGAGGCGGTCGAGGAACTCATCGCGGCGAAGGCGGAAGGCCGGACTTTGGAGCCGGCGGGAGCGGGCGACTCCGGCAGCGGCAAGGTCATCGACCTGATCGCAGCGTTGGAGAACAGCGTCCGGGCGGCGAAGGAGGCTCGTGGTGAGGAGCCGGAGGCGGAGAAGGAATCGGCGAACACGCCCGTCGCCGACGTCACCTCGCTCACCGGCCGCAAGAAGTCGGGCGGAACCGGGGCGAAGAAGAAGGCCACGGCCACCAAGAAGACGGCCGCGAAGAAGTCCGCGCCGCGCACGACACCCGCCAAGAAGACCGCCGCGCGGTCGACGGCGAAGTCGGCCGCCAAGACGACGGCGAAGAAGACCACGGCGAAGTCGGACACGAAGTCGACGAAGAAGGCAGCCCCTCGCAAACGCGCCTCGGCCTGAGACGGGGGCGAGCGGTACGAGCCCGGGCCCGTACGCGTCACGTCGTCGTACCCCGTGACCGCCTTGAGTGAGGCGTCCTTGCCGAGGCTCCGCACCGACGTCAGTACGCCGTCCGCCGCGTCGAAGTCATTGGCGAAGTCGGGCTGGGCCGCCGCGAGGTCTCGGTTCGGCGGGCGGGGTTCCGGCGCGGGCTGTGGTGCGGGCGCGAGGATCGGTCGGTCATGCCTGCCTCGCCCAGCTCGCGGTAGCGGTCGGCCCACCAGTGAGCCGTCGTGGGCCAGACCTGGAAGCGTTCGGTGGCCCGGCGCAGGGTCCAGCCGTCCTCGACGACGCAGCGGCCTCATGCCAGGGGTGCGTTACCGTTCGTGCAGAACCCGGGACCCGCCGACGGCGGGAGCGACTTCAGAGGTAGATAGCGCTCACCACACGCTATGGCATTTCAAATGTTATAGTGGGTTTCATGAGTGATGACTCCGAATTCCTGCCTGGCGATGGCCCCAGCAGTGGCATTTCGGTCACACTGGCTGCCGGAACGCTGCAGGCGATCCGTGAGCGCGTCGGTAAGCGAGGTGTGTCCGCCTATCTGGAGAAGGCCGCGCAGCGCCAGATCGAGCGCGACAGCTTGGACGAACTGATCGCGGACTTCGACAAGGCCAATGGGCCGGCCGACCGGGGAGCCGTGGACGCCAAGAGGGCCAGGCTCACCGGGCATGCATCCGACGCCGAGGCTGCCGCATGACCGGTGCACTCGTTCTGGACAGCGAGGGTCTGGCGAAGGCGGTGGGGCGTGACCGGGAAGTTCATGAGTGGCTGACAGCGGCCCGCGACGCCGACGTTCCGGTGGTGACCTCGGCCGCTGTCCTGGTCGAGGTCATTCACCCCAAGATCAATGACGCCGCCCTGAAGTGGACGCTGTCCCGGCTGCGCGTGGAGCCGGTCACTCAGGCTCACGCGCAGTCTGCCGCGACCCTGCTGCGCAGTGCAGGGCTGCACGGTCACAAGTACGCCATCGACGCGATGCTGTGCGCGACCGTTCTGGCGCTGCCGGGGCGGGTGACGATCCTGACCTCCGACGTGGAGGACATCGAGATGCTCACGGCCCCGTACTCCCGGGTCCTGGTCGAGAAGGTGTGAGAGGTGGGGGCGCCCTTGACGGCATCGGGCGCCTTCCAGTGCAGTACTCAGCTCAGCCGGCTGCTGACGAACGCTCCCGGACACCCCGGCTTCACCCGACAGGCTCTCAGCCGCCGAGGCCCGCCATTCCGGCTCGCGAGCACGGATGTCACGCCGCAGCGGACACCCTGGGCCTGCGCGGAGCCGGGCAGAGGGCCGGAACCCGGTCCGGAAGAGTCGAGCCGCAATATCGACCGACCACAGGTCGCCAGGTTCCGCGCCTATGCTCACAGCATGGAGCAGAGCGAAGTGGTGAAGCGAGTCGTAGGCATCCTCACGGAGGCGGGCGAGATCCGCCGGCTCCTCGAAGAGAACGTCGACCGCGACGACGTACAGACCGATTCGAGCGTGGTGACCGCGCTCCTCAACGAGACGATGCCCCGCATCACGATTCCCGAGGACGCCTCGATCGAAGAGGTCGCCGTCCTTGTCGGCCGGGAAGTGGGCGGCGCGGTGGAGCAGCTGGTCGGCGCGTTCACGCTGGCGTTCGCGATGCTGGCCCAGGTGCACGACTCCGGCCAGACGGACGTGTCCTCCGCCGACGTGTTGCAGGACCTGGCGCTGCGAGCGGAACAGATCGGCTCCGGCGGACCGGACGACATGGACCCGTAGGCCGCGCGGCCTACGGGCCGGCAAAAGATCTGTCGGCCGGCGGCGGCACCGGGTACGCCATGTCACGTCCACCTGGTAACGCCGCCTCCCCGTCTCCCCGGCGAGGGGGCGCAAGGACTTCGCCAAGACCACCAACGCCTTCCATGGTTATGGACACGAGCGCTCCAGCGCCTATGCGCAGGACGTGTGGGGCCCGAGGCGACGAACTCTCCGTGTCGGAGCGGGTGCCGGAAGTCGTCCTCCGGGGACAGCAGCGCTACGACTACGTCTACGCGAAGGGCGGACTCACCTACTGGCAGCAGGTCGGATTCCAGTTCTACGGTCCCCAGATGCACGGCAGGACCGAGAACCCACGCCCGGCAGCTCCACGACCGAGGACTGTTCGGGCCCGCCCTGCACACGGCTCCTCTGGGCAGCTGGTGTCCTGCAACTTCTGCAGCATTGATTCCGGCGTCGTGCCGCTGCCCGGGTTCGGGCGGACTCGGACTCCAAGCACTACGCCGACTGGGGCGTCTCCCCCGAGATGGCTTTCCACTGCGACGGGAAGCAGATTCTGATGAAAGTTCCCGATCATCTTGGTGCCTTCCCGGACAAGCCGGCCCGTGTACGCTTCAGCCTCCTCGCTGGGCAGAACGAAGGACAGTAATCCGGTGTCGCAGCGCTGCCCGACCTTGTGGCCCGCGCGCCGGTCCGACGCCGACGCGCGGGCTGCTCGTCGGCAGCGCTCTCGCTGGAGCTGTTCATCGGGTGGATCTCTATCGTGTTTCCTGCTGCTTGCGGCCGGGGTCCGTGCGGTTGCTCTCACGCCCGGGCTCGTCCGGCTGCGGCAGAGGGTCGTAGTTTCACGCTGATCCGCCCGGATCGTAGGCTTTGACGGAGCTGCTGCCAGCCATGCCAACGTTCTCCTGTCGCACATTTCAGCTGCCTGCTGTGCAGCTGGGATATCCTGAACAGTTATGTCAGCAAAGGCTGTTGGGAGCGGAATGGGTAGCAGTGTGCAGGGGATGCCTCTTGAGGTGCAGCACATCAGGAAGGCGTTGCTCCGGGAGTTCCAAGGCCTGATCTCCATGGATGACTTCGAGAAGAAGGATCCAAAAGAGCGTGAGACGGCACTGCTGTCGAGGGCTGTGTCTGCCAAGGCGGCCCGGATTCTCGCCGATTGTACTTCGGAGGAGGCGGCGGCCGGGGTCATCGATGGCCGTGACGACTTCGGCATCGACTGTGTTGCGTTCTCTGCGTCGGGTTCCGAAATCTGGCTGATCCAGGCGAAGTGGAGAGACAAGGGGACGGCCGGCTTCGACACAGAGGCTGCCCTCAAACTGGTGCACGGGCTGAAGAAGCTCGACAACCGCGACCTCGACCACTTCAACGAGAGGCTGCAACTTCTCTCCGACCGTGTCCACGGCGTCCTTCAGCTGCCCACCTGCAAGGTGAACCTGGTCATCGCGCTCATGGGAGACGGCCGTCTGTCTCAGGAGACCCGCGACATACTTGACGAGGCGGCGCGCGAGTTCGGCGGGCTCGGGCGGACCGTTGCATATCGGGTGGTAAATCAGGCCAACTTCCACAGGGCGATCCGGGAGGATCTGGAGCCCCAGCCGATCACACTCAAGGCGACCATGAACCGGGAGTGGTATACCCGCGACACCCCCTTCAAAGCCGTGATCGGCGAGGTCAGCGCCGACCAACTGGCGCGCTGGTACGGGGGCAAGGGCGAGGGTGAGGGGCATGGCGAGCGCCTCTACGACCGCAACGTGCGTCGCTCGCTCGGGCTGACAGGGGTCAACCAGACCATGGTCGACTCGATGCTGGAGGATCCCGAGGGCTTTTTTTACCGTCACAACGGCATCACCGTGCAGTGCGACGAGATCGCGCAGGAATACCCCTTCAAGAGAGCGGTGGGGCAACCGACCGTCCTCACCCTGACCAACGCCAGCGTTGTCAATGGCGCGCAGACGGTCACCTCCGCATTCCGAGCGTACGAGAAGAACGCCGATCTTGTCGCAGAGGCATACGTCATCGTGCGGATCATCTCCTTGGACGGAACGCCGGAGGGGTTCGGCCGGGCCATCACCAAGGCCACCAACACCCAGAACCACATGGAGCGCCGGGACTTCATCGCCATCGACCCCGTCCAGAGCGAGATCCAGAAGGATTTCCGACTGTCCCTCGACAAGGAGTACGTGTTCCGGCGGGGCGAGCTGGACCCCGCACCAGAGTCGGGCTGCTCGGTCACGGAGGCTGCGACGGCTCTTGCCTGCCTGCACCGGGACTCGTCGCTCGCAGTCCGGGTGAAAGGCTCCACAAACGCTCTGTGGAGCGAAGGGCAGGGCGGCGCCTACACCCGCCTCTTCGGACAACAACCGAGCGCCCAGCAAGTCTGGCGTGCTGTCCAGGTGTTCCGGCTGGTACGTGACGAACTGACGACAACGCGAGTGAAGCTCAGCGGGCGTCCGGCCGCGGTGGCGGACAGCGGCGCGCTCCTCGTTGCCCACCTGGTCTTCCAGCGTATTGGCCGTGAACGGTTCGACGAGTCCGAGAGCGAATGGGAGAGCACGCTCGCTGAGACTCCGGACCAGGTGCGGGCCGTGCTGGCCTGTCTCATCAGCATGGTTGACACCCTCTTCACCAACAAGAGTTTCATCACCAGTACCTTCGCGAATGAGGAACGCTGTGCGCGGCTGGCCGTGGCCGTGCTCGGGACGCTCGAACGGGGCGTCGGGCCTGATTCACCGATGAACCTCAAGGCCCTGATGGATACTTCCGGACGGAAGCGTCAGCGACGGCCTCAGACGGTGCGCCTGTTGGTCGACCACGATGCCATCGAGGAGGGCACTCGCTTGGAATACGCCCCCAGCGCGGTGGAGGAGCTCGCCATCGGCGCATGGCTCGACGCCGATCCGCGCCGCCGTCGCGCGAGCTGGGTGAACGACCGCAAGACACCGCTTATCTGGGAGGCCGACGGCCGGCATTACTCGCCCACCGGACTGGTTTCCCAGATGTGGAATGCCGCTGACTGGAAGGAACAGTGGAGCGCGGTTCAGGGCCCCAAGCAGTGGCGGGTTCCGGGAGAAGGAACGCTGGTGGAAATTGCCGAGCGGCTCTGGCAGCGGATCTCCGATGGGGGGCAGCTGCTGGAGGAGTACGTGCTGTAGCCGAGCGGGGCCGGCGAGCAGGAGCCTGCGCTTGGTCGATCACGCGCTGCCCCTGGACGGGCTGGGCGGTTCAGCTCAGACGGTTTTTCCGGACGGAAAGCGAGGCTCGACGCCCCGTCGGGAGGCGAGCACACCCACGAGGAGCAGTCCCCGACCTTGCTCACTGTCCGGGCACGGCTTCGGTACCGGGGTGGGAAAGGGCTCGCCCCGGCAGTCGGCTACCTCAATGCGGAGAGTGCCGGGTGCACCCTCCGGGTGAGTAGTCAGTGTCATCGCGAGCAGGAAGTCCCGCCCGTGTCCGTGAGTGACGGCGTTCGAGGCGAGCTCGTCAACGACGTGTGCGGCAGCCTCCACCGGGTCGCCGTCCCTGCCCCATCCCACCGGTTGCTCGAACACGAACAGGCGGGCAAGGCGCGCCCCGCGCCGTGTCGCGCTGAACTGCTGGCGGAAGTGCGCTGGGCGAGGTGCAAGGGGAGACACAAGAGGGCCGCTACGGATTTCGTCTTTCACGTGACAGAGAGTGTCTGGTTGGTCGTACGCTGACCAGAGCAACTACCGGTACGACACGCGCCTGTACCGCTGCTGAGGGTTGCGTGTCCGTGTTGACGGGAGTAACCGGGCGGTGCGCGGGCGGGTTGGGGGATGAGTGACGACATCAGGGTCCCGCCAGGGCGACAGCGAAGGCCGCCCCGATGCGCCGATGGAGGAAGCGGACGGTCTTGTCGACCTGAACCGAGCTGTGGGCAAGCAGGTCAAGTTGCTGCGGGAGCGGGCCGGACTCACCCAGAAGGAATTGGGCGACAGCCTCGGGTACGGCGAGGACCTCGTCTCGTCCATTGAGCGGGGACGCAGGACACCGCAGCCGGAGTTTCTGGACGCGGCGGACGACCTGCTGGGCGCCGAAGGGCTGCTGAAGACGACGAAGGAGGACGTGGCGCGGGCGAAGGCGAAGGCCAGGGTCCGCCATCCGGCGTGGTTCCGGGACTACGCGCGGTTGGAGGCAGAGGCCGTTGAGGTCAACTTCTACAACAACCACGACATTCCTGGGCTCTTTCAGACCGAACGCCGCACTCGCGCGTTGTATGAGATGCGCAAGCCATTGCTTGACGAAGAGACGATCGAACGGCGAGTGGCATCGCGAATGGACCGCCAGCAGATTTTGACGCGGTGGCCTCCGCCCATGGTGACTGTCGTGATTGAAGAAGTGGTGCTGCGGCGACCTGTCGGAGGGGCGGAGGTGCACAAGGAGCAGTTGGAGCGACTGCTCGGGCTTGGAGAGCTGCGCACCGTCGAGTTCCAGGTGATGCCAACGAACCGGATCGAACACGCTGGCATGGGCGGGCCGTTCACCTTGCTCACGCCTAAGGGGAAACCGCAGGTGGGATACACAGAAGTCCAGAACGTCGCACGACTGGCCACAGATGCCGAGGAGGTCCGTATCCTGGCCGCACGCTACGGCAGCATCAGGGCTCAGGCTCTCACCCCGAGCGAGTCTCTGGCCCTGATCGAGAGGATGCACACAAACGATGAGCACTGAGAGCTCCCGACGGCTTGTCTGGCGCAAGAGCAGCTACAGCGGAAACGAGGGGGGAGAGTGCATCGAAGTGGCCCTCGCCTCTGGGATCGTGCACGTCCGCGACTCCAAGGACGTACGTCGACCGCATCTCTTCGTACGGTCAGTCGGCTGGGCTTCGTTCGTGGAATTCGCGGCCGAAGGCTGAGCAACCGCAGTTAACCACCGTATGCGTAAGGAGGTGCCGTCGGGTTCACGCTCGAATCCGACGGCACCCCTCTGCGTACGCCGTGACTACGGCAGGGCTTCCGCCACCTCGCGGAAGTGTGCGGCTGCCTCGTCGAGTTGGGACGCGACTTCGAAGGCGATCTCTTTCGGGGAGCCGAAGTCCTCAACGTCCGGGGCGAGGTGGGCCGGTAGGTCGAGGTTCGTCTTCGGGCGGTCCAGCAGGTCGTTCACCGGATAGCGGCGGAAACGCTTCGACTCGGTCCGTGCGGCGAAGCCGTCCGCGGGCAGGCAGGCGGCGATGAAGTCGTCGAAGTCTTCTTCGTCACAGGGTTGCCTGTGTCCGTGTGGTGGATTCCGGTGCGGGCGTCGTACACCCACAACTCGCGCGTGACGGCCTTCTGATCTGGCCGGGGGGTGGACACGGTGAAGAAGAGAACGTTCGACTTCACGCCCTTGCGGTGGAACAGCCCGGTGGGCAGGCGAAGAAGCGTGTGCACATCGCAGTTCTTCAGCAGGGCCCGGCGGACGGTGGCCGCGGCGCCACTGCCGAATAGGACCCCGTCGGGTACGAATACAGCAGCTCGCGTGTCCTTGGGCAGGGTGACCATCAGGTGCTGGAGGAAGTTCGTGGGGAAGTCCCCGTAGGCCAGGAAATCGTCCCGCATGGTTGCGTCCGGCACAACGCCGTTGCTCTTGAACGGTGGGTTGCAGATCGCCACGGTGGGGATGACGCCGGACTCGGCCCGTACGATCGGAAACTTTCGCGTGAGCGTGTCCGCGAGCCGCACCGGGGCCGGGTCGGAGAAGGGGCGCACCGTGTTCAGCAGGATGTTCATCGTGGCGAGCCGACACATCTGCGGGTCCAGATCGGCACCGGCGATCGCGGAGCGGTCATGGGACTGCATCGCCTTGTGTGCCGCTATGAGTGTCGTTCCGGTGCCGCATGCCGGGTCGATGACGATGTCGTCTGGGCCCACGCCGAGCACCTTGTTGACGGCACTCAGGACAGGGACAGGGGTTAACGTCTGCCCCGTATCGATCTTGCGGTCGATGTCCTCGGAGCAGTCACGCAGCATCGAGGAGAAGGCCTGACCCAGTTCGACTTGGGGGACGGTCCGCCATTGGTAGGGATCGATCTCGTCGGTAATCAGCTGGGCGAGCTCGGCCATACGGTCGAGGGGCCAGGGCTGCGCGTCGCGGAAGACCATGCTTGCGGTCTGCCGGTCGGTGTGGTCGACCAGGGTCTGGTCGCCTAGTTTCTTCATGATGGAGGAGAGCCCGGTGTGCAGAGCCTCACCGCTGAGCAGCACCAGGTTCGGCCAGGCGTCGACAGGCGCTACCGGTGTCCGGGCGAACTTGCTGGAACGGTTGGCACGTTCGTAATCCAGCTTGAGGAACAGCAGATAGCCGATGTGCTCCACGAACTGGAGCTGGGTGATGGCGCGGGTGCTGGTCTTCTCACGGTAGAACTTCCAGAGCCGTGCGGTGATACTCGCCTCTGTCCAGGAACTCTCCCGCGGAATAACCGTTCCCGCTGCCGAACCGTTGCTTTGGCCGAACCCGTTGACCATGTGTCACCCAGTCCCTCTGTCAGTACTGGTGAGCCTTCTGGGGCCGTACGGCCCCAGAAGGCTCACCATCCCGGTCTCCGGAGCGGACTCCGGCAGGGCCCTTGGCCATGAGCCCGGGTGTCGGGCATCGGTGGGCGAGGGACTGGAGCCGGGCTACCGCTCTTGGTCTGCTTCTTCGGTGGTGCTGGTGGTGCTGGAAGCGCTGCTCGGGTCGTTTTCTGCGGCCGGGGTGGTCGCAGCTTCGGTTGTCACACGGACGGTCTTCTTGAGGGCCTGTGCGACAGCGGTGAACTCGGCCAAGGCAGTCTCCAGTTCGTCCACAATTTCCTGGGCGATCACATCCGGCGGTGCAAGCGCGGCGGAGGCGGAAGCTGGCTGAAGAACCGTCAGGTCAAGATTGACCTTGTCGCGAGCAACCAACTCATCGTACTCATATGATCGGAAGCGATCACTGGGTTTCCGGGCGGAGTAGTCCGTGCCCCCCGAGTGGAAGGCGGAGACGAAGTCGTCCAGGTGTTCGCGGCGCAGGGCACGCTGCTTCAGCGTGAAACGCTGATCGGTGCGGAAGTCGTACACCCACAGCTGCTTGGTGGCGGGCTTGCCGCCTGGGCGAGGGGGAACCTTGTCGAAGAACAGCACATTGGCCTTGACCCCGTTGGCATAGAAGATGCCAGTGGGCAGCCGCAGCAGGGTGTGGACGTTGGTGAGGTCCAGCAACCGGCGACGGATCTCCGCGCCGGCGCCGCCCTCGAAGAGGACGTTGTCGGGCAGGACGAGCGCGGCCCGGCCGTTCGTCTTCAGCAGGGTGTAGATGTGCTGGACGAAGTTCAGCTGCTTGTTGGTGGTCTGGGTCCAGAAGTCCTTGCGGGCGCCGTACGCCTCGCCGGTGACCGAACCCACGCCGAAGGGCGGGTTGGCCAGGACGATGTCGTAGAACTTGTGCGGCGACTTGGCCAGTGAGTCCTGGAGGGTGATCAAAGGACGGCCCTCGGACGTACCGATGCCGTGCAGCAGCATGTTCATCAGCGCGAGCCGGGCGGTCTCCCGGACGAGCTCGTAGCCGGTGATGGCGCCGGTCTGAAGCTTGCGCGCCTGGTCGCCGTACAGCTGGTCCTCGTAGCGCTCGGCAATGTGGGCGTGCGCGGCGATCAGAAAGCCGCCAGTGCCGCAGGCGGGGTCGGTGATCGACTCGCCGGGCCGGGGCTGTACGCAGTCGACCATCGCGTCGATGAGCGGGCGGGGCGTGAAGTACTGGCCAGCACCGGTCTTGCGGTCCTCGGCACCACGCTGGAGGAGACCTTCGTAGGCATCGCCCTTGAGGTCCTGGTTCTCGCGGGTCCAGGTGTAGGGGTCGATCAGATCCTTGACGAGCCGCTCCAGGACGGCAGGCTCATGGATCTTGTTCTGCGCCTTGGTGAAGACCTCGCCGAGCATGGTGCCGCCCTTGCGGCCCAGCTCCCGCAGGACGTGCTCGTAGTGGTCCAGGAGATCCTCGGCCGAACGACTGGTGAGACTTGGCCAGTCCAGACCTTCCGGGACGAGCGGCTCTTCCGGCATGTTCTTGCGGAACTTCGCCGGGCGGTTGGCGCGCTCGTCGGCCATCTTCAGGAAGAGGAGATAGGTCAACTGCTCGACATAGTCGAGGGTGGAGACGCCTGAGTGCCGCAACAGCTCGCAGTACGACCAGAGGCGGTTGACGAGTGTCGAGGTCGTCTCCCCGGCGGACCGGGTGGGAGCGGTGGCGCTGTTCACTAGGGCGGGGGTGGTGCTCATGAGGGCAGTTCTTCCTGACCGGGCGCTGAGGGACGGGGCTTGCGTGCCGTGCGCTTACGAGGGGCCTTCTTGGCCCGAGTCCCTTGCTCGGCGCGGATACGGTGGAGGAGAGCCGATGCCGGTTCGTCGGTGGGGTCTTGGGGGACGAGGGCTCCGGTGAAGGCGGCATACAGAAGAGCAGCGCGGAGACCTCGGGCCTGTTCGGTGTGTTCCGTGAGGGGCCGACGGAATCCGTCTACCAACTCGATGCGACGGTTTATTTCCTGAGCGATTTCCTTGCGTGTGATATCGCTTCGGGGAATTGGGATTCTGGCGCTCTGGACGATTTTTTGCGAGATGTTTCGCATAGAATCGCTTGTTCCGGTAGCGGACTCGGAATAGTAGGCTCTCACTGGCGGCGATGAAAGAACATGGATAAGCCAGTCGGGGGATACTTCAGGCTTCGGGACGAGGCGTAGGCTCTTGTCGCTGAGGAGTAGTTTTTCACGGGTGGGGCCGACTAGTACCGGTGCACCGACATAATCAACGGTGTTCGCCCGGCTCACTAGAATGTCGCCGCTCTGGATCTCATAACTGGGATCAGGGTCCCTCTCGGGAGGAAATGCCTTATTTTCTTCCGGTCGAAACTCCCCCCAAGTCATTGCGCTGACTTTGATGATGCCCCATTCGTCATCTTCTGCGGGGCGGGGAAGGCAGGTGAAGGACCTTCCAGCCTCGATCCCGGCCAGCACGTCGCCGACGACTCCCCATTCCCAGTCGTCGCCGAGCGGCTTCTCGGGGCTCGGCCATAGGGCTTGAGTGCGGATTGCCTGAACTAGATTAGCAACCTTCTCCCGAGCCCCATGCACGGCGCTTTCCCCGGCTTCGATGCGAGCGATCTGCTGCTCGATTTCGGCTACGATTCTTCTTTGCTCGGTAATCGGTGGAACCGGGATCTCGAGGGATTCTAGATAGGGTCGAGGTACGCGACGCTGGCCCACCGCTCCCGACATTTGGTGCTCGGCTGCGCTGCGTACGGAAGCCTGCAAAAGATAGTGCATCAAGTACTCAGGGAGGACAGCTCCACGACTGCGAAGCACGTGGAATTCGGTACTGCCTAGGGCGCGACCGCCAACGAGCCCTTGCGCCTTTGCGATCTTTCCGTTTTCCATACACGGTGTGATCTTCGCGAAGAGAACGTCGTTTTCCTGGAAGTGAGTCAGAGACTTCTTCTTGAGGGCTCCGTACTGTACGCGCGTCGAAGCCTCCATACGTCCGGTTTCAGCCTCAACTGCCGCCATAGGGACCTGGGAGATGAAGTCGTCGTCTTCAGGTTCCTCATCGAAGCCGCGCGGGTTCACATCGCACAGATCAGCGATGGTTGCCCATGCCCACCCTGCTGGCAACCCCTCCCGGGCTCCCGCAGAAGGCACCTCAGGCCCTCCGGCCCCGCCCCCCACAGCCACATCCAGTTCCAGCGTCACGCGCCCAGCTCCCTGTCCAGTTCGTCGAGGATCTCTTCCGCCCTCGTCTCGCCGAACTCCGCGAGCAAGCCGTCCGTGCCGTTCCTCATAGTGAACGGGGCGTAATCGAGGTCGGCGGTGTCGAAGCGTACACGCTCGACTGTGGCACCGGCGATGTGGTCCAGCCACCACCGCTCGGCCCTGGTAAAGGTCACTCCGGCCTGTTCCTGCTGGGCGAGCCAGGCCGCGTACCGCTCCCGTACCACCTCCGCATGCGGGCGGGGCGGCTCGGTGCCCTGCCTCGCTCCCCCCGCCAGCTCGTACCGCAGCAGGGCGAGTAGATCGGCTGCTGTCCGGGCGGCGGAACGGTCCGCGGCTACGGCCTCGCCCACCTGCTCATAAGCGCGCCAGAGCCGGTCAGCAGTCCAAGCACGTGGTGGGCGGGAGATGGACCGGGCCAGGTCCTTGAGGCGCTTGAGAGCTTCGCGAGGCGGGACCTGTGAATCGGCTGCGAAGGCGATGGAGAGCGCCGCGATCTCGTCTCGGTGCTCGTCTATGTAGGCACGCCAGTCCTGCACGGTGTCGTTTGCCGCCGACTCGTCCTCCGGAACGGCGCCGGCTGACACCAGGGCATCCCGGCTGTTCTCGTCGTACAGGATGTCCTTCGCCCGGCGCATCTCCAGCAGGCGGTTGCGCAGCTCGGGGTTGGATGCCAGCGGCCGGAGGGCGCGCTCGACCGCGTCCCGGATGGCCCGCTCCGGATCGAGGCCCAGGCGTTCCGCGGCTTCGCGGGTCTTGGCCTGTTCGTCGACGGCGACGGCCTCGACCATGTTGTGCACGATGGTCTTCAGCGGCACGCCGCCGGTGAGGCTCTCCGTCTCGGCCCGTTCCTCGTCCGTCATTTGGAGATCGAGCTTGGCGAGACGGGCAGCCAGGGTGGAGACATGCTCGTCCTCCGCGATGCCACGGGCGGTGAGGCGGAGGAGTTTCTCCAGGTTGAGGTCCTTCTCCGTGTGTCGCTCCAGTGGACCCGCGTCCACCTTGTCCTTCCGGGTGACCCCCACTGCGTCGACGATCACGAAGCGTGTTTTGGGGCCGACGCCCGGAGTGACACGCTCGAACTCGGTCAGCGACAGGGTCCGCGCACCCCGGCCCTTCATCTGCTCGAAGTACGCCCAGCTGTTGACGTCCCGCAGGAAGAGTAGGCACTCCAGCGGTTTGACGTCCGTGCCGGTCGCGATCATGTCCACGGTGACCGCGATACGCAGCTGCGGCAGGTTACGGAAGTCTGAGAGGCGTTCGGCGGGCTTCTTCGCGGCGTGCGTGATCTTTGCGCAGAAGTCGTCGCCCTTGCCGAAGATGTCGCGGACGACTTCGACAATTTCCTCGGCGTGGTTGTCGTTCTTCGCGAAGATGAGCGTCTTCGGGACGTACATCTCGTCCCACAGAAGCTCACCGGTCTGCTCATCGCGTTTGGCGCGCTCGGGGAAGATCTCGGTGAACAGTCGCTCGCGGAAGGTACGGATGACGGTCCGCAACTGGTCCTTGCTGATCACGCCGACACCGACTTGCCCGGCGCTGTATGTGATGTCCTCGTCGAAGTCCTCGTAGCGCTGCCGCCGGGTGCGCCGGTCGCGGACCGGGATGGTTCCCTGGGCGATGACACCACCCTCACCCGTTATCCGGGTCAGGATTTCGTACACCTGGAAGTCGACGTTGACGCCGTCGGCGACGGCCTCCGGGTAGGTGTACTCGCTGACCAGGTTGCCGTTGAAGTAGCCGAAGGTCTGCGCGACGGGTGTCGCGGTCAGGCCGACGATCGGCGCGTCGAAGTACTCCAGGACGGAGCGCCACCTGCCGTAGATGGAACGGTGGCATTCGTCGACGACGATCAGGTCGAAGGACTCGGGAGGGATGCCCTGGTTGTATCCGACGGTGATGCCGCCGGGCACTTCGTACGAGTACTCCTCCTCGCCGTCCGCGCCGGTCCTCGTGGGCACGCTTGCACCCGTCAACTCCATGTACAGGCGCTGCACCGTGGAGACGACGACTTTCGCGGACGCGTTCATGCCCTCGGCGCCAAGACGCTGGACGTTAAACAGATCGGCAAAGACTCGGTTGGTATCCGGCGTGACGAAGTTCTCGAACTCGGTCTGCGCCTGAGCGCCCAGGTTGTTGCGGTCCACCAGGAACAGGACACGCTCCGCCTGGGCATGCTTGAGCATCCGGTAGGCGAACGTAACGGCCGTGTACGTCTTGCCGGCACCGGTCGCCATCTGTACGAGGGAACGGGACTGGCCTGTTCCCTGCTGGCCCTTGCCGAGCGCGACGGACTCCTCGACCCCGCGCACCGCTTTGATCTGGGCGGGACGGAGAGGGCGTTCGTCGAGATCGGGCATCCGGGTCCGCAGCCGCGCCCGGTACGAGGGCGCCTGCGGGTCCTGCTCTGCCTGGCGAATCCACCGGGCCAGAGTGCGGGGCTGATGGAAGGAGAAGATCCGCCGGGTGCGCGAGTCCGGGTCGAGGGTGTTGCGGAATCGCGTCTCGCCGCCGTCCGAGACGTAGCGGAACGGAAGCGGAGTGCGCCAGGCGATGAGGCGCTGTTGTGCGTCGGTGGGGTGGTCCGCGTACCGGTCGGCCTGCTCCTGGGCAGCGGTCAGGTCCGCGCCCTCACGCTTGGCCTCGATCACCCCAACAAGCTTGTGCTCCACGTACAGGGCGTAGTCCGCGCGGCCCGTCGCGGTGGTCGTCTCCCGGACAGCGACACCACTGCCACGCCGGTCGCCCTGTACGTACAGGTTGAGGTCGGCCCCGGCGTCCTGGACGCTCCAGCCGGCCTCGGTGAGCATTTCGTCCAGGCGCGTGCGCACCTGGGCCTCAGTGAGGGGCTCGCGGGCGGCCTGCTCGGCGTTGTCCAGCAGACGGGCGCGTTCCGCCACCGCCTCGGAGGCGGCAGTACGGTCGATGGCCTGCGCGCGCAGCACCCGGGCGTCGTCCTCGGACTGCGCCTGCTGGAGCGCCGCGAGCCGCTCGCGCATGGCTTCGACTTGGCGGGCCAGATCCTTACGCTCGGCGGTGGCGGCGGCCAGTTCCCGTTCGGCGGCGGCGCGTGCAGCTTGCTCGGCCTGCGCCTGCGAAGCCTGCCCCTCGTAACTGAGGCGGGCCTCTACCAGAGCACGACGGGCCTCCGCCACCTGCGTGCGCAGGGCCCTGCTCTCTCCGGCCGGGGTGCGCGCCGGGTCCGGCGGCACGAAGGTCTGCTGGTCGCGGGAGGCGGTCAGGAGTCGGTAGTACCAGACGCCCAGGCGGTGGCAGGTCCGCAGCGCACGGAAGGCGTCGTCGGGGTTGTCGTAGCCATCATGGTTGGCCTTGTTACCCAGGACGCGGACCTCGTGGAAGGCGTCTTTCACGTTGCCGTGCAGATAGCCCTCGCGGTCCAGGGCCGCCAGGCGCTCGATCTGCTTGCTGCCGGAGTACTGGACGCGGCCTCGGAGAACGAGATCGGAGGCGAGGGCTTCGCCGAACTGGCGGGACTTGAGCAGGGAGGTGTTGGGATCGGTGAAGACATGGGCCTCGGCGGCAGCGCCGTAGGCGACGAGCAGCGGCAGATGGGCGTACAGAAAACCGAAGTTGCGTGAAGTCCGGGCAAGTTGAGCAAGATTTGGGTCCGGCGTTCGTGACGCGCCACCTGCGCTCATCAGATGCGTATGCTCTCTCTGGGCTAGCTGTGGGCACCCGGGTAGCCTCGGGCTGTTCGGGTGCAGCGGGGATCTTTGAGCCTAGCGTCGCGGGGGTGGCGGTGCCACGACTTTCGGCCTCGGGATAGGCGAGGCGACGAAGCAAGGATGGAGCTGCTCCAGATCGTCGACGTTCTGGAAGTTGCTGAGCACAAGTGGCCTAGATTTGGCCTAGATTTACTTGGGCATTCGACGATGTGATGCGTCCGCGCGCAGTGGTTTATCGCGAGCGCAGGGGCACATGAAAAGGCATCCTGACCAACATTGCTGTTGGTCAGAGGGCCTTTTGGTACGCATCCGCCCCACTGTGAGTCTGCTGATGGCAGGCCTGGTGAAGCTGGTCACGCAGCGCCTGGAGCTCTTCGTTGGTGATGGGCCCGTGCTCGGCTTCGGCGACGTGGATGACCTCGGTGAGGTTGTCGCGTTCGATCTGGCGGGCGACGGCGGCGGCGACATAAGCAGACAGGCCGGAGGGGCCGCTGCGGGCACGGGCTGCCTCCGCGATGTCGCGAGGCCTGGTGATCGAGTACTTGTCGGTAGGCTCGCCCGTACTCCTCATACTCCTCATCCTCCCGGTTCCCCTGGGTTAGACCGACCGGCAAATGGTTGGCCGCTCGTCGACTGAGGGGCCGGGATGCGAGACAGGCACGGGCTCTGCGTGATCATGGAGTTCTCTACGCTCAGTGATCACACGGAGGGCCCGTGCCTGCGGTGCCATCTTGCCTGCTCGAACCCCTGTGGGACCAGTTCGCCGCGCTCCTGCCCGCGCGGGGGGCGTTCGTTGCGGACCACCCGCTGGGCTGTCACCGCCGCCGGGTCGCCGACCGGACCGTCTTCGAGCACATCGTGCTTGCGCTGGTCCACGGCTCCGGCTACGAGCGCATCTCCAGTCCCGGATGCTCCGACCGCACTATCCGACGGCGTGTCAAAGAGTGGGCTGAGCTGGGGATATCCGAGAAGGTTCATGCCCTCGCCCTGGAAGCCTACGACCGCACGATCGGGCTGGGGCTGGCCGAGATCTCGGTTGACGGCTGCATCACCAAGGCCCCGTCCGGTGGCGAGAAGGCGGGGCGGTCACCGGTCGACCGGGGCAAGCGGGGACTGAAACGCTCGGTCGCCTCCGACGCCTGCGGCGTCCCGCTCGGCATCGTCTCCGACGGAGCCAACCGGCATGACTCGCCCATGCTCGGCCCGACCTTGGAGGCGGCCCGCACCCAGGCCGGCGCGATACCCGAAGGCGTCAATGTCAACCTGGACCGCAGCTACGACAGCGCCAAGTCCCGTGCGCTGATAGCCGAGTTGGGCTTCACGGCCGAGATCGCCCGCAAGGGAGTCCCGGCGTCGATCCAGGCCGGGAAACGCTGGGTGATCGAGCGCACGCACTCCTGGATGAACGACTACGGCAAGCTGTGACGCTGCACCGAGAAACGCGCTGAGGTCGTGGACTTCTACTTCTACCTCGCCGCCGCCCTCGTCACGCTCCGCGTGCTCATCCGACGCGCGACCAAGCGTTACCGCTGGGACGGCCGCCCCACCACCCGACGCCTCAAGTGATCCATTTGCCGGTCGGTCTTAGCCGACGGACAATCCGGTGTTCGGCGACGGCACCGCGTCCGCCCTGTCGCGTCCGCCCGGTAGCGCCGCCGTCCCGCTTCCCCGGCGAGGGGCCCACACCGCCTTGGCTGGACCCTTTCCTGCTTACCCATCGACCGGTCAATAACGCGATTCTTCCTGCCGACGCCGGGCAGTTGCCCCGCTGCGTTGCTGCCAAAACGTGTGATCGATCTCGATCCCGGACGCCGTATGCCATTGCCACCGAACGAATAGCTTCTCAAGATCGGTAAAGCCACGGATCTCACCGATGCTGTGTGGCGCGAGGCGGATTGTGGAGAAAGGGGTCGCGATGCCCAGGGCTCTGGACCTGGCCGATGTCGAGGAGCGTATCCACAGTGAGCTGCTGCGGGACGGAGTCTGCGAGGCGGGCCGGCTCGCTGTGCGACTCAGGTTTCCGACGTCGCATATTGCGCACGCCCTTGACGCATTGCTCGCCCGAGGCGTGGTCATGTGGAAGGACGATGTCGGCTCCCGGACCGTGGCGTTGCCCCCCGTCCCCGCGCCGTCGCCCGCTCCAGGGCGGGAGAGCTTCCTGACGAGAACTCAGAATCACCCACTCGCAGCTCAGTCGGTTGCTCTTCGGTCCGCGCTGCTCGGGGTCGCCGAAGAGAGTTCGCCGGGCGCTGCCGCGTCCGGGCGCGGCCCCGCGCCCGGGGCGCTGCGGCCGGCCGGACCTGACCACGCCGCGCGGATCCAGCGGGGCGCGCGGCACGAGGTGCTGTACTTCGACGCGCCCCCGTACTGGTCCGTGGACAACACCGTCCAGCTGGGGAAGCTGTCGGACGGAGTGTCGTACCGCACCGTCTACGGTCGGCACGCGATCGAGTATCCGGGGGCGATGGTGCGGATCGACCAGTGCCTGGAGGCCGGGGAGCAGGCCCGGGTGACGTCCCGGCTGCCGATGAAGATGATGATCGTCGACCGGGAGCATGCCATCATCTGTGCCTTCGGCGAGGGCGAGGGCGACCCGGGGGAGTTGGTGATCGTCGACCCCAGTCCACTGCTCGACGGCCTGATCGAGCTGTTCGATCGGGTATGGGCCGATAGCTGGCCCTTCGACCGCGGGGGCACCGCGGTCGGTGTCGCCAGGGACGAACTGGGCACCGAGGACAAGCGGTTGCTGACCTTGCTGCTCAGCGGGCTGACCGACGACGCGATCGCCCGGCACCTGGGCGTCGGCCGACGTACCGTACTGCGTCGCGCCCGTAGCCTGATGGACCGGGTTCGCTACCCGGATGCAGCTCGCATGGTATGCGGCCAGGCGCGGCTGGGTGGAAGCGTCGCGCCAGGTAGTTGCCCCGGGACCGGTTCAGGCGTAGCGGACAGCGGGACGTGGTCGGGGCGCCGGACCCCACGCGACACGTGGTCCGAGCGCCCCGACGCGTGAGGCGCATCCCTCCCGGTCCCCCAAGAGCCCCTGCCTTCACAACTGGCACACATGCGCCATGTCCCGGACCTTCAGCCCGCGCCCTGACGGGCTATAGCCCAAGGCCGTGAAGTTACGGCTCTGGGGGCGTTGGCAAGCGCGCTCTGATCTGCGGCAACTTCGGACGTGAGAAGCGGAGCCCCGGTAGAACTGGCAGTCGGACCAAGAAAGCCGTTCACAGCACCGGAGGCTCCGCTGTCCGATCAGTGTGTCGTCACGCGTGAAATCAGGGTAGCCAAGGGCCTGTTCGCCCCCGGGCACCTGGGGGAGCTCACCCAGATCGTCCCGTTCGAGATGGTCGATGCGGCCCTCATCGAGACCGGTGCCCTCCAGCAACGACTGCGGAAGATCCCCGCCCGGGTGGTGGTCTACCTGCTGCTGGCCGCAGCCCTGTTCGAGGAATGCGGCTACCTGGCCGTCTGGCGCAAGCTCACCGCCGCGCTGGAGACGATACCGGTCGCGAAGGTCACCGGCACGGCACTCTGGCACGCCCGGGCCCGTCTCGGCGTCCGTCCCATGCGGGCCGGCCACGGCAATCCGTACCGTCGGCGCCCGTTTCAAAGGCTTACTGACCGTCGCGATCGACGGCACCTACCTCGATGTCCCCGACACCCCGCTACACCGGGCCCGCCTGGGAAAGGGCACCAACCAGTACGCGGCTTCCGGCTACCCGCAGATCTGCCTGACCGCGCTGGTGGCCTGCGGCACGCGGGCAGTCCTGGACGCCGCCTTCGGGCCCCGGTCCAGCGGCGAGACCGTCTACGGCAAGCGACTGACACGCTCCCTTCACGCCGGAATGATCGTCCTGCTCGACCGGGGCTTCTCCGGCAATACGTTCCTGGCCGCTGTCGCCGCCACCGAGGCCGCCTTCCTGGCTCGCGTCTCGGCCGCCCGCAAACCCCCGGTCCTGGCCCGCTTCGACGACGGCTCCTATCTCTCCCGCTTCGGTACCCTCGAGGTCCGCATCATCGAGTGCGAGATCACCATCACCACCAGCCAGGGCCGTCAGACCGGGCTCTACCGACTGGCCACCAACCTCCTTGACCACCACCGATACCCGGCATCCGACCTGGTCAGCCTGTATCACGAGCGATGGGAAGTGGAGTCCGCCTACTTCGCGATCAAGAAGTCGATGCTGAGCCGACGCGTCCTGCGCTCGCAGACCTGGGCCGGCATCGCCCAGGAGGTCTACTCACTGCTGAGTGCCTACCAGGTCCTGCGGATCGCGATCGCCGACGCCACCGAGACCACACCCGGAGTGGACCCAGACCGCGGCAGCTTCAGCGTTGCATTCCGATGCGCCCGCGATCAGATCATTCAGGCCGCGGGCATCATCGCCGACACCGTGATCGACCTCGTCGGAACGATCGGCCGAGCCGTCCTGGACCAGCTCCTGCCCACCCGCCGCCTCCGCATCAGCCCCCGCGCAGTGAAACGACCCCTGTCCCGATACGCGTACAAGAGCCTCAAGGTCGACCGACGCACCTACACGGCCACCCTCAGCATCAACATCTTGACGCCAACGATCAGTCCGTAACTTCACGGCCTTGGGCTATAGCCTCCGGGTGCGCCGCCCGGTCCGGGTCCGTTCCTTTCCGCTTTCGGGGCTCTCATGCCCGTACTTCGGCGTGCGCTCCTTGCGCTCGTTCTCGTCTTCCACCCAAGGAGAAGTACGTGCCGACCCCCTCACGCGGCAGACTCAGGAGACGGCTGCTCGCCGTCACGACGGTGCTCGCCACCGGCGCGCTGATACCCGGGATCAGTTCCGGGACGGCGACCGGAGCACCCCTCGCGCCCTCCCCGGCCGGCGGCTCGTTACTGAAGGCGGCGAAGAACGCGAAACCGGCCGAGATCACCCTCGTCACCGGTGACAAGGTGGCGGTGACGAGTGGTGCGGGCGGCCGTACCTCCGTGACCGTCACACCCGCGCCCGGCAACGGGACGACGTTCCAGACCGTCACCGATCCGAAGGGCGACCTGTACGTCTACCCGACCGACGCGCTGGCCGGTCTCGCCCTGAACACCCTGGACCGGCGGCTGTTCAACGTCACCCAGTTACTGAAGGACGGGCACGGGGACGTCAAGGACAGCACGCTGCCCGTGATCGTCTCGTACGCCGACAAGCCCTCCCGCACAGAGCTGACCGACCGGGCGCGACGGTTGCCCGCCAGCAGGACCGGCGTCGTGCTGAACCGTACGGGCATGGCCGCCCTCCGGGTCGACAAGCACAAGGCGGCCTCGTTCTGGAAGGCCGCCCAGCCCGCGCCGGCCAGGACGGGCCGGGCGAAGACCGCGGTCGGTTCCGGCGTCGCCAAGATCTGGTACGACGCGCCCGCGAAGGTGACCCTCGACAAGAGCGTCCCGCAGATCCACGCCCCCGAGGCATGGGCGGCCGTCTACGACGGCACCGGCACCAAGGTCGCCGTCCTCGACACCGGCGTCGACCTCGGCCACGCCGACGTCAAGGACCGGGTCATCGAGGCGAAGAGCTTCGTCGGAACCCCCACGGTCCAGGACGGCCATGGCCACGGCACCCACGTCGCGTCCATCATCGCGGGCAGCGGCGCCGCCTCGGACGGACGCTACAAGGGCGTCGCCCCCGGCGCCGACCTGCTGATCGGCAAGGTCCTCGGCGACAACGGCAAGGGCCCGGATTCCGGCGTCATCGCCGGGATGGAATGGGCCGTAGACCAGGGCGCCGACGTGATCAACATGAGCCTGGGAAGCGCCGGAGACTCCGCGGACGACCCCTCCACGGAGGCGGTGAACCGGCTGAGCGCGACGAGCAAGTCCCTGTTCGTGATCGCCGCCGGCAATGACGGCCCGGGCACGTCCACGATCGGAAGCCCCGGCGCCGCCGACGCGGCCCTGACGGTCGGCGCTGTCGACAAGTCCGAGGTGCTCGCCGGCTTCTCCAGCCGGGGCCCGCGCAGTTACGACCACGGGATCAAGCCGGACGTCACCGCTCCCGGCGTCGACATCGTCGCCGCCCGCGCGGCAGGCACCGCCATGGGCACCGTGGTCGACGGGAAGTACACATCGGCCAACGGCACCTCGATGGCCACCCCGCACGTCGCGGGCGCCGCCGCCATCCTCGCGCAGCGGCACCCAGACTGGCAGGGGGAGCGCCTCAAGGCCGCGCTGACCTCGCACACCGACCCCTCCGCCGCGTACAGCGTCTACGAGCAGGGCAGCGGCCGCGTGAACGTCGCCGCCTCCCTCGACTCCCGAGTGGACCTCTCCGGGCCCGCCGACTTCGGCATGATCTGGTACCCGGGCAAGGGCGAGACGTACGACAAGCTCACCCGCACCCTCGCCCCCTCAGCAACCCCACCGACACGGCGACGACCGTGAAGCTCGCCGCGCACACCACGAAGGGCACCCTGCCCGACGGCGCGCTGACCTTCGGCCACGACGAGATCACCGTTCCCGCCGGCGGCAGCACCGAAGTCCCGGTCGTCCTCGACCCGAACCTCCTCGACGCGGGCGACTACACGGGCGACGTCACGGCGACCACCGCGGACGGCGCCACGGCACACGCCGCGCTCGGCTTCACCAAGGAGGTCGAGAGCTACGGCATGACCGTCGACCTCAAGGACCGCACGGGCGGCGCCCCCGACCGGAGCCTCGTCGTAGTCATGGGCCTCGACAGCGACTACTACCAGAGCTTCCCGACGAGCGGCCGGGGCAGCCTCAAGCTGCGCGTTCCCCAGGGGAACTATGCCCTCTACGGCGGAATCACCACCGGCGATCTCGGCTATAAACACGGAGCCGCCGACGCCCTCGACCTGTTCAGCCTCCCCGACGTCACGGTCACCGACAAGCCCGTCACCGTGACCGCGGACGCCACCCGGGCGAGCGACTTCCGGCTGAACGTCGTCGGTGAGAAGCGACCGCTCCAGTCCTCCACATTCACCTACCAGTTGCGCCGCACCGCCCCGAACGGCCGCACCGCGAGCATCTCCACGACCGGCGACGCCGCACCCACGACCGGGCACTTCGGCGCCATCCCCACGGCCGAGCCCCGGACGGGCACGCTGTCCACGACCTTCTACCAGCGTGAGCGGCAGCCACTGCTCACCGGCGAGGTCAGCGGCCACAAGGGCTTCCCCCTGACGCTGCGGGCACCCGTCAACCTCGCACGCTTCGACGGCACCAAGAACCTTGAGGTCGTGGACATCGGCCGCGGGAGCCCCGAGGAACTGGCCGCGAAGGACATCAAGGGCAAGGCCGTGCTCATACACCACGACCGTCCGGTCAGCGTCGGAGTGCTGGCCGGTGAGCTGGATGACGCCGGCGCCGCCGCAGTCCTGGTCGCCCGGACGACCGACCGCAGCGTCTACGCCAGCGTCGGCAACGGCCTGAACATCCCGTTCGCCGGAATCAGTTACCGGGACGGACAGGAACTGGCCGCACGGATCGCGGCGGCCGGTCACGGCAAGCCCGTCACCGTCGCCCTGCACGGCCAGAAGGAGTCGGCCTACGCCTACTCCGGTCAGTGGAGTTTCCACGACGGTATCCCCGCCGACCTCGGTGCCACGGTCCAGCGCAAGGACTTCGCCAAGATCACCAACGCCTTCCACGGCTACGGACGCGAGCAGTACAGCGCCTACGTGCAGGACGTCTGGGGCCCCGAGGCGACGAACACCGTGTCGGAGCGGGTGCCGGAGGTCGTCCTCCGGGGACAGCAGCGCGACGACTACGTCTACGCGAAGGGCGGCCTCACGTACCAGCAGCACGTCGGATTCAAGGTCTACAGCCCCCAGATGCACGGTAGGACCGAGACCCCGCGTCCCGGCCGTTCCATGACCGAGAACTGGTTCGAGCCCGCCCTGCACCCGGCTCCGCTGGGCAGCATGGTGTCCTGCAACTTCTGCAGCACCGACCAGGGCGTCGCGGTGCTGCCCGGGGTGGGGGCGGACTCCGACCCCGAGCACTACACCGACTGGGGCCCCATCCCCAGGACCGCGTTCTACCGCGACGGGAAGGAGATCGAGGACGGCAGCCAGTGGACCATCAAGGACAGGGCCGCTTACCGGCTGGACATCGACCTCCCGTTCGACACGGAATCCGAGAACTACTTCGAGGGCGCCAAGGGCACGCACACGCAGTACTCGTTCACGGCGGACGCCCCTCGCGGGGTGAACCAGGAAACCTGCAAGGACGTCCTCCACCAGGTCTCGACCTGTGAGCCCCTGCCGGTGATCGCGACGCACTACCGGATCTCCTCCGACCTGCTCAACCGGGTCCGTGCGGGCACCCCGTACTCCTTCACCCTGGACGGCTACCGGGCCAAGGGCTGGACGGGGTCGACGAAGCTCGCAGGGGCGAAGGTCTCGGTGAGCTACGACGGCGGCACGACATGGCGCCCGGCCACGGTCGAGCGCGCGGACGCCGATTCCTTCCGGATCTCCTACCGCCAGCCGAAGCTCTCCGGCACCAACGGATATGTGGCGGTCAGGGCCGAACTCTGGGACAACGCGGGCAGCCGCACCGTCGAGACCCTCGACCGGGCCTACGGGCTGAAGTAGCCCGGCGCCGAGCGCGGGCGCCGCACCGGACCCCCACCCGGTGCGGCGCCATCGCTGTGTCTGCGGATTGTGGGAAGGCCGTGCGCGCCTGCCTCGGGTTCGGAGCCGAAGCCGCTGCAGGCTATGGCTGGAGGTAGTGCCTTCAGGGGATGCGAGTTCATCTGGGCAAAGGCTGGTCTTCTGCAGTCCTTGAACGATCGTCCGCGGCGATCCGCTCGATCGGCGCGAAGCTCGACATCGGGCCGGAGTCCCTGCGGAACGCTCGACCGCACTCGCACTGCCGTCATACGCGTATTACGATGCCTTCGTGGCAAAGACGCGCATCACGATCAGCTTGGAGCAAGACCAAGCGGAACGCATCAGGCGGCACGCGGAACGGGCGGGCATGGACGTCTCGGCATACCTGGTGCATGCCGCAACGCGCCAGATGGCCGAGAGTGACGCCATAGAGGAACAGTTCGCCGAGGTGGACGCACTCATCGCCCGCGCGGAGCGGTCGGCGGACGGGCTGCCCGCCGAACCTGCCCCGGAACCGACCGCGGAACTGACGGAGCAGGAACGTCGCGAAGTCGAGGAGGCCCTGGGACTCGTCCACGGCCGGGACCGGCAAGGCCGCCGTCCGGGACACGCCGCGTGAGCGCACGGGTGCCGGTCTACGACACCGGCATGCTCATCGCACTCGCCGACCGTAAGGCGAAGGCGGTGGCTCTCCACGAGGGACTGCGTACGATCCCGCACCGGGCGCTGGTGCTGGGACCGGTCCTCGCCCAGGTGTGGCGCCCCCAGTCGGCGTTGGTGCACGCCCTGTCCGGCGTCCTGAAGGATTGCACCGTCCCTCAGGCCCGTACGTCCGAGCCGCCCATGCGTGAGACGAAGGCGGGCCGTCCGGAGTGTCTGGCCTGTGCGACGGGCCCGGACCTCGTGGACTGGCGGCGCATCGGCACCGCTCTGGGGCGGGCGGCCCTGCCGGCGAAGAAGCGACCGGACGCGGTGGACGCCTGGGTGGCTCTGGCAGCGGCCCGGCACGGCAGCGCGGTGATCTTCACCACCGACCCGGGGGACATCCACGCCTACCTGACGGTCCTCGCGCCGACGGACGTGCACGTGGTCGCCGTCTGATGACCGGGAGCCACGCTCCGCCCCGTCCAGATGGTTTGCGTAGGCGGTGAACGAGCCGTCGGCAGGAGCGGGGCGCGGGGCTCGGCCCTTCGCAGGCTTGCGCTCCGCGAGCGGGTGCCGAGGCGATCAGCCGGTAACGGTAACGGCTATCCAGTGCCACGGCCTCCCCGCGCGCCGAGGACTGCTCGACGCCGGCCTGCCGACCCGGATCATCAAACAGATCCTCCCGTGCCTCGATCAGCCCCGGATCATCTACTTCTCGGACGTGACACCCGAGATGACCGGCACGCTGGAGCGTGAACGCGACCGGATGACCGAACGCATCGAGTGCCTGATCCGCAACAGGGACGCCATCGCCGACTACCTCAACGCCGTACGCAGCAACAAGTCAGCCAATGCCACATCCGAAGTGCCTACAACGTCGTGACACACAACAGCTAGTTGCACCTGCCGCGTCGCGTTCCGTTTCACCGAGGGACGATCGCTTTCCGTATGAGCTCACCGCGTGGGGAAGGTGAGCCGCAGAACGATCTCGCCGTCGTCGATTTCCCCGGTGGGCTCGAACCCGAACTTCTGATAGAAGGGCCACGGTTCGCCGTCGCCGGGCTCGTAGCTGGTCAGCAGCTCGGTGGCGCCGTCCGTGCGAACCAGGGCGGTGATCTGCGTGAGCGCCTCTCGGCCGATCCCTCGCCCCTGGTACCGCTTGTCGACGAGGAGGCGCCAGATGAAGTGCCGCCCTTTGTAAGGACCAGCCGGCGGTTTCCACGACAGCATCACGAAGCCGACTGGCTCGTCATCGCGGTACAGGGCGCGGTACCAGGGATTGGCCTCTGGTTTCTTTGTCGCCTCCTTGAGCGACTTGGACACGGAGGCGACGAACTGCTTCTGGTCACGTCGGACGCGGAGAGCGCGAACGGCATCCCGGTTGTCGTCGGTGATCTCCCGAAGCTGCACGCCTGGGGACCTCATGCCACACCCCTTCCTGCATTCGGCAGCTGCCCCATCCGGGCCGACGTGAAGAGTCGCCGCCGCGCGGCAGTCCGTTGTGTATACGCAATATCAAGGACTCAGGTTGGACGTCTTCGCAGCGTATTCGACGCAGCGGATCTGGAGCGGGACTGGCACGCCGGGCTGCGCCCGCGTCCGAGGCAGCTGCTTTGACCTGTGCAGACGCTCCAAGATCCTGTCCACAAAAAGTCCACAGACCCCGTCCTGGGGCCGCTCGGCGCTGCACATGCCTGCGCATACGCGAAGACCCCGGCCTCAGCGTGATTGCTGATGACGGGGTCTTTGGGCACTTCATGCGAAGTGCCCCCGGCAGGATTCGAACCTGCGCACACGGCTCCGGAGGCCGTTGCTCTATCCCCTGAGCTACGGGGGCGTATCGCTGTGTTGCTCGGCGACGGGGGAAACACTACCAGCTTCCTCAGGGTGTCGGTGAACAGGTATTTCCGGCCCCGAAGGGGCGGCGTGGGTGCCCGTCGAGGGAGAGGCGCAGGGTGATTCTGCGTACATCCGGCCACCCTCGCGCGCCACCTCTCCGGGGTCGGAAATGGGCAATACCCGGACGCAGCCCCTACGCCCCGCCTACTCTCGGAGTGTGTCAGGGGCGTGTGGCCGCGTGCTTGTTGTCGACGACAACGAGGTCATCCGGCAGTTGATCAGGGTCAATCTTGAGCTTGAGGGCTTCGAGGTCGTGACCGCGGCCGATGGTGTCGAGTGTCTGGATCTGGTGCACCGGGTCCGTCCCGATGTGATCACGCTCGACGTCGTCATGCCCCGGCTGGACGGTCTGCAGACCGCCACCAGATTGCGCTCCGATCCGCGGACCAGACATCTGCCCGTGGCGATCATCAGTGCCTGCACCCCTCACGAGGCGGACAGCGGGGGCGTCGATGCGTTCCTGGCGAAGCCCTTCGAGCCGAGCGAGCTGGTGCGGCTCGTAAGGCAGTTGATGGGCAAAGGGGGCCCGCCGTCGCTCGACGACAGACATGGTGCCGGGAGGGCGGAGAGCGCCGCAGGGTGACCGCATGGCGAAACCGGGTCGCGAGGCAGCCCCCTTCCTCCCATACGCTTGTCCTGTGACCCCCGCCGATCTCTCCAGGACTGTGCTGCACGCCGTGCGCCGCGCGGTCGACGAGGACGCCTTGCGCGCGCCCGTGCCCGCGCGCGTGCGGGTGGAGCGGACACGTCCCGGCGGACGTGGGGATTACGCCTGCGCCGTCGCCCTCCAGCTGGCCGGACCCGCCGCGCTGCCGGCCAGGGATGTGGCGGAGATCCTTCGGGAACGGGTACAGGGAGCGCCGGGGATCGGTGGCGTCGAGGTCACCGGGCCGGGATTTCTGAACTTCACGCTGGACAATGCCGACGGCCTGGCAGCGCTTGTCCGGGCCGTCGACGAGCGCGGTACCGAGTACGGGCACGGGGACGGCCTCGTCGGCGTCTCCGTCTCGTTCGTGCCCGTCGACGAGCTGCGCGCCCGTGTCGTCACCGAGACCGTCGAGCGGCTGCTCCGGGCTCAGGGGGCCGAGGTCGCGGAGCGGACGGCGGGCGGCGAAGCGCTGCATGTGGTGCCTGTGCCGACCTCGGACCGTGATCTCTTCGAGCGGCTCGGGAGCGATGCCGCGCGCTGGGCACTGCTGCGGGCCGCCCCGCACGACCGGGCCCGGTCCACGGGGAGCGATGAGCTCCTCGTACAGCAGGAGAGCAATCCACTGTTCCGGGTGCGGTACGCACACGCCCGGACCTGTGCCCTGAGCCGGAACGCCGAGCAGCTCGGGTTCTGTGCCGCGTACGAGGAGAGCGTCGACGCGCCCGCCCTCGGTGCGCGTCTCGCCGATCACCCCGGTGTGCTCGCCGCCGCCGCCCGCCACCGTGAGCCCGACCGGCTCGCCCGGCAGCTGGAAGCGGTCGCGCAGGCCTTCTTCGACTTCCACGACAGCGCCCGGCCGCTCCCCGTCGGAGACGAGAAACCCTCGGCCGCCCACCGTTCCCGGCTCGCCCTTGCCGAAGCCGCCGGGACGGTGCTGGCAGGCGGCCTGTCCCTGCTCGGCATCAGCGCACCCGAAGTCCTCTGAGACCCGAGAGAACAGAGCAACACGATGAGCCGATCCGCACACCCCGCCGGGCCCCGTCACGCCGACGTCATGACGGAGGGGCACTACATGGCCCCGCCCGCCGACCTCAATGTCCTGGACGCGAAGGTCTGGTCCCGTACCGTCGCCCGCAACGAGGACGGTGCGGTCACCGTCGGCGGGATCGAAGTGACACGGCTGGCCGAGGAGTTCGGCACCCCCGCCTACTTCCTCGACGAGAGCGACTTCCGGGCCCGCTGCCGGGCCTGGGCCGACGCCTTCGGGCCGGACGCCGATGTGTTCTACGCAGGGAAGGCGTTCCTGTCACGGGCCGTCGTGCGCTGGCTCAAGGACGAGGGGCTCAACCTCGACGTCTGCTCCTGGGGCGAGCTGACCTGCGCGCTGGACGCCGGTATGCCCGCCGAGCGCATCGCCTTCCACGGCAACAACAAGACCGTCGCGGAGATCGAGCGGGCGGTCACCGTCGGCGTCGGGCGGATCGTGCTCGACTCCTTCCAGGAGATCGCCCGGGTCGCACACATCGCGCAGCGGCTCGGCAAGCGGCAGCGCGTACAGATCCGCGTCACCGTCGGCGTCGAGGCGCACACCCACGAGTTCATCGCCACCGCGCACGAGGACCAGAAGTTCGGGATCGCGCTGGCCGGGGGACAGGCCGCCGAGGCCGTACGCCGGGCGCTCACCCTCGACGGGCTCGAACTCATCGGCATCCACTCACACATCGGCTCGCAGATCTTCGACATGGCCGGCTTCGAGGTCTCCGCCCGGCGCGTGGTGCAGCTGCTCGCCGAAGTGCGCGACGAGCACGGCATCGAGCTGCCCGAGATCGACCTCGGCGGCGGGCTGGGGATCGCGTACACCTCTGAGGACGACCCGCGCGAGCCGCACGAGATCGCCAAGGCGCTCGGTGACATCGTGAACCGCGAGTGCGAGGCGGCCGGGCTCGCCACCCCGCGGATCTCCGTCGAGCCGGGGCGCGCCATCGTCGGCCCCACCGCGTTCACGCTGTACGAGGTCGGCACCATCAAGCCCCTGGAGGGGCTGCGTACGTACGTCAGCGTCGACGGCGGCATGTCGGACAACATCCGCACTGCGCTGTACGACGCCGAGTACAGCGTCGCGCTCGTCTCGCGCACCTCCGACGCCGAGCCGATGCTCGTCCGCGTCGTCGGCAAGCACTGTGAGAGCGGCGACATCGTGGTCAAGGACGCGTTCCTGCCGTCCGACCTGGCGCCCGGCGATCTGATCGCCGTGCCCGCCACCGGCGCGTACTGCCGCTCCATGGCGAGCAACTACAACCATGCCCTGCGCCCGCCCGTCGTCGCCGTGCGCGACGGAGAGGCGCGAGTCATCGTCAGGCGCGAGACGGAGGAAGATCTCCTGCGTCTCGATGTCGGCTGATGAAATATATGTCTCAGGATCCGGACGAGTGACAGAAACTCCCGTCCGGTGAGTGAGACTGGTGCACACATCAGATGTAAAGGAAACGAGGTCGGATGATGCGTACGCGTCCGCTGAAGGTGGCGCTGCTGGGCTGTGGAGTGGTCGGCTCAGAGGTGGCGCGCATCATGACGACGCACGCCGACGACCTCGCCGCACGCATCGGCGCGCCGGTCGAGCTCGTCGGTGTCGCCGTGCGCCGACCTTCGAGGGTGCGGGAGGGGGTCGACCCCGCACTGATCACCACCGATGCGACAGCCCTGGTCAAACGCGGCGACATCGACGTCGTCATCGAGGTCATCGGCGGCATCGAGCCCGCCCGTACCCTCATCACCACCGCCTTCGAGCACGGCGCGAGCGTCGTCTCCGCCAACAAGGCGCTGCTGGCCGAGGACGGCGCCGCACTGCACGGCGCCGCCGAGCAGCACGGCCGGGACCTCTACTACGAGGCCGCCGTGGCCGGTGCCATCCCGCTCGTACGGCCGCTGCGCGAATCCCTCGCCGGCGACAAGGTCAACCGGGTTCTCGGCATCGTGAACGGCACCACCAACTTCATCCTCGACCGGATGGACACGAGCGGAGCCGGATACTCCGAGGCGCTCGACGAGGCCACCGCTCTCGGGTACGCCGAGGCCGACCCGACCGCCGACGTCGAGGGCTTCGACGCCGCCGCCAAGGCCGCGATCCTCGCCGGTATCGCCTTCCACACCCGGGTCAGGATCGGTGACGTGCACCGCGAGGGCATCACCGAGGTCACCGCCGCCGACATCGCCTCCGCCCGCCGTATGGGCTGCACCGTCAAGCTCCTCGCCATCTGCGAGCGCGCCGCCGACGGGCAGTCCGTCACCGCGCGGGTGCACCCCGCGATGATTCCGCTGAGCCACCCGCTGGCCTCCGTCCGGGAGGCGTACAACGCGGTGTTCGTCGAGGCCGAGGCGGCCGGACAGCTCATGTTCTACGGCCCCGGCGCCGGTGGCTCGCCGACCGCGTCCGCGGTCCTCGGTGACTTGGTCGCGGTCTGCCGCAACAAACTCAACGAGGCCACCGGCCCCGGCGAGTCCGCGTACACGCGCCTGCCGGTCAGCCCCATGGGCGAGGTCGTCACGCGGTACCACATCAGCCTCGACGTGGCCGACAAGCCTGGTGTACTCGCCCAGGTCGCGACGGTCTTCGCCGAACAGGGCGTATCCATTGATACCGTCCGCCAGCAGGGCAGAAATCCGAGCAGCGGCGACGAAGTCGCCATCGAGCAGGGTGGCGGCGGGCGACGGGAGGGCGGCGAGGCCTCTCTCGTCGTCGTCACCCACCGCGCGCCCGACGCCGCCCTCTCGGCGACCGTCGAAGCGCTGCGCAAGCTCGACACCGTGCGCGGTGTCGCCAGCATCATGCGTGTTGAAGGGGAGTAAGGACCCATGACCAGCAAGGGCACCCACCAGTGGCGCGGCATCATCGAGGAGTACCGGGACCGCCTTCCGGTCACGAGCACGACGCCGGTCGTCACGCTTCGTGAGGGTGGTACGCCGCTCGTCCCCGCTCAGGTCCTCTCCGAGCGCACGGGCTGTGAGGTGCACCTCAAGGTCGAGGGCGCCAACCCCACCGGGTCCTTCAAGGACCGCGGGATGACGATGGCGATCACCCATGCCAAGGAGGAGGGCGCACAGGCCGTCATCTGTGCCTCCACCGGCAACACCTCCGCCTCCGCCGCCGCGTACGCGGTGCGGGCCGGCATGGTCTGCGCCGTCCTCGTACCGCAGGGCAAGATCGCGCTCGGCAAGATGGGGCAGGCCCTCGTGCACGGCGCCAAGATCCTCCAGGTCGACGGCAATTTCGACGACTGCCTGACACTGGCCCGCTCGCTCTCGGACAACTACCCGGTGGCGCTGGTCAATTCGGTCAACCCGTCCCGTATCGAGGGCCAGAAGACCGCCGCGTTCGAGATCGTCGACGCGCTCGGCGACGCCCCGGACATCCACGTCCTCCCGGTCGGTAACGCGGGCAACATCACCGCGTACTGGAAGGGGTACAAGGAGTACGCGGGCGACGGCATGTCCACGCACGGTCCGCGCATGTGGGGCTTCCAGGCCTCCGGCTCCGCGCCCATCGTCCGCGGCGAGATCGTCAAGGACCCGTCGACCATCGCCACCGCGATCCGGATCGGCAACCCGGCCTCCTGGCAGTACGCACTGGACGCCAAGGACGAATCAGGCGGCTTCATCGATGAGGTGACGGACCGCCAGATCCTTTCCGCCTACCGGCTGTTGGCCTCCCAGGAGGGCGTCTTCGTCGAGCCCGCGTCGGCCGCTTCCGTGGCCGGTCTGCTGAAGGCCGCCGAGGAGGGCAAGGTCGACCCGGGCCAGAAGATCGTCTGTACGGTCACCGGCAACGGGCTCAAGGACCCCGACTGGGCTGTCGCGGGCGCCCCGCAGCCGGTCACGGTCCCGGTCGACGCGGCCACCGCCGCCGAGAAGCTGGGCCTCGCGTAGGTCCGGTGGACGGTCGGCGGGGAACCGGGCCTGCCTGTCGGCACGGACCTGGCTCATCTGCCAGTGACAACCCGGCTCACCTGTCGGCAAGAACCCAGCTCAACCGCCCCTTTTCGGGGCGGCGAGCGCATAGGAGGCGGGCGACACGCATCGTGCGCCTCCTGTGCGCCCTATGTCGCTACAGAACCTTCCTTCGATAAGCTGTACTCAACCCACCCCGCCGCATCTGCCGCGGTGCGAGGGCCGTTGTGGCCGTCGGGTTCCCCGGAATTCCACTCCCCGCCGCCACGACCTCCCGCCACCTTCGAGAAAACGCTTCACCACCCCCGCTGTCTCACAAGGAGAGTCGTCTAAGCGATGGCCGGTCCCGCCTTCCGAGCCGCCGCCGTCCGGGTGCGCGTCCCCGCGACCAGCGCCAACCTGGGCCCGGGTTTCGACGCCTTCGGCCTGTCACTGGGGCTGTACGACGACGTCGTCGTCCGCGTGGCCGACTCCGGACTGCACATCGACATCGCGGGTGAGGGCGCGGACACGCTGCCCCGCGACGAGAGCCACCTCCTCGTGCGCTCCCTGCGCACCGCCTTCGACCTGCTCGGCGGACAGCCCCGCGGCCTGGAGATCGTCTGCGCCAACCGCATCCCGCACGGGCGCGGCCTCGGCTCCTCCTCCGCCGCCATCTGTGCCGGCATCGTCGCCGCCCGCGCCGTGACGACCGGCGGTGATGCCCGGCTCGACGACGCCGCGCTGCTGGAGCTCGCCACCGAGATCGAGGGCCACCCCGACAATGTCGCGGCCTGCCTGCTCGGCGGGTTCACCCTTGCCTGGATGGACGGCGGATCGGCCCGCGCGATCAGGATGGACCCCGCAGATTCCATCGTTCCGGTGGTTTTCGTGCCCAGCAAGCCGGTCCTGACCGAGACCGCCCGCGGACTGCTGCCGCGCACGGTCCCGCACGTCGACGCCGCCTTCAACGCCGGCCGTGCCGCGCTCCTCGTCGAGGCGCTGACCAGGCACCCCGAGCTGCTGCTCACCGCCACCGAGGACCGGCTTCATCAGGAGTACCGCGCCCCGGCGATGCCGCAGAGCGTGGAGCTCGTGAACCGACTGCGCGCCGACGGCGTGCCCGCAGTCATCTCCGGTGCCGGGCCGACCGTGCTCGCACTGGCCGAGGACGGTGCGGCCGACAAGGTCGCACGGCTGGCGGGCGAGGGATGGGCAGCCAATCGGCTCACTCTCGACGCACCGGGTGCGAGCGTGCTGCCGCTCGCCCCGTAGCCGAGAAGTGATTGCCGGTGAGTGAGAGGGGGAATGTTTGTTGGAGCCGGTAGTGTTAACCTCAAGTCTGCAACCGACGTCTACGTGGCGCGTTGCTTCGTGTCCCTTTCCGGGACCACCAATTCTTCCGGGAGCCTCCCCAACTGCCTGAGCAGCCTGCCTGAGCAGTTTCGTGCACGCTCCGGAACCGGCACGACACCCCTCGCTCGTCCAGGAGTGGGCCGAGCAGGGGGATGCTCGCGCCGGACCCTTGCACACCTTCATCTCTCCGCCGTACCCGGCGGACCACCGCCCCGGCTCGGTCCGCAAGAAAAGACCGCAGTCGGACAGCACAACCGGTCGCCGAGCCAGAAGGCCGACGTCCGCTCCAGGGAAGGACCCTTCGTGAGCGACACCACCGATCTGATGGGCGTGACTGCCGACAAGACCGTCGACAGCGCTGCGCCCGCCGAAGGTGCTGCCACTGGCACCACCGCACGGCGCCGCCGCTCCGGCACCGGCCTTGACGGCATGGTCCTGGCCGAGCTGCAGCAGGTCGCGTCCGGCCTCGGCATCAAGGGCACCGCGCGGATGCGCAAGGGCCAGCTGATCGAGGTCATCAAGGAGGCGCAGGCCGGTAGCTCCGCTGCGCCCAAGGCCGCCGTGCCCGCCGCGGATGCCGAGACCAAGCCGAAGCGCCGTGCCACCTCCAAGGCGCGCACCGGGGACGAGTCCGCCGCCGCGCCCGCCGAGAAGGCCGCAGCCCAGCAGCAGATCGACATCCCCGGCCAGCCGGCCAGCGACGACCAGCCCGCGGGCGAGCGCCGTCGGCGCCGTGCGACCGCTCAGGCCGGCAGCCCGGAGAGCAAGGCGGAGAGCAAGCCGGCCGCCGAGGCCAAGGCTCAGACGCAGGCCGAGCCGAAGGGCGACGACCGCACCGATGCCAAGGCCGAGGCCGTGGCCGACACGGCCGAGGGCCGCCGGGGCGACCGCCAGGACCGTGCGCAGCGCGGCGACCGGGGCGACCGCCAGGAGCGCGGGGAGCGCCGCGACCGTCAGCGTGACCGTCGGGGCAAGGGCGATGAGCAGGGCGGTGGCCAGGGCCAGCAGGGCGGCCAGCGCCAGCAGCGCCAGGGCCAGCAGGGCGGCGGCCCGCAGGACGACGGTTACGACGACGAGGCAGGCGGCCGTCGTGGTCGCCGCGGCCGCTACCGCGACCGCCGTGGCCGTCGTGGCCGCGAGGACTTCGCCAGTGAGGTTCCGGTCTCCGAGGACGACGTCCTGATCCCTGTCGCGGGCATCCTGGACATCCTCGACAACTACGCGTTCATTCGGACCTCCGGCTACCTGCCGGGCCCGAACGACGTGTACGTCTCGCTCGCCCAGGTCCGCAAGAACGGCCTGCGCAAGGGTGACCACGTCACCGGTGCGGTGCGCCAGCCCAAGGACGGCGAGCGTCGCGAGAAGTTCAACGCCCTGGTCCGCCTCGACTCGGTCAACGGCATGGCGCCCGAAACCGGACGCGGCCGCCCGGAGTTCCAGAAGCTGACCCCGCTCTACCCGCAGGACCGGCTCCGTCTGGAGACCGACTCCAACGTCCTGACGACGCGGATCATCGACCTGGTCGCACCGATCGGCAAGGGCCAGCGAGGCCTGATCGTGGCCCCGCCGAAGACCGGCAAGACCATGATCCTGCAGGCGATCGCCAACGCGATCACGGTCAACAGCCCCGAGTGCCACCTGATGGTCGTCCTGGTCGACGAGCGTCCGGAAGAGGTCACCGACATGCAGCGGTCGGTGAAGGGCGAGGTCATCTCCTCGACCTTCGACCGTCCCGCCGAGGACCACACCACCGTCGCCGAGCTGGCCATCGAGCGCGCCAAGCGTCTCGTCGAGCTGGGTCACGACGTGGTCGTCCTGCTGGACTCCATCACCCGCCTCGGCCGCGCGTACAACCTCGCGGCACCCGCCTCCGGCCGCATCCTGTCCGGTGGTGTCGACTCGACCGCGCTGTACCCGCCGAAGCGCTTCTTCGGTGCCGCGCGCAACATCGAGGACGGCGGTTCGCTGACCATCCTGGCCACCGCGCTCGTCGAGACCGGCTCGCGCATGGACGAGGTGATCTTCGAGGAGTTCAAGGGCACCGGCAACATGGAGCTCAAGCTCGACCGGAAGCTCTCGGACAAGCGCATCTTCCCGGCAGTGGACGTCGACGCGTCCAGCACCCGTAAGGAAGAAATCCTGCTCGGCAGCGACGAGTTGGCCATTGTCTGGAAGCTGCGCCGGGTGCTGCACGCGCTCGACCAGCAGCAGGCGATCGAGCTTCTCCTGGACCGGATGAAGAAGACCCAGTCCAACGCGGAGTTCCTGCTCCAGATCCAGAAGACGACGCCGGCTCCGGGTAACGGCAACGACTGACGTCCTACCCCGATCGACTGAATCACAGGGCCGCCCCCGTCACTCCGGTGACGGGGGCGGCCCTGTGCTGTCGGGCCCGCGTATGTGACGCAGTCGATTCGGTCCTTTCGGTCGATCCGAGACCTTCGCCACATGCCCGTCGCGACAGTGGGCGCCGACGCGATGTCTGCATCGGGTAAGAAACCGCAGGTGAGCGCGGGGTCACCAGCTGTTCATCAGGGTCGCGCGTCCTTTTTGTCCTCACGCGGATGTGACAGGCTGTTGTGTAACCCTTCTTCGTGCCGCTTCGTCGTATGAAGTGACGACAAGTCGCCAAAATTGGCAGAACCAGTGCCCGAACACCGCTGCAGGGGGTAGCCGGGAGAAGCTGACGACCGAGGGAGACGGATGACCGAGCAGAGCGGGAGAGGCGGCCGAATACGCCCCACCGGCAAACGCCGGAAGAAGCCTTCCCGTCGCCGCAGGGTGACGGTGATAGTCGCCTGGATCCTGGCCGGCGCCGTGGTTGTCGGCGGCGGCGGGCTCGCATACGCCTACTTCAAGCTCAACGGCAATCTCAAGGCCGTCGACATCAACGCGGCGCTCGGCAAGAACCGCCCCGACGACGTCGACAACGGTTCCCAGGACATCCTCGTACTCGGCTCGGACTCCCGCTCCGGCGCGAACTCCGAGTACGGCGTCGACGAGGGCACGGCCCGTTCCGACACCGCGATGGTCGTGCACATCAACAAGGGCCACAAGAGCGCCTCGGTCGTGTCCATCCCTCGCGACACCCTCGTCACCCGCCCCGACTGCACCAGCGACACCACGGGGCAGCCCGTCGCCGGCCAGGAGCGTGCGATGTTCAACTCGGCGTACGAGGTCGGGGGACCGGCCTGTGCGGTCAAGACCGTCGAGTCCATGTCCGGCATCCGCATGGACCACTACCTCGAAGTCGACTTCACCGGCTTCAAGAAGCTCATCGACGAGCTGGGCGGCGTGGAGATCACCACCACCCAGACGATCAATGACCCCAAGAGCCATTTGTATCTCGAACCCGGTACCCACACGCTCGACGGTGAGCAGTCGCTGGCCCTCGTCCGTACCCGCACGGGCGTCGGCGACGGCAGCGACCTCGGCCGCATCCAGCTCCAGCAGGCGTTCATCAAGGCGCTGATGGAACAGGCCAAGAGTGTCGGGGTGTATTCGAATCCGAAGACTCTCTTCGACCTCGCGGACACGGCGACCAAGGCGGTCACCACCGACTCCGACCTGGGTTCGGTGGAGGAGCTCACGAGCTTCGCGAACAGCCTCAAGGGGCTCGACCCGGAGAACGTCCAGATGGTCACCCTGCCCGTGCAGTACGACCCGACCGACCCGAACCGCGTCGTACCGCTGGAGGGGCCCGCCCAGCAGGTGTGGACGGCACTCGAGCACGACAAGGCCATCCCCGCCTCCGCCACGGAGAAGTCGGCGGGCGACAAGGGCGACGCGGGCAGCGTCGTGAAGTGACCGGGCGGACCGGGAACAGAAGTGACCGGGCAGGCCGGGAATAGTTGCGGCCGGCCCCCGGTTTTGGGAGATACGGCCGGTCCCTGGCAGACTGGTACGTCGGCCCCGGTTCACGGACGCGCAATCCGCGCGTACGACCCGGCGCCCTCCCGAACCTAGGAGAAACCCTTGAAGCGCGACATCCACCCCGAGTACGTCGAGACGCAGGTCAGCTGCACCTGTGGCGCGGCGTTCACGACCCGGAGCACCATCGACGGCGGCACCATCCGCGCCGACGTCTGCTCCGAGTGCCACCCGTTCTACACGGGCAAGCAGAAGATCCTCGACACCGGTGGCCGCGTGGCCCGCTTCGAGGCCCGCTTCGGCAAGGCTGCCGGCTCCGCCAGCAAGTAGCGAGCCACTGCGCCGGTTCTCGGCGCCCTCTTCCCGGGGGCGCCGAGACCGGCGTTTTTTTCCGGCCCGGGGTACGGGCCCGTCCCCGCACCCCGCACCGGACAGCATCACGCCGTCCAGCAGGCACGTTCGAGTGAAGAAACCAGGAGCCCGAAGATGTTCGAGGCGGTCGAGGAACTGATCGGCGAACAGGCCGATCTCGAGAAGAAGCTCGCGGACCCGGCGGTCCACGCCGACCAGGCCAACGCGCGCAGGCTCAACAAGCGCTACGCCGAGCTGACCCCGATCGTCGGCACGTACCGCTCCTGGAAGCAGGCCGGGGACGACATCGAGACGGCCCGCGAGCTCGCCGCCGACGACCCCGACTTCGCCGCCGAGGTCAAGGACCTGGAGAAACAGCGCGAAGAGCTCACCGAGAAGCTCCGCCTCCTCCTGGTCCCGCGCGACCCCAGCGACGACAAGGACGTGCTCCTGGAGATCAAGGCGGGCGCGGGCGGCGACGAGTCCGCCCTGTTCGCCGGGGATCTGCTGCGGATGTATCTGCGCTACGCCGAGCGCGTCGGCTGGAAGACCGAGATCATCGACTCCACCGAGTCCGAGCTCGGCGGCTACAAGGACGTCCAGGTCGCTGTGAAGACCAAGGGCGGCAACGGTGCCACCGAGCCCGGCCAGGGCGTGTGGGCCCGGCTGAAGTACGAGGGCGGGGTGCACCGCGTGCAGCGGGTGCCGTCCACCGAGTCCCAGGGCCGTATCCACACCTCCGCCGCCGGTGTGCTCGTCACGCCCGAGGCCGAGGAGGTCGACGTCGAGATCCACGCCAATGATCTCCGTATCGACGTCTACCGCTCCTCGGGCCCCGGTGGCCAGTCCGTCAACACCACGGACTCGGCGGTCCGCATCACCCACCTGCCGACCGGCGTCGTCGCCTCCTGCCAGAACGAGAAGAGCCAGCTCCAGAACAAGGAGCAGGCCATGCGTATCCTGCGTTCGCGTCTGCTCGCGGCCGCCCAGGAAGCCGCCGAGCAGGAGGCTTCGGACGTACGACGCAGCCAGGTGCGTACGGTCGACCGTTCGGAGAAGATCCGGACATACAACTTCCCGGAAAACCGGATCTCGGACCACCGGGTCGGATTCAAGGCGTACAACTTGGACCAGGTACTCGACGGTGACCTGGATTCCGTGATCCAGGCCTGTGTCGACGCCGACTCAGCCGCCAAGCTCGCCGCCGCGTGAGCCCCAGCCCGCCCCACCCGTGACCCTACGGAGAACCGCGATGAACCTGCTGCTCGCCGAGGTGGCCCAGGCCACCCAGCGGCTGGCCGACGCCGGTGTCCCTTCACCACGATTCGACGCGGAGGAACTCGCCGCGTTCGTGCACGGCGTCAAGCGGGGCGAGCTGCACCATGTGCCGGACGCGGACTTCGACGCCCGCTACTGGGAGGCCATCGCCCGCCGCGAGGCCCGCGAACCGCTGCAGCACATCACCGGACGCGCCTTCTTCCGCTACCTGGAGCTCCAGGTCGGACCCGGTGTCTTCGTCCCCCGCCCGGAGACCGAATCGGTCGTCGGCTGGGCGATAGACGCGGTGCGCGCGATGGATGTCGTCGAGCCGCTCATCGTCGACCTCTGCAGCGGATCGGGCGCCATCGCCCTGGCCATGGCCCAGGAGGTGCCGCGCTCACGCGTGCACGCCGTGGAGCTCTCCGACGACGCCGTCAAGTGGACCAGGAAGAACGCAGAGGGGTCCAGGGTCACCGTCCACCACGGAAACGCGCTCACGGCCCTTCCCGAGTTCGACGGCCAGGTCGACCTGGTCATCTCCAACCCGCCATACATCCCGCTCACCGAATGGGAGTACGTGGCACCCGAGGCCCGCGACCACGACCCGGAGATGGCCCTCTTCTCCGGCGAGGACGGACTCGACACCATCCGCGGCATCGAACGCACCGCACACCGCCTGCTGCGCCCCGGCGGCCTCGTCGTCATCGAGCACGCCGACACCCAGGGCGGCCAGGTGCCGTGGATCTTCACCGAGGAACGCGGCTGGGCCGACGCGGCCGATCACCCCGACCTGAACAACCGGCCGCGGTTCGCCACGGCCCGCAAGGCCATGCCGTGACCTGCGGCCGCCACCCGAACGACCCGTACCCGCCATACCCGTACATGCTTGAGGAGGCCGGCTGATGGCACGGCGATACGACTGCAACGACGCGACCGACCGTACGACGGGTCTGCGTGAGGCCGCGTCGGCCGTCCGCCGCGGCGAACTGGTCGTGCTGCCCACCGACACCGTGTACGGCATCGGTGCGGACGCCTTCAGTTCCGAGGGCGTCGCCGATCTGCTGCACGCCAAGGGCCGGGGCCGCAACATGCCGACGCCCGTGCTGATCGGCTCCCCGAACACCCTGCACGGACTGGTCACCGACTTCTCCGAGCAGGCCTGGGAACTCGTCGACGCCTTCTGGCCGGGCGCCCTCACGCTCGTCGCCAAGCACCAGCCGTCGCTGCAGTGGGACCTCGGGGACACCCGTGGCACCGTCGCCATCCGGATGCCGCTGCACCCGGTCGCCATCGAGCTGCTCACGGAGGTCGGCCCGATGGCCGTCTCCAGCGCCAACCTCACCGGACACCCGGCCCCCGAGGACTGCGACGCAGCCCAGGAGATGCTCGGCGACTCCGTCTCCGTCTACCTCGACGGCGGCGCGACGCCCGGCATCGTGCCGTCGTCGATCGTCGACGTGACCGGCAAGGTGCCCGTACTGCTGCGCGCCGGCGCACTCTCGGCCGAGGAACTCCGCAAGGTGGTACCCGACCTCGAGGTGGCCAATTGACCGCCCCTGAGGGGCGTGGCATAGCGGGGCAGGCCGACACATTCCGCATCCTCCACGTCAGCACCGGCAACGTCTGCCGCTCACCGATCACCGAGCGGCTGACCCGGCACGCCCTGGTGGACCGCCTCGGCGATCCGCGTCAAGGCGGACTGATCGTGGAGAGCGCGGGCACCTGGGGGCACGAAGGCGCACCCATGGAGGCCAACGCCGAGATCGTCCTCGCCGACTTCGGCGCCGACACCACCGGATTCGTCGGCAGGGAACTGCTCGACGAGCATGTGATCCGCGCCGACCTGGTGCTCACCGCCACCCGCGACCACCGGGCACAGGTGATCTCGATGGGTCACTCGGCCGGCCTGCGGACCTTCACCCTCAAGGAATTCACCCGGCTGGTCCGGGCCATAGACCCCGCCACGTTGCCCGACCCGCTCGACGAGGGCGTCGTCGAGCGCGCCCGCGCGCTGGTCCGCGCCGCGGCCGCGCTGCGCGGCTGGCTGCTGGCCCCCACCGCGGACGCCGACGAGGTGTACGACCCGTACGGCGCCCCGATCACGTTCTTCCGGTCCATCGGTGACGAGATCAACCAGGCACTCGACCCGGTCGTCACCGCACTGACCGGCGTACCGGCCCCGCACTGACGGGCCCTCCAGCGCCACTCTGACGGCCGTACGCACGGGCCCGGCACTTGAGGGCCCAACGGGTGTACGGCGTCGCCGCACAGCAGGCAGAGGGCTTGTCGCGGGCCTACATTGGAGCTGACGTCAGCGCACCCCTCCCAGGCCCGGAGCGTCACATGCCGGTCACCACTCCTGCCGCATCCCCCTTCGCCGCCCGGGCCACCCTGCCGCAGGACTTCGGCGCCCTGCTCCGCGAGGACCCGGAGATCGCGGCCATACTGCTGGGGGAGCTGCAACGGCAGTCGAGCACCCTCCAACTGATCGCCGCCGAGAACTTCACCTCGCCCGCGGTTCTCGCCGCCCTCGGCTCACCGCTCGCCAACAAGTACGCCGAGGGCTACCCCGGCGCCCGCTACCACGGCGGCTGCGAGCAGGCCGACGCCGCCGAACGCATCGCCTGCCGACGGGCCACCGCGCTCTTCGGTTCCGAACATGCCAACGTCCAGGCGCACTCCGGCTCCTCCGCGGTCCTCGCCGCGTACGCGGCCCTGCTGCGCCCCGGCGACACCGTGCTCGCGATGGGACTCCCGTACGGCGGACATCTCACCCATGGCTCGCCCGCCAACTTCTCCGGCCGCTGGTTCGAGTTCATCGGTTACGGAGTGGACTCCGAGAGCGGCCTGATCGACTACGAGCAGGTGCGGACCCTGGCGCGTGCGCACCGCCCCAAGGCGATCGTCAGCGGCTCGATCTCGTACCCCCGTCATCCCGACTACGAAGTGTTCCGGGAGATCGCCGACGAGGTGGGCGCGTATCTCATCGCCGATGCTGCGCATCCGATGGGGCTGATCGCCGGGGGAGCGGCGCCGAACCCCGTGCCGTACGCGGATGTGGTCTGCGCGACGACGCACAAGGTGCTGCGCGGTCCGCGCGGCGGGATGATCCTGTGCGGTGCGGAGCTGGCCGAGCGGATCGACCGGGCGGTCTTCCCGTTCACCCAGGGCGGCGCGCAGATGCACACGGTCGCCGCGAAGGCCGTCGCGTTCGGGGAGGCGGCCACTCCGGCGTTCGCGGCATACGCCCATCGGGTGGTGGCCCATGCCCGGGTGCTGGCCGCCGGTCTGGAGGCCGAGGGCTTCGACGTCACCACCGGCGGTACGGACACCCACCTGATCGTCGCGGACCCTGCCCCGCTCGGCGTCGACGGACCCACCGCCCGTACCCGGCTGGCAGAGGCGGGCCTGGTGCTGGACACCTGTGCGCTTCCGTACGGGGACGCCCGGGGCATCAGGCTCGGTACCGCGGCCGTCACCACCCAGGGCATGGACGACGCCGACATGGCGCGGCTGGCGGTGCTCTTCGGGGCGGCGGTGGGTGAGGAGGGCGACATCCGCCCGGAGGTTCAGGAACTGGCCCGGAAATATCCGCCCTATCCGGGGTAGACGTGGTCCGTGCAACCATCGGCCCGGCCTCCGTGTCCTCAACCACGAGCCCGACGTAGTTAAAGTGTGGGCTGAGATGGCCGGCGAAATCTATGAGGCAGCCCGTGCGTGATTACCTGCTGACGCTCTGTGTCACGGCCGCGGTGACCTATCTGCTGACCGGCCCGGTGCGAAAGTTCGCCATCGCGGTCGGGGCGATGCCCGCGATCCGTGCGCGTGACGTCCACCGAGAACCGACACCGAGGCTCGGTGGCATCGCCATGTTCGGCGGGCTGTGCGCCGGACTGATCGTCGCGGCCCATCTGCACAACCTCGACAGCGTCTTCGAGCTGTCCAACGAGCCGCAGGCGCTGCTCTCCGGGGCCACGATCATCTGGCTGATCGGTGTTCTGGACGACAAGTTCGAGATCGACGCACTGATCAAGCTCGGCGGGCAGATGATCGCCGCCGCGGTCATGGTCATCCAGGGCCTGACGATTCTGTGGCTGCCGATCCCCGGCGTCGGCACCGTCGCGCTCACCCAGTGGCAGGGCACGCTGCTCACGGTCGCCCTGGTCGTCATCACCATCAACGCGGTCAACTTCGTCGACGGTCTGGACGGTCTTGCGGCGGGCATGGTGTGTATCGCCTCCGCCGCGTTCTTCCTGTACACGTACCGGCTCTGGTACGGGCACATGATCGAGGCGGCCGCTCCCGCGACGCTCTTCATGGCGATCCTGATGGGCATGTGCCTGGGTTTCCTGCCGCACAACATTCATCCGGCCCGGATCTTCATGGGCGACTCGGGTTCGATGCTGATCGGCCTGGTGCTGGCGGCGGGTGCGATCTCCGTCACCGGGCAGGTCGACCCGGACACGATGAAGCTCTTCGCCGGCAGTGAGCGCGAGGCCACCCACGCGATGCTTCCGGTCTTCATCCCGCTGCTGCTGCCCGTGACCATCATCGCGATCCCGGCCGCCGACCTGGTGCTGGCGATCGTGCGGCGTACCTGGAACGGCCAGTCGCCGTTCGCGGCGGACCGCGGCCATCTGCACCACCGGCTGCTGGAGATCGGCCACTCGCACAGCAGGGCCGTGCTGATCATGTACTTCTGGTCGGCCCTGATCGCCTTCGGCACCGTCGGCTACTCCGTGCACTCGGCTTCGCTGTGGATCGTGATCGTGATCGTGGGCCTGAGCGCCCTGGGCCTCGTCCTGCTGCTGATGCCCCGTTTCACGCCCAGGGCGCCGCGCTGGGCGGAACGCTTCGTACCGCCTCGCTACCGCCGTCACCGCAGCGAGGGTGAGGCGCCCGAGGAGGAACCCTCATCCGCGCACGAGGCCCAACAGCGGCCCCTGCAAACGAAGATGGGGCAGGAGGGGCACGAGCTCCCGGAGCGGTCCCCGGTCGTCGTGGGAGTTTCCGGCGTCAACGGGGCGACTGCCATCGGTGCCCGTTCGCGTTTTTCGGACAGAGACAGGGCTGATTCCGCGCATTGACGATTCGGTCATCAAGGGGCATTACCAGACAATTCATCGAGTTACCTTGCTCACCCGGGCAGCTTCACTCTCATGTGTGACAGCAAGCACACTTTCTTGGTAAAGACCTCATCAAATAGTTTGTGATACCGTTCACGAAGCCCGGTGACGGAGTTGAAGGACCTGAGTACCACGGTCCATCGGCCCGAGGCATCGACTCGGACCGGGCCTACGCTCGTCCATGACGACACACTGCCCACCCCCTGCAAGCGGAGCTGCCGCCATGCCGTCCAACGACGTCCGGACTCTCCTTCAAGCCGCCGTACCCACCGCTGTCGCCGGCGCTGTTGCCGTCGCCATCAGCGCTGGCGTTGCCGGCGGCAAGGGAGCCCTGGGCGCGGTCGTTGCGACAATCGTGGTGATCCTCTTCATGGGGATCGGACTCGGGGTCCTGCAACGGACCGCGAAGTCCCTGCCTCACCTGTTCCAGGCGATGGGGCTGATGCTCTATACGACTCAGCTCATCCTGCTGTTCATTTTTGTCGCCGCGTTCAAGAACACCACTATGTTCAACCCGAAGGCTTTCGCGATCACGCTGGTCGCGACGACCCTCGTGTGGATCGGCGCACAGGCGCGTGCGCACATGAAGGCCAAGATCCTTTACGTCGAACCCGATGCCGACAAGGGTGAAAAGCCCAAGAACACGGGGTCGAAATCGTGAAGGGTAGGGGCGGGATAAGTGCGGGTCCACGACCCTGCTATCGTCCGGTTCCAACTGCGGCACTGCGGGCGCGGGCATGTGAGCTGACGCCTGTTCGATCGCGAGGCTCAATGCCTGACTGCCGCCCACACATCCGTTACACCAGTCCAGTGCCGAACCGCGGCTTCGCGCCGCGCCGACACAACGAGGTTGCCGTACCTATGCGCCACGCTGAAGGAGCCCGCGGTGAGTGCTGACCCGACACAGGTGCTCGCCTTCGAGACCGATTGCCACATCTTCGACGGTTGTGGTTTCCCGGCACCCGGCTTGCACTCGTTCCTGTTCGAGCCCCTCTGGGGTGATGCGGACAGCAACCTGTACTTCAACAAGACGATGCTGCTGGCGCTGCTCGGCTCGCTGATCATCATCGGCTTCTTCTGGGCGGCTTTCGCCAAGCCGAAGATCGTTCCGGGCAAGCTGCAGATGGTGGCCGAGGCCGGCTACGACTTCGTACGCCGGGGCGTCGTCTACGAGACGATCGGCAAGCGCGAGGGCGAGAAGTACGTCCCGCTCGTGGTCTCCCTGTTCTTCTTCGTCTGGATGATGAACCTCTGGTCCATCATTCCGGTCGCCCAGTTCCCCGTGACGGCGATCATTGCGTACCCGGCCGCGCTCGCCGCGATCGTGTACGTCCTGTGGGTCAGCCTGACCTTCAAGAAGCACGGTTTCGTCGGAGCCTTCAAGAACTTCACGGGCTACGACAAGACGCTCGGCCCGGTTCTGCCGCTCTCGATGACCATCGAGCTCTTCTCGAACCTGCTCGTCAGGCCGTTCACGCACGCCGTCCGGCTCTTTGCCAACATGTTCGCGGGTCACACCCTGCTGCTGCTCTTCACGATCGCCAGCTGGTACTTGCTCAACGGCATCGGCATCGCCTACGCGGGTGTCTCGTTCGTGATGGTCATCGTGATGACCGTCTTCGAGCTCTTCATCCAGGCTGTCCAGGCCTATGTGTTCGTCCTGCTGACCTGCAGCTACATCCAGGGCGCTCTCGCCAAGGGCCACTGAGCACCCCACCTCCTGAAGCACCCGGTGGCCAACCCCCACCGGACCAAGAAAGAGAAGGAAGAACCGGCATGTCTGCTCTCCAGACCCTCGCCGCCACCAGCGTCGAAATCAAGGGCAACCTCGGCTCCATCGGTTACGGCCTCGCCGCGATCGGCCCCGGCGTCGGCGTCGGCATCATCTTCGGTAACGGCACCCAGGCGCTCGCCCGTCAGCCCGAGGCTGCCGGTCTCATCCGCGCCAACCAGATTCTCGGCTTCGCCTTCTGTGAGGCGCTCGCCCTGATCGGTCTGGTCATGCCGTTCGTCTACCCGACCTCCTGACCGGTCGCGAACAGCCCATTCGACGGAAGGCACTGACGTGAACCCTCTGGTTCAGCTCGCGGCAGGGGAAGCGGAAAACCCGCTCATCCCGCCGATCCCTGAGCTCGTCATTGGCTTCATCGCCTTTGCCATCGTCTTCGGCGTCCTCGCCAAGAAGCTCCTCCCGAACATCAACAAGGTTCTGGAAGAGCGTCGTGAGGCAATCGAAGGCGGCATGGAAAAGGCCGATGCGGCCCAGACCGAGGCTCAGAGCGTGCTTGAGCAGTACAAGGCTCAGCTCGCCGAGGCCCGCCACGAAGCCGCTCGTATGCGCCAGGAGGCGCAGGAGCAGGGCGCCGTGATCCTGCAGGAGATGCGGGCGGAAGGCCAGCGGCAGCGCGAGGAGATCATCGCTGCCGGCCACGCCCAGATCGAGGCCGACCGCAAGGCTGCGGCTTCGGCGCTGCGTCAGGACGTGGGCAAGCTCGCCACCGACCTGGCCGGCAAGCTCGTCGGCGAGTCCCTTGAGGACCACGCCCGGCAGAGCGGCACCGTCGACCGATTCCTCGACGAGCTCGAGGCGAAGGCCGAGGCTGTCCGATGAACGGCGCGAGCCGCGAGGCACTGGCTGCCGCACGTGAGCGTCTCGACGCGCTGACCGACAACACGTCGGTCGACGCGGCGAAGCTCGCCGGGGAGCTGGCCGCCGTCACGGCGCTGCTCCAGCGCGAGGTCTCGCTGCGACGGGTCCTGACCGACCCGTCGCAGGACGGCGAGGCCAAGGCCGAGCTGGCCGGACGACTGCTCCGCGATCAGATGGGCGGCGAGACCGTCGACCTGATCTCCGGCATGGTCCGCTCCCGCTGGTCGCAGTCGCGTGACCTGGTCGACTCGGTTGAGGAACTGGCGAACATCGCGGACCTCACCGCCGCCCAGCGCAGCGGAGACCTCGACGACGTCGAGGACGAGCTGTTCCGGTTCGGCCGGATCGTCGCCTCCGACAAGGAACTGCGCGCCGCGCTCACCAGCCGGTCCGCGTCCGTCGCCGCCAAGAGCGAGCTGCTGCGCAGCCTGCTCGGCGGCAAGGCACGGCCCGCCACCCAGCGCCTCGTCGTGCGGCTGGTCACCCAGCCGCGTGGACGTAGCCTGGAAGAGGGACTCGAGTCCTTCTCCAAGCTTGCCGCGGAGCGCCGGGACCGCATGGTCGCCGTCGTCACCTCAGCAGTGCCGTTGAGTGATCAGCAGAAGCAGCGCCTCGGCGCCGCGCTGGCGAAGATCTACGGTCGGCCGATGCATCTGAATCTCGATGTGGACCCCACGGTCCTCGGCGGGATCTCGGTGCGGGTCGGTGACGAGGTCATCAACGGCACCATCGCGGAGCGCCTCGACGAGGCGACCCGTCGTATGGCCGGCTGACGAGCGCAGCGCAGCAACAGAACAGAGCAAGACCAGCGGCCCGGTTGGGCCGTGCAGAAATTGCAGAAGATTCCTGGGGGTCGGCCCCCAGACCCCCTTAAGAAACTTCGGGCCCAACAAGGAGAGCAGGGAACCCAGATGGCGGAGCTCACGATCCGGCCGGAGGAGATCCGGGACGCGCTGGAGAACTTTGTCCAGTCGTACAAGCCGGACGCGGCCTCGCGCGAGGAGGTCGGTACGGTCAGCGTTGCCGGCGACGGCATCGCGAAGGTCGAGGGTCTTCCCTCGGCCATGGCGAACGAGCTGCTGAAGTTCGAGGACGGCACCCTCGGTCTCGCCCTCAACCTCGAGGAGCGCGAGATCGGTGCGATCGTCCTCGGCGAGTTCAGCGGCATCGAAGAGGGCCAGCCGGTGCAGCGCACCGGTGAGGTGCTCTCCGTCGGCGTCGGCGAGGGTTACCTCGGCCGCGTCGTCGACCCGCTCGGCAACCCGATCGACGGTCTCGGCGAGATCGCGACCGAAAGCCGCCGCGCCCTCGAGCTGCAGGCCCCTGGCGTCATGGTCCGTAAGTCGGTGCACGAGCCGATGCAGACCGGCTACAAGGCCGTCGACGCCATGGTGCCGATCGGCCGCGGCCAGCGTCAGCTGATCATTGGTGACCGTCAGACGGGTAAGACCGCTCTGGCCGTCGACACGATCATCAACCAGCGCGACAACTGGCGCTCGGGCGACGTGAACAAGCAGGTGCGCTGCATCTACGTCGCCATCGGTCAGAAGGGTTCCACCATCGCCTCCGTGCGTGGTGCCCTGGAAGAGGCCGGTGCGCTCGAGTACACGACCATCGTCGCCGCCCCGGCGTCCGACCCGGCCGGCTTCAAGTACCTGGCGCCGTACACCGGTTCGGCCATCGGTCAGCACTGGATGTACCAGGGCAAGCACGTCCTGATCATCTTCGACGACCTCTCGAAGCAGGCCGACGCCTACCGCGCCGTGTCGCTTCTGCTGCGCCGTCCGCCGGGCCGCGAGGCCTACCCGGGCGACGTCTTCTACCTCCACTCGCGTCTGCTGGAGCGCTGCGCGAAGCTCTCCGACGAGATGGGCGCCGGTTCGATGACGGGCCTCCCGATCGTCGAGACCAAGGCGAACGACGTGTCGGCGTTCATCCCGACCAACGTCATCTCCATCACCGACGGCCAGTGCTTCCTGGAGTCCGACCTGTTCAACGCCGGCCAGCGTCCGGCCCTGAACGTCGGTATCTCGGTCTCCCGTGTCGGTGGCTCCGCCCAGCACAAGGCCATGAAGCAGGTTTCCGGCCGACTCCGCGTCGACCTCGCCCAGTACCGCGAGCTGGAGGCGTTCGCCGCCTTCGGTTCCGACCTGGACGCGGCTTCGAAGGCGTCGCTGGAGCGCGGTAAGCGCATGGTCGAGCTGCTGAAGCAGCCGCAGTACAACCCGTACCCGGTCGAGGAACAGGTCATCTCCATCTGGGCCGGCACCACCGGCAAGATGGACGACGTCCCGGTCGAGGACATCCGTCGCTTCGAGAGCGAGCTGCTGGAGTACCTGCGCCGTGAGCGCAAGGAGCTCCTGACCAGCATCGTCGAGGGCGGCAAGATGTCCGACGACACGCTGCAGTCGGTCGCCGACGCGGTCGCCGCCTTCAAGCAGCAGTTCGAGACCTCGGACGGCAAGCTCCTGGGCGAGGGCTGATCGATGGGCGCTCAGCTTCGCGTTTACAAGCGCCGCATTCGCTCCGTCACCGCCACGAAGAAGATCACCAAGGCGATGGAGATGATCGCCGCTTCGCGCATCGTCAAGGCGCAGCGCAAGGTGGCGGCGTCGACGCCGTACGCGACCGAGCTCACCCGTGCGGTGACCGCGGTGGCAACCGGCTCCACCACCAAGCACCCGCTGACCACCGAGGCCGACGCTCCGGCGCGGGCCGCGGTCCTGCTCATCACGAGCGACCGCGGTCTGGCCGGCGGTTACTCCTCCAACGCCATCAAGGCCGCGGAGCGACTGACCGAGCGTCTGCGCGGCGAGGGCAAGGAGGTCGTCACGTATGTGATCGGCCGCAAGGGTGTCGCCTACTACGGCTTCCGCGAGCGCAAGATCGCGGAGTCGTGGACGGGCTTCACCGACAGCCCGACGTACGCGGATGCGAAGCGGGCTGCGGCCCCGCTGATCGAAGCGGTCACCCAGGAGACCGCCGAGGGCGGCGTGGACGAGCTGCACATCGTCTTCACGGAGTTCGTGTCGATGATGACGCAGAACCCGGTGGACGACCGGATGCTGCCGCTCAGCCTCGGCGCTGCGAAGGAGGAGGACGGCAAGGGCGAGATCCTGCCGCTGTTCGACTTCGAGCCGTCGGCGGAGGACGTCCTCGACGCCCTGCTTCCGCGGTACGTCGAGAGCCGGATCTACAACGCGCTGCTGCAGGCCGCTGCTTCCGAGCACGCTGCCCGCCGCCGTGCGATGAAGTCGGCCACCGACAACGCCGGTGAGCTCATCAAGAGCCTCTCCCGGCTTGCCAACGCGGCCCGCCAGGCCGAAATCACCCAGGAAATCAGCGAGATCGTCGGTGGTGCCAGTGCGCTGGCCGACGCGACCGCGGGGAGTGACAAGTAATGACGACCACAGTTGAGACGGCCGTTGCCACGGGCCGCGTCGCCCGGGTCATCGGCCCGGTCGTCGACGTGGAGTTCCCCGTCGACGCGATGCCGGAGATCTACAACGCGCTGACCGTCGAGGTGGCCGACCCGGCCGAGGACGGCAAGCTCAAGAAGCTGACGCTCGAGGTCGCCCAGCACCTCGGCGACGGCGTGATCCGCGCGATCTCGATGCAGCCCACCGACGGTCTGGTCCGCCAGGCCCCGGTGACCGACACGGGCACCGGCATCACGGTCCCGGTCGGCGAGATCACCAAGGGCAAGGTGTTCAACACCCTTGGCGAGATCCTGAACAAGCCCGAGGCCGCGGCCGAGGTCACCGAGCGCTGGCCGATCCACCGCAAGGCGCCCAACTTCGACCAGCTCGAGTCCAAGACCGAGATGTTCGAGACCGGCGTCAAGGTCATCGACCTTCTCACCCCGTACGTCAAGGGTGGAAAGATCGGTCTGTTCGGTGGTGCCGGTGTCGGCAAGACCGTTCTGATCCAGGAAATGATCTACCGCGTGGCCAACAACCACGACGGTGTGTCGGTGTTCGCCGGTGTCGGTGAGCGCACCCGTGAGGGCAACGACCTCATCGAGGAAATGGCCGACTCGGGCGTCATCGACAAGACGGCGCTTGTCTTCGGTCAGATGGACGAGCCGCCGGGCACGCGTCTTCGTGTGGCGCTGGCCGGTCTGACCATGGCGGAGTACTTCCGCGATGTGCAGAAGCAGGACGTGCTCTTCTTCATCGACAACATCTTCCGGTACACCCAGGCCGGCTCCGAGGTGTCCACCCTGCTCGGCCGTATGCCGTCCGCGGTGGGTTACCAGCCGAACCTGGCCGACGAGATGGGTCTGCTGCAGGAGCGCATCACGTCGACCCGCGGTCACTCGATCACCTCGATGCAGGCGATCTACGTCCCCGCGGACGACCTGACCGACCCGGCCCCGGCCACCACCTTCGCCCACCTCGACGCGACGACGGTTCTCTCCCGTCCGATCTCCGAGAAGGGCATCTACCCGGCCGTGGACCCGCTGGACTCCACGTCCCGGATCCTGGACCCGCGTTACATCGCGCAGGACCACTACGACACCGCCATGCGGGTCAAGGGAATCCTGCAGAAGTACAAGGACCTCCAGGACATCATCGCCATTCTCGGTATGGACGAGCTCGGCGAGGAGGACAAGCTCACGGTCTTCCGCGCCCGTCGCATCGAGCGCTTCCTGTCCCAGAACACCCACGTCGCCAAGCAGTTCACCGGCGTGGACGGTTCGGACGTTCCGCTCGACGAGTCGATCGCCGCGTTCAACGCGATCGCCGACGGTGAGTACGACCACTTCCCGGAGCAGGCGTTCTTCATGTGCGGTGGCCTCGAGGACCTCAAGGCCAACGCCAAGGAGCTCGGCGTCTCCTGAGCCCTTGGCTCACCGAGGGGGGCGGGTGCGTCCCGTCCCCCTCACCACGCCCCGTAGAATTGACCCAACACCCGGCATGAACGGCCGGGTGGTGACCCGAGGAGCCACCCTTGGCTGCTGAGCTGCACGTCGAGCTGGTCGCCGCGGACCGCAGTGTCTGGTCCGGCGAGGCCACCCTGGTCGTCGCGCGCACCACGTCCGGCGACATCGGCGTCATGCCCGGTCACCAGCCGCTTCTGGGTGTGCTGGAATCGGGCCCGGTGACGATCCGTACGAGCGGCGGCGGAACCGTTGTCGCCGCTGTGCACGGCGGTTTCATCTCGTTCGCGGACGACAAGCTCTCGCTGCTCGCGGAGATCGCGGAGCTGGCGGACGAGATCGATGTCCAGCGCGCCGAGCGTGCGCTGGAGCGTGCGAAGTCGGACACGGACGCCGCCTCCGAGCGGCGCGCCGAAGTGCGACTGCGTGCGGTGGCGGTGCGCTAGCGCCCCGCGACCACGTAGCTTTACCCTCAGCCGCGGCCCGAGCTGGAGACCACTCCAGACCGTGCCGCGGCTGAGGCGATGCAGGTGCAGGTGCAGTTCTGGCGGTATCCGTTACTCGACGACGCGAGGAGGTCGGTGAAGATGTTCCTCGCGCTGTGGGTGGGCGGGCTGGTCGTCGCACTGATCGCGGTGGGTCTCTTCGTCTTCGGTCTGCGTCGGCGGCTGATTCAGCGCTCCGGTGGGACCTTCGACTGCAGCCTGCGATGGAATGTGCCGGAGGAGCCCGATCTCTCGGGCAAGGGCTGGGTGTACGGGGTCGCCCGGTACAGCGGCGACCGGATCGACTGGTTCCGGGTCTTCTCGTACTCTCCCCGCCCGCGCCGGGGCCTGGAGCGTTCCGCGATCGAGGTGGTCGCCCGTCGGCTGCCCGAGGGCGAGGAGGAGCTGGCGCTCCTGTCCGACGCCGTGGTGCTCGGCTGTCTCCATCGTGGGACCCGCCTGGAGCTGGCCATGAGCGAGGATGCGCTGACCGGGTTCCTCGCCTGGCTGGAGGCGGCTCCGCCCGGCCAGAGGGTGAATGTGGCGTAAGAGCGCCAAAGGTCTGTACGGCGTGGCCCGAGGGCCAGCTGGTCTTGAGGACCTTGTAGTCCTCGAAGCCCGTCTCGAATGTGCCGGGTGCCGCGCCCGTGGCGGCGCAGCCGGGCGCGTCCTGGGTGACACCGGTCCAGCCGCGGCCATGGAAGCCGACGCCGAGCAGCAACTTCGAGGCGGGGACGCCTGGGCCGGCGGCGAGATCAGGAAGGTCTGGACCAATCGTCAAGAGGTCCGGACCAAGGCTCGGAGCCAAACCTCAGATGCCCAACTCCTGTGCCAGGACCGCCGCCTGGACCCGGCTGTGCAGCTTCAGCTTGCCCAGCAACCTGCTGACGTGCGTCTTCACCGTCGCCCCGGCCATCGAGAGCCGGACCGCGCCCTCGGCATTCGACAGCCCCGCGCCCAGACAGCCGAGCACCTCGCGCTCCCGCTGGGTGAGGGTCGAGCACCGCAGGATCGGGCGCGTGCGCCGGGCGTGCGGGGGTGGTCCCGGCGAACTCCGCGATCAGACGGCGCATTTCGGCCAGACTGTCGACACTGTTCTCCCGGATCACTCCCAGCGCGTCGCGCGAGGTGTCCGGGTCGTCGATGGAGAGGGCGGCGGTGGAGTGGATGGCGATCGCGGAGAGATGGTTCGCCACCATGGCGTGGAGCTCGCGGGTCATCCGGGCGCGCTCGGCGGTCACCGCCTGGGTACGGTCCATCTCGGCCGACAGCGCGGTCTGATCGGCGCGCAGCTTGGCGGCCTCGGCGGCGTCGCGGTGGTTGCGGACGCTGCCCCCCCCGTGATGGCGGGCAGGAACGAGACTGGCGCTGCTGCAAGCGGCGATCTGGTACGTGGGCGGGGACGGGGATGTGACGTCGCCGCGGTCGTGGCAGCAGACGATGCTGTTTGTGACCGGGATCAACGTGGTCATCGCGGGGAGCTACACGGTGTTCCGAAGCGGGAGGGGGTGGGGCGCTGAAAAGTCCCCGGTTCCGTCCGTGCGCGATCACCACGGCGACGGGTTTGTCCTCAACCGCCGGACGGGTTTGAAAAGCAGGTCCGTCCGGCGATCGAGGGGCACAGCGGCTACCGCTCGCCGCCAGGCACCCACAGCACGTCGCCGACCTCCTTGTTCGCCGTCCTCGCGAGGATGAACAGCAGGTCGGAGAGGCGGTTGAGATACGTCGCCGTCAGCGCGTTCATCACCTCACCGTGCACCTCCAGCGCCGCCCACGTGGATCGCTCCGCACGCCGGACCACCGTGCACGCCTGGTGCAGCAGCGCCGCCCCCGGAGTACCGCCCGGCAGGATGAAGCTGCGCAGCTTCTCCAACTGCTCCAGGTAGTGGTCGCAGTCCGCCTCCAGCTTGTCGACGTAACTCTGCTCGACCCGCAGCGGCGGATATTTCGGGTCCTCGACGACCGGGGTCGACAGATCCGCGCCCACGTCGAACAGGTCGTTCTGCACGCGGACGAGGACCTTCACGACATCCTCGGAGAGCTGCCCGAGCGCGATCGCCGTACCGATGACGGCATTGGCCTCATTGGTGTCGGCGTACGCGGAGATCCGCAGATCGGTCTTGGCGGTCCGGCTCATGTCGCCGAGGGCGGTGGTGCCCTGATCGCCGGTGCGGGTGTAGATACGTGTCAGATTGACCATGGGACCAGCCTAGTTACGCACCGGCCCCGCGGAAGACGCGTGTGCCCACCGTCACGGCCGCCGGCGTGAAGGTGAGCGCCATCAGTACTGGGCGCGGACGGGCTCAAGGTCCGGCTCCGGCGCACCACTCTTTTCGGGCACATCGGCCGCGAGATGGTCGCGGGATGGTCGTGGGACGAAGCCCCGCCGAGGTCTCCGGGAAGCGCTCGGTCCGCTCGACGACATGGAGGGCCTCCCCGGCGAGCAGGTCCTCAACTACGCCCGGCGCGCCGCCGAATGACGTGTCCCGGTGTGATGTCCGTCATGCGAGACGTGACGCGCATCTCTTCCCGGTCACAGGGCCCCTCGCGGGTACTAATCTCCGCCGGAGAGCATGCGAACAACCGTTGGACCGGGCCGTGCAGGGACCAACTGCAGAGGCGAACAGAAAACAAGGGGTGCAGACGTGGCCAGGAAGCTCGCCGTCATCGGAGCCGGACTCATGGGATCCGGCATTGCGCAGGTCTCCGCCCAGGCGGGCTGGGACGTCGTGCTGCGTGATGTCACCGACGAGGCCCTGACCCGTGGGCGCGACGGGATCAAGGCCTCGTACGACAAGTTCGTCTCCAAGGGGAAGCTGGAGGCGGCCGACGCCGACGCCGCGCTGGCCCGCATCACCACCACCACCGACCTCGACGCGGTCGCCGACGCGGATGTCGTCGTCGAGGCCGTCTTCGAGAAGCTCGAGGTCAAGCACGAGATCTTCCGGGCCCTCGACAAGATCGTCCGGGACGACGCCGTCCTCGCCTCCAACACCTCCGCGATCCCGATCACCAAGATCGCGGCCGTGACGGAGCGCCCCGAGCGCGTCGTCGGTGTGCACTTCTTCTCGCCGGTCCCGATGATGCAGCTCTGCGAACTCGTACGCGGCTACAAGACCAGCGACGAAACCCTCGCCACCGCACGGGAGTTCGCCGAGTCTGTCGGCAAGACCTGCATCGTCGTCAACCGTGACGTGGCCGGCTTCGTCACCACCCGGCTGATCTCGGCGCTCGTCGTCGAGGCCGCCAAGCTGTACGAATCGGGCGTCGCCTCGGCCGAGGACATCGACATCGCCTGCAAGCTGGGCTTCGGCCACGCCATGGGGCCCCTCGCCACAGCGGACCTGACCGGTGTCGACATCCTGCTGCACGCCACAAGCAACATCTACACCGAGTCCCAGGACGAGAAGTTCGCTGCGCCGGAGCTGATGCGCCGGATGGTGGATGCAGGTGACATCGGCCGCAAGAGCGGGCAGGGCTTCTACACGTACTGATCGTTTTCGGTCCTCCGGTCGCCTGATCTGCCGTCGGTCAGGCCCGGAGGTACGGGGGGTATCTCCGGAATCGGTGGATCCGTGTGGGTCCTCGCCGGGCCTTGGTCACTCCCCGGGGTGAATTTGGTATCGGTTCGCTTACAGATGGCAACTTACCTGTCGCTGTCGGAGTCAGTTGTGGCAGAGACAGAACAGATGGACGAACCTTTTACGGAGTAATCCCGGGGAGCGCATATGCACATCAGGGGCGACCACGCCGAGCTGGTCGTCGGGGGCCGCCTCGATGTCCGAAGCGCGGCGGACGCCCGTACGGCCCTGCACTCGGCCCTCGACGACGGAGTCGGCGACCTGGTGCTCGACCTTACCGAGCTGGATTCCTGGGACGCCACCGGCCTCGGCGTCATCATGGGCGCGCACCGCCGGGCCGGGCGGGCCGGACGACGGCTGGTGCTCCGTGGCGTGCCGCCGCAGATGCAGCGCCTGCTGGTGGCGACCCGGCTGCACCGCATTCTGGCCATCGAGGGCGGGATCGCCGCAGACTCCCTGCCGCGCGTGTAGGGCCTGGCCGACCCCTTCCCGGTGGACGGGCCCGGCCGTGCGGCGCGGCCGAAGGTGCACAATCCGTACGAGAATGTGCGCTTCGGGCGGCGCGGCCCCCCGACTGTGCGCGGACACTGTGCCACGGTTTAGGGTTCGGCCGTCCGCCGATTGACGAGGAACCCACCAGGCGGACACCGGACCGGAAGCGACAGCGGGGCGTGCGAGGCCGGGAGGGACAATCGTGCGCGACGCGTCTGGGGGCTTTGGCGATGGACCCGACACACCGGGGGCCGGAAGAGTACGGTCGGGGCGACGACAGCTTCGGTGAGGGAACCGCCCGGCGACAGCCGTCCGGCGATCCTTCCCCAAGCTCTCAACTCCGATCGAGCAGGGGAAGCCCCATTACTCCGGATTTCGGTCAGCAAACGCCGCAACAGGCGCGCGTCGTCCAGCTCATATCGGGCGACTACCTCCTCACCGTCAACCCCGTCGATGGCAGCGAGGTCGAACTGTGCCCGCCTGGGAAGCAGCCCGGCCCTCCGGCCCGGCGCACCGCGGCCGAGCGCGCCGACCACGAACGCGCCACCGCACCACCGGTGCCGCCGGGGCCGCCCGCCCCCCAGCCGCCCCTCCTGGAGCGTGCCGAAGAGCGCGAACGGCTGGTGCGCCTGCTGGCCCGCGGCCGCTCGGTGCGGCTCACCGGACCGTCCGGATCCGGCCGTACGGCACTGCTGAACGCTGTCGCTGCCGACTGCGCGGACCTCGCACCGGACGGAGTCGTACGGCTCTCCGGCTACAAGCGGACCGTCACCGACCTGCTGTACGGGCTCTTCGAGGCCGTACATGACACACCGCTGCACCGGCCCGACCGTGCCGGTCTCCTCGAAAAGGTCCGCAGTATCGGCGCCGTCGTCGTGCTCGACGACCTGGAATTCGGCGGGGCCGCCCTCGAGGAGCTGCTCGATGCCACACCGGAGTGCGCCTTTCTGTTCGCGACGACGCCGGATGTCGCCGCACCCACCACCGACTCGTACCTCGAAGAGGTCTTCCTCGCGGGCCTCGGCCGCGGTTCCTCGATCGATTTGCTGGAGCGGGTCGTCGAGCGTCCGCTCACCGACGAGGAGGTGAACTGGGCGGGAGACCTCTGGTTCGAGTCCGAGGGGCTGCCGCTGCGCTTCGTCCAGGCGGGCGCCCTGCTGCGCCAGCGCGACATGCTGCGCACCGACCCCGACGCCTACGACGCCTACGGCGGCGCCGACGGCCGGCCCGCAGCCGCACCCTTCGGGCACGACGAGGAACTCGACGGCGTCCACATCCCGCTGCCCAGCCTCGGCGTGGGCGCGGCGCCCGCCGCACTGCTCGCCTCACGGCTGAGCGGGCCCGCCCGCGACACTCTGCGCTTCGCGGTCGCACTCGGCGGCGAGGTGCCGCACCAGGCGCATCTGCCCGCGCTCGTGGGGGACACCCACGCCGATGCCGCGCTCGGTGAACTGGCCGGCTGCGGACTGCTCTCCCCGGCCGGTACCCGCTACCGGCTGGCCGCCGGAGTTGTCGCCCAGCTGGAGGCCGCCGGATACGGCGAGGACAGCGCCGACCGGGCCCGGACGGCGGCCCAGCACTACGCCTGGTGGGCCGGGCACGCCTCGGTCTCCCCGGCACGGGCGACCGCCGAGGCCGACGCCGTCATCGCGGCCATGGCACAGCTCGTTCCCGGTGATGGGGCGGGGCAGACCAGCGCGGCCGTGCTGCTGGCCCGCAGCGCGTCTCCGGCCTTCGCGGCGGGACTGCACTGGGGCGCCTGGGAGAGGGTCCTGCGGATCGGCCAGGAGGCGGCCAGGATCGCCGGAGAGGTCGCCGAAGAGGCGTACTTCCACCATGAGTTGGGCGTCCTCGCGCTCTGCACCGGCAATCCGGACCGGGCCAGGGCGGAGCTGGAGACAGCGATCAGCATGCGCGGGGCGCTCGCCGACAAGTCGGGCGCGGTGGCCGGACGGCGCGCGCTCGCCCTGGTCGAGGACCGCTCCGGTGGCCCGCTGCCCGGCGGCCGCATCCCGGTGGCCGAGGATGTGCCGGCCCTGCGGTACGAGGAGCCGGTGCCGCTGCCGGCCGGTCCGACGACAGCCGTGACGCAGCCGCTGTCGCGGCCGTACGAGGCCGACACCGCGGTGATATCCCGACCGAGCGCCCCCACAGCCGTCTCGGCGGCGCGCAAGGGCCGCTTCGCGGTGCTGGGCGGGGCCCGGCGCAACCTGGTCGCGGTGGGCGCGGGCGTGCTCCTGGCCGGTTTGCTCGGCACGGTGGTGACGCTGGGGATGGCGTCCGGCGACGGCGATGCCCAGGGAACCCCGGGTGTCACAACCGAGGAACCGGCGGGTCAGGACGACAGCGGGAACGACATCCCGGAAGACGGGCCGGCGGACGGCTCGATGCCCGGGGACACGTCATCCACCGGCAGTGCACAGACGCCGGGCCCGTCGGCCAGTCAGGCCACACCGAGCATGGGCGGTACGCCGTCCACGGAATCGACGCGGCCGGGCGACACCCCGTCGTCCAACACGCCGTCCAGCGGCAAGCCGTCGTCGGGCAGTCCGACCGATTCGTCCAGTCCGACGCAGTCGCCCTCGCCGTCGAATTCGAGCAGCCCGAGCCCGAGTCCGACTCGGCCCGAGTCCCCGGACCCGTCGGAATCGGCCACCGAGACCCCGCCGACCTCGCCGGATACTTCCGACTCGGCGAGCGGGCCTTCTTCTTCGTCGTCGGGGGCTGCCAGTGCGGACAGCAGTCCGACCGCAGGCTGAGCGGAGCTCATGGAACGCCGGACGGGCCATGCGCGTCCGGCGTTCGCCGCACGTCAGAACAGACGCAGCTTGTCGTCCTCGATACCGCGCAGCGCGTCGTAGTCGAGCACCACACAGTCGATCCCGCGGTCCGTTGCCAGCACCCGCGCCTGCGGCTTGATCTCCTGAGCCGCGAAGATGCCCTTCACGGGGGCGAGGTGGGGATCGCGGTTGAGCAGCTCCAGATAGCGGGTCAGCTGCTCCACGCCGTCGATGTCGCCGCGGCGCTTCAGCTCCACGGCCACGGTCTGCCCGTCGGCGTCCCGGCACAGGATGTCGACGGGCCCGATGGCGGTGAAGTACTCACGGCGGATCAGGGTGTAGCCCTCGCCGAGTGTCTCGATCCGGTCAGCGAGGAGTTCCTGCAGATGTGCTTCGACGCCGTCCTTGATAAGCCCCGGGTCGACCCCCAGCTCATGGGACGAGTCATGGAGGATTTCCTCCATCGTGATGATCAGTTTCTCGCCCGCTTTGTTGACCACGGTCCAGACGCCCGCGGTGTCGTCGGCGCCCTCCTTGAGGGTGCAGGGCGGTGACATCCAGTTGAGGGGTTTGTACGCCCTGTCGTCGGCGTGGATCGACACGCTCCCGTCGGCCTTTATCAGGATCAGACGGGGAGCGGAGGGCAGGTGGGCCGTGAGCCGGCCGGCGTAGTCCACGGAGCAGCGGGCGATGACGAGACGCATGGTCGGCAACGCTACTCGACGACAGGCGCTCGACGCGATTCTCCCTCCGCGGCCCGCCACCGCCCCGGACCGGGGCCCTGCGGGGCTTGCCCCTCTTTACTCCCCTTCGTTATTGGCCGGTTGTGTTCCCAATCTCCTGGTGCGGCCTGGACTGCGCCCTTACCGTGTAAGACAGGAGGGAGGTCGCCGTCTGTGCACGCTGCGTCGCCGTCCTCCTGCCCTGCCCGTAAGGCCCCGGCCCGGCGTCGGGGTCGCGAGAGGAGAACCCATGTCGCTCGACGTCTCACCGGCCCTGTTGGAACAGGCCGAGCGAGGCGAGGTCGACGAAGCCGACTTCGTCGACTGCGTCCGGACCTCCCTGCCCTACGCATGGGAGATGATCAGCTCGCTGGTGGCTCAGCTGAAGGTCGACGGCGGAGAGTTCGCCGACAACCAGACGCCCCCGCCGGACGAGCAGGCACGTGGTCAGCTGCTGCGTGCGCTCGCGAGTGATGCGATACGTGGCGCCCTGCAGCGGCACTTCGGGGTGCGTCTGGCATTCCAGAACTGCCACCGCGTCGCGGTGTTCCCGCTGGACGCCTCGGTCGACGAGCGTCTGGCCCGCTTCACCTCGGTGAGGGGCCAGTTGCTCAATCAGTCGCCCGAACTACGGGACTGCTAAACGCTTCTGCTGCCGTTCCGGGCCGCAGAAGGTGCAACTGGCTCCGGGGCGGCAGCCCCCGTACCTCTTACGACTTCTTATGTGAGCAGCGGCAGAACTTCGGTGCCCAGCCGCGCTACGTTCTCCTCCGTGGACGCCAGATCTCCCGAACCCTCCACCAGGAGCGCGAAGCGGCTGATGCCGGTCCGCTCGGTGGTGGCGGCGAGCCGGTCGGCCGCGAGCCGGGGCGGCCCCACCGGATGAAGGCCGCACAGCAGCTCCGTATAGGCGACCGGGTCGCGCATCACCCGGTGCCGGCCGTCGACCGTCACATGGGCGTCCAAGCCCTGTCGCAGCCAGCCGGGCATCGCCTTCACGAGCGTCTCCACGGCGTCCTCGGCACGGTCGGCGATCTGGGCCACCCCTGCGGACACATGTCCGGCCTCCCGGACGCTCTCGGGCGAGCGGCCCGCGGCAAGGGCGCTGGAGCGCCACAGGGCGACCATCTCGGCCTTCTCCTCGTCCCCGCAGTGCATCCCGAGCAGCATCGGCAGTCCGTTCTCCGCGGCGAGCCTCACCGACTTCGGCGAGGTGCACGCGACGATCACCTCGGGGCCGCCGGGGTTCGCGCTGCCGTCCTTGTCGAGCAGCTCGTCGGCCCGGGGAACCACCGCCACCTCGCGGAAGCCGTACCGCTCCCCGTTTCCCGCCACCCGTGGCTTGCCCAGCCAGTCGAGCAGCAGCTCCAAGGACTCCGGGAACCCCTTCTCGTATGCCTCCAGGCCCCCTCCGAACACCTCCAGATCCACCCAGGGGCCGCCCCGGCCGACGCCCAGGCTGAATCTGCCGCCGCTGGTGAGATGCAGCAGCGCGGCCTGCTCGCCCAGTGCGACCGGATGCTGGGTCGGCAGCACGCTCACCGCCGTACCCACCTGGATTCTCCGGGTGCGGCCGAGCAGCAGCGCGGCCAGGGTGACGGCGGACGGGCAGACCCCGTACGGCACGAAATGATGTTCTGCCAGCCAGACCGAGTCGAGCCCGGATTCCTCCGCGACCTCGGTGGACCGGATCGCGCGATGCAGAGCTTCTCCCGGTCCCTGACCCGGAAACTGGGCTGCCAGTACGAACGTTCCCACACGCATCGCCAATTGCCTCCTTGCGGCCGACGCGGCTCTCCCCTGCCGGGGACAACGTCTGACACGTGCCAAAGGCACGGTCCGGAGGCAAGTTGTTGCGATTTTCCGGTAACTCACCCCCTCCAGGGCGCCGGCCCGCGAGGCACGGGACGACCGCCTCGTCCGAATGGCCCTACGCTGGACGGGAACTGCCCGGCCTGCCCTGTGAGGTGTCACGTGTCCCCGCGCCGCAACCGCCCCCGAGGCGGCGAGAGTCCCCACGACAGCGCAGCGGAGCCGGGGGCCCGTTACGGCGGCGGTGGACGCACGGAGGAGTGGCGGGGGGAGGAGTGGTCGGTCCGCCCGGTGAGCGGCGCGAGCGCGGTCGGCAAGCGGTACCGCTGCCCCGGCTGCGACCAGGAGATCCCGTCGGGTGTCCCGCACCTGGTGGCCTGGTCCGAGTACGGCGGGATCGACGACCGCAGGCACTGGCACAAGGCGTGCTGGAACGCGAAGGACCGCCGCACCACGCAGGTGCAGCGGTCCAGGAACGCGCCTCGCTACTGAGCCCCGGCGACCGGCCTCGCCGACGAGTGGTCAGGCGTCGCGGTTCTCCAGCGACAGATAGGCGCCGGCCATGGCCACGGCCGTGACGCCGAGCATGATCCACAGCGGCTCCCAGCCGGACGGTCCCGCCCCGGTGACCGAAGTGTCGTAGAACGCGCTGAGCTGACTGGGGATCGAGTACTCGAAGAGCGCTTCCTGCAGGTCGGCGAGCGACTGCGCGAACATGAAGATGGCCAGCACGAGCGGCAGCAGCACCACCCCGATCATGATCGTGATCGCACCCGCGGAGTGCCGGATGAGAGCGCCGACCGCGAGCGAGAGCAGTCCCAGCGTCGCCATGTAGAGGCCGACGCCGACCGTGGCGCGCAGCCAGTCGTCACCGGTGGGCGCCGCGCCGTCCAGGATGGCCGTCTGCAAGGCGCCGACCAGCGCGGTCGTCACGGTCGTGATGACGAAGGTGAGCAGGAAGAAGACGATCGCCTTCGCGCTCAGCACCCGCGCACGGCTGGGGCAGGCCGTCAGCGTCGTACGGATCATGCCGGTGCCGTACTCGGAGGCGATGGTCATCACGCCGAGCGTGATGACACAGATCGAGCCGAGCAGCACACCGAAGAAGCCGAAGCTGAGTACCGGGACCTCGCCGATGTCGGTGTCGGCCGTGTTCATGATCGCCGCCACCAGCAGACCCAGGCCGATCAGCAGCACGATCATGATGCCGAGCGTCCACATCGTGGAGCGCACCGAACGGATCTTGGTCCACTCGGAGGCGAGGGCATTGCCGAGGGTGGCGCGGCGCAGCGGGATCGGCGAGGCGTAGAGCCCGGCCGATGCGCCCTGCCGGCTCTGCTGCGGGGCCGGGGCCTGCTGGTACGGCGCCTGCGGGGTCGGCGGTGTCGTCATCGGGCGTCCTCGCTGGTCTCGCGCTCGGTCAGGTCTGCGGGGGCTGCGGCGGGTTCGGACGGGGTCGGGGCGGCGGGGGCTTCCGTGGCCGGGGCGGCAGGGGCCGCCGGGGCTTTCTCAGCCGGGGTGGCGGGGGTCGCCGGGGTTTCCGTGTACGGGTTCCGTCCGGGCGGCGGCGGGGCGTACCAGCTCTGCTGCGGCATTTCCGGGACCGGCTGCTGCGGTGGCCCGTAACCGGGCTGCTGTCCGTACCCACCGTGCACCGGCTGCTGCAGCCCGGCCTTCTGGTCCGCCGTCGAGCGGTAGTCCACGACGCCCTGCGTCATCCGCATGTACGCCTCCTCCAGCGAGGCCTGGTGCGGCGAGAGCTCCCACAGCCGCACGTCGGACTCGTGCGCCAGATCGCTGATCCGGGGCAGCCGCAGTCCGGTGACCCGCAGGGCCCCGTCCGGCTCCGACATGACCTGGCCGCCCGCCTCGGTGAGCGAGGCGGTCAGTTTCTCCCGCTGCTCCGGCACACCGTCCGCGATCCGTACCCGGGCGAAGTCGGCCGAGTTGGCGGAGATGAAGTCCTTGACGCTCATGTCGGCGAGCAGTTGTCCGCGGCCGATCACGATCAGATGGTCGGCGGTGAGTGCCATCTCGCTCATCAGATGGCTGGAGACGAAGACCGTACGGCCCTCCGACGCCAGCATCTTCATCAGATTGCGGACCCAGAGGATGCCCTCGGGGTCGAGACCGTTGACGGGCTCGTCGAAGAGCAGCACCTGCGGGTCGCCGAGCAGCGCCGCCGCGATGCCGAGCCGCTGGCCCATACCGAGCGAGAAGCCCTTGGACCGCTTCCGCGCGACATCGTGCAGTCCGACGACTCCGAGCACCTCGTCGACCCGGGCGGCCGGGATGCCGGCCAGCTGGGCGAGCGAGAGGAGGTGGTTACGGGCGCTGCGCCCGCCGTGCACCGCCTTCGCGTCCAGCAGCGCACCCACCTGCCGCGGAGCGTTCGGCAGACTGCGGAAGGGGTGGCCGCCGATCGTGACATGACCGGAAGTCGGCCGGTCCAGGCCCAGCATCATGCGCATGGTGGTGGACTTGCCCGACCCGTTGGGACCGAGGAATCCGGTGACGGCGCCCGGCCGCACCTGGAAGGAAAGGTTGTACACGGCTGTCTTCGCGCCGTAGCGCTTCGTCAGGCCGACTGCCTCGATCATGCTCCAGCCCCATCGACTTCTGTCCGTCGTCGGGGCCCGGGCCGTCCGGCCGCACACCCCCGTAAGGGTTAGGAGGATATCCAGGCCTTGACGGTTCCGGCCAAGGGTTAGGTCATGCGTCCCGCTTCTTCAGTACGAGATACCCGCCCACCAGCGCGGCCGCCACCCAGGCGACCAGAATCCCGAGCCCACCCCACGGCCCGTACGGAGCCGGGTTGCCGTTCATGGCGTCGGGAACCACCTGCATGATCTTGGATCCGGCCTGGTCGGGGAAGTAGCGGGCGACCTTCTTCGTGCCCGGGACCGCCGACAGGATCTGGGAGACCAGGAAGAAGAACGGCATCAGGATGCCGAGCGACAGCGTGGAGCTGCGCAGCATCGTCGCCACACCCATGGAGAAGATCCCGATCAGACCCATGTAGATGCCGCCGCCGACGACCGCGCGCAGGACATGGTCCGCGCCGATGTCCGTGCGGTGATCGCCGAGGAGTGCCTGCCCGAGGAAGAACGAGACGAAGCTGGTGGCGATGCCGACCACCAGGGCCAGCACACCGGCCACCGCGACCTTGCTGAACAGGAACGAACCGCGCTGCGGCACGGCGGCCAGCGAGGTACGGATCATGCCCGAGCTGTACTCCGTGCCGACCACCAGCACACCGAAGACGACCATGGCGAGCTGGCCGAGGACCATGCCGGAGAAGCTGATGAGGGTGGGGTCGAAGATGGCCCTCTCCACCGCGGGGAGGTCGTCGAACTGGGCGTTCATCAGGGCACAGAGCGCCGCGCTCATCGCGACGGTGACGACGAACGCGGAAATCAGGGTCCAGACGGTCGAGGAGACCGTACGGATCTTGGTCCACTCGGAGGTCAGGACCGCGGGTACCGATGCCATCGTCGTCACGCCCCCTTGCCGGTGCCGGAGGCGGTCTGCCGGTCGTACTGAGCGCCCCAGCGCGGGCCCACGGGCGGTGGTGGTGCCCCACCGCGCTCCGAGTGGGCGTGATACTCCACGGAATCCGCCGTCATCTGCATGAACGCTTCCTCCAGGGAGGCCCGCTGGGAGCTCAGCTCGTGCAGCACGATCTGATGCCGGGCGGCGAGCTCGCCCAGCGCCTCGGTGGTGGCGCCGTCGATCTCCAGCGTGCCGCTCCCCGTCTCGACCACGACCATGCCCGCCTCGTGCAGCACATCGCGCAGCCGCTCCTGCTGCGGGGAGCGCAGCCGTACGTAACTGCGGGAGTTCTGGTGGATGAAGTCGGCCATCGAGGTGTCGGCCAGCAGCCGGCCCTGACCGATCACGATCAAGTGGTCCGCGGTGAGTGCCATTTCGCTCATCAGATGCGAGGAGACGAAGATCGTCCGGCCTTCCGCGGCGAGCGCCTTCATCATCTTGCGGATCCAGTGAATGCCCTCGGGGTCGAGACCGTTGACGGGCTCGTCGAAGAGCAGCACCTGCGGGTCGCCGAGCAGCGCCGCCGCGATGCCGAGCCGCTGGCTCATGCCGAGGGAGAAACCCTTCGACTTCTTCCTCGCCACCGCGCTCAGACCGACGGTGTCCAGAACCTCCGCGACCCGGCTCTTCGGGATGCGATTGCTCTGCGCGAGGCAGAGCAGATTGTTGTACGCGCTGCGCCCGCCGTGCATCGACTTGGCGTCCAGCAGTGCCCCGATGTACTTGAGAGGTTCTTCCAGGTCGCGGTAGTGCTTGCCGTTGATACGCACCGAACCGCTGGTCGGGTTGTCCAGATCGAGCATCATCCGCATCGTCGTGGATTTGCCCGCCCCGTTGGGGCCCAGAAAGCCCGTCACCATTCCAGGATTGACCTGGCACGAAAGCCGGTCGACGGCAACCTTGTTGCCAAAGTGCTTGGTGAGCCCTTCAAGCTCGATCATGCGTTCACGCTAGAACGGCCGCGCGCCCGGCGCCACCACAGGGGTGGAACCGGGCGCGCAAGTAGTACAGCTGCGGTACTCCGGGGTCAGCGGGTCTGCTGAGCCGGGACGCCGCGGGTGACCGGCTCGTCGTCGGCGGGGGAGCCGGCGGCTGCCACCGCGGCACCGGTCAGCGTCGCCAGCATCTCGCGGACGTTGGTCAGCTGAGCGTTGATCGAGTCGCGGCGGTTGGTGAGCGCCGCCAGCTCGCGCTCCGACTCGCTGCGGATCCGGTCGGCCTTCGCGTTCGCGTCGGCCACGATGTCCTCGGACTGGCGCTGCGCGGTCTCCACCGTCTGACGGGCCCGGCGCTCGGCGTCCGTACGGAGCTTCTCGGCCTCCAGACGGAGCTGCTCGGCGCGGTGCTCGATCTCGGCGAGGCGCTTCTCGGCCTTGGCCTGACGGGACGCCAGGTCGCGCTCCGACTGGTCGCGGCGCTTGGCCAGGTTGGTCTCGAAGTCCGCGGCGGCCTGGGCGGCCTTGGCACGGGTCTCCTCGAAGAGGGCGTCCGCCTCCTCGCGCTTCTGCGACGCGTCCTTCTGGGCGTCGGCGCGCAGCGAGGTGGCCTCACCCTTGGCCTTCTCGACGATACGGACGCCCTCGTCCTCGGCCTTCGCCTTGCGCTCGGCGGCGAACGACTCGGCGTCGTTGCGCACCTGCTGGGCGGCCGACTCGGCGAGCTCACGGTGCTGCTCGGCGGCGCGACGGGCCTCCTCACGCAGGTCCTTCGCCTCCTCCTCGGCCAGGCGGAGAATCTTCTCCACGCGCGCGCCGAGACCGGCGTACGACGGCTCCGCGTCGCTCACCTGGGCCTGGGCGTTCTGCGTTTCGAGGTGGAGCTCCTCGATGCGCTTTTCCAGAGACGTGATGCGGGTGAGGGCACTGTCACGGTCGGCGACGAGCTTGGTAATGCGGTCATCCACCTGACCGCGGTCGTATCCACGTCGCACGAGCTCGAAGCCGAAGGGGGAGGAAGGGTCGCTCATGGGGTTCCTGTCGAATGAGACCGGTGAGGTGTTAGGGGGAATCCTAGGGGCCGAAGCGGCGTGTCATCGAGTGGATGCCCGTTTGGTCTGGAGAATGACACCCCTTTTGAGTGGCTGACCTGCGCAACTCTTGCCACTCCGAGGGTTGAACGTCCTTGACGAAGCACGGGAGATGGCAGGGTGACTACCCCTCGGACGACTTGCCACTCGATCGAGTGCCCGCCGCGGCCCCGGCCTTGACGCCATTGGTGGAGCCGCCGCCCGCGCCCTTGCCGCCGCCCGTCGGCGTCTCGAACGACTCCAACGCCTCCAGCACGTCCTGGACACGGGAGATTTCGGTGTTGATGTCCTCGCGCCGACGCACCAGCAGATCGAGTTCGCGCTTGCCCTCGTCCACCGTGCGCTTGGCCTCGGTCTCGGCGTCGGCCCGCAGCTTCTCGGCCTCACGGATCAGCGTGGCCTTCTTCTGCTCGGCCTCCTTCAGCAGCGACTCGGCCCGCTTCACCGCCGCGATGCGGACCTTGCTCGCCTCCGAATTCGCCTCCGCCAGCAGCTCCTTGGCCTTGGCCGCCGCCTGGTCGCGCTGCTCGGTCGCCGCCTTCATCAGGTTGTCGACGCGCTCGCCCGTGGTCTTCATCTGCTCGGAGGTCTCCCGGCGGGCCCGGTCGTGCAGCTCCTGGATCTCGCCCTCGAGCCGGGTCCTGAGCTCCTCGGCACGCTCCCGGATGGCCGTGGCGTCCCGGCGCGCGCCGACGAGCAGCTCGTCCGCGTCCGTACGGGCGCGCTCCACCAGGGAGTTGCCCTCGACGGTCGCCTCCGAGGTGATCCGCACGGCCTCCTTGCGGGCCGCGCCGACCATCGTGTCGGCCTGCTCCTCAGCCTCGGTGGCGGCGCGCAGCGCCTCCTCCTGGGCCTTGTTGATGAGCTGGTCCGCCTGCTCGGCGGCATCGGCACGGCGCTTCGCAGCGGCCTCCCGCGCTTCGTCGAGCAGCCGGTCCGATTCCTGACGGGCCTCCGAGCGCATCTGCTCGGCCGCCGCCTCCGCGTCGGCGCGTACCCGCTCCGACTCCTCGTGGGTACGGGCCGCGTGCTCCCGCGCGGAGCCGATGGTGGCCGCCGCTTCCGCACGCATCTGCTCGGCCTCGTCCGTGGCCTCGCCCGTCAGCCGGTCCGCCTGCTGCTTCGCCTCGTCGACGAGCTGGGTGGACCGCTGCGTCGCCTCGTCGACCAGCTGGGTGGCCTGCTGCGCCGACTCCGTACGGATCCGCTCGGCCTCGCTCGTCGCCTCGCCCACCAGCCGGTCGGCCTGGGCCGCGGCATCGGAACGCATCCGGTTGGCGTCCTCGCGGGCCTCGGCCCGGCTGCGTGCCGCGTCCTGCTCGGCCGAGGCCAGCGCGTCGGAGGCCTCGGTACGCATCCGCTGGCTGTACTCCGCGGTGTCCGCGCGCAGCCGCTCCGACTCGTTGATCGCATCGGACACGGTCCGCTCGGCCATCGCCTTAGCGGCCTCGGACTCCTCCCGCGCCTCCTGGCGGATCCGGCTCGCGTCCTCGCCGGCCCGATCCCGCTCCGCGTGCGCGTCGGCGCGGACCCGGTCCGCCTCCTCCTGCGCCTCGGACTTCGTCCGCTCCGCGACATGCTCGGCGGTGGAGCGCAGTCCGGCGATCTCCGCCTCGGCCTGCTCCTGCAGCCCGCTGACCGAATCCCGCACTTGCTGGGCGGTCTGCTCGGCCGCGGAGACCAGCTCGGCCGCCCGGCTGTCCGCCTCCTCGACCAGGCGCTGGGCCTCGGCCTGTGCCTGCTCGACCCGCTTGCGGGCGGAGGCGAGGAGCTCCTCGCTCTGCTCACGGGCCCGCTCGCGCTCCTGGTTCGCCTCGGTGCGCGCCGCGTCGAGGGTCTCCTCGGCCTCCCGGCGGCGGCGGTTCGCCTCCTCCTGCGCGGCGGCCAGTGCCTCGGCGGCCTCCGTGGCCACCCGCTCGGCGGCGGCAGCGGCCTCGGACCGCACCCGGTCGGCGCTCTCCTGAGCTTCGCTCTTGAGCCGCTCCGCCTCGGCGGCAGCCTCGCTGCGCAGCCGTACGGCTGCGGACTCGCCCTCCGCACGCGACTTCGACGCATCCGCCGCGGCCTCGTCGCGGAGCCGCTCCGCCTCGGTCTCCGCCTGCTCCCGCAGCGCCCGCAGCCGCTCGGCGGCCTCCGTGCGCAGCCGCTCGGACTCCTCGTTCGTCTCGCGCCGGATGCGCTCCGCCTCGGCGCGCGCGTCCGTGAGCGCCTGCTCGGCGGTGGAGACCCTGGTCTCGGCCTCGGCGTGCAGCCGGGCCAGCTCGTCGGCCGCCTCCGCCTGCCGGGCCGCGACCGCGCGCGCGGTCTCCTCGCGCAGCTCCGCCGCCGCCCGCTCGGCCGCGGTGGTGGTGGAACCGGCCTGTTCCTCGGACTCGGCACGCAGCTGCTCGGCCTCGGCGCGGGCCCGCTCCAGGGCCTCCTCCGCCTGCTTGCGCAGTGCGCCGGCCCGCTCGGCAGCTTCGGTACGGACCCGCTCGCTCTCCGTGCCCGCCGTGGCACGCAGCTCCTCGGCGTCCGCCTTCGCCTTGGACAGCAGCTCCTCGGCGGTCTTCGCGCCCTCCTCGATCTGCTGGACGGCCTCGCGGCGGGCCTCGCCACGGATCCGCTCGCCCTCGGCGACCGCCTCGGAGCGCAGCTGCTCGGCCTCGCCGCGCAGCCTGCGCGCCTCCTCCTGCAGCTCGACCGTCTTGGCCCGGTACTCCTTGGTGTCGTCCTTGGCCGCGCCCTTGAGCTGATCGGCCTGCTCGGCGGCCTCGCCGCGCAGCCGGTCCGCCTCGGCCTCCGCCTCGCGGCGGATCCGGTCGGCCTCCTCGCCCGCCGCCCTGGTGGTGGACCGCGCGTCCTCGGACGCCTTGGTCAGCACCTCCTCGGCGGCCCTGGCGGCCTTGGCCAGCTGGGCCGCGGTGTCCTCGGCGGCCGCCGTGCGGGCCTTCTCGGACGCCTCGGACTTCAGCCGGTCCGCCTCGGCACGGGCATCGGCGAGCGCCTGCTCGGCCTCCGCCTTGAGGGTCTCGGCGTCCTTGGTGGCCTCGCCGACCAGCCGGGCGATCTCCGACTTGGCGGTACGGGTGCGCTGCTCGTTCTGCGACTCGGCGGCGGCCAGCCGCTTGACGGCGGCCTCCTTCGCCTCGGCAGTGACCTTCTCGGCCTCCAGGCGGGCCTCGCGCAGCCGTGTCTCGGCCTCCTGCATGCGCTGCTCGGCGGCCCGGTTCAGCTCGGCGGTCTGCTGCCGGGTCTGCTCGGCCTCCGCCGTCGTCGACGTGCGCAGCTGCTCGGCGTGGCTGGTGGCCTCCTGCGCCTGGCTGGAGGCGGCGTTCAGCAGCCGTTCGGCGTCCTTGCGGGCGCGCAGCAGGATCGCCTCGGCCTCGGCACGGGCCGACTCCGCCTCGGCACCGAGTCGCTGCCGGGTCTCGTCCGCGAGTCGGCCCGCCTCGCCGCGCGCGGCCGCCAGCGACTGCTCGGCCTCGGCCCTGGACTCCTCCAGCAGCCTGCGCGCCTGGGACTCGGTCCTGGCCCTGAGCTGCTCGGCCCAGGCGACGTTCTCGTTGACATGGGACTCGACGGTCTGGCGGCGCTCGGCCAGCTCCTGGTCGAGCTGCTGGCGCCGCTGCACGGCCTCGTTGTGCAGCTCGGCCTGGAGCCGCGCCTGGTGCTCGGCGTGCTCCTGCAGGATCCGCTGCGTCTGCGCACGGGCGTCACGCAGCTCCCGCTCGGCGTCGGTCCGCAGCTGGTCGGCCTGGATCTGGGCATTACGGAGCAACTGATCGGCCTGGTAGCCGATGTCCGCGCTGTCGTAGGCGGGACGGGTCGCGAGATTGCGCCGAGCCTCATGCAGCTTGGCGCGCAAGACCTCGACCTGGTAACCGAGGTCCTCGGCGTGCTGGACGGCCTTCTCCCGGTCGGTCTTCAGCCGGTCCATCTTGGCTTCGAACCGTGAGAGATGGTCGTCTTCAGCTCGGTGGCTCTCCTGGCGTTCGTAGCCCCGCACTGCGCGGTCCCATCCGTCCCCTGGTCGCAACTCTCCAACGAGTACCGTTCGCCGGCGAACGGTCCCCCGGGGAATGGTGGCAGATCAACGGCTGGGGACGCTGCGCGGCCCCGACCCGGCCCCGGCCCGGAACAGCCCACTCTACCGGGCCAGGTATCCGGAGGTCAGTGCTCCGCTGCGGACGTGACCAGTTCGGTGAGGACACCGTGGCAGTCCTTGGGGTGAAGGAAGGTGATCCGGGACCCCATCGATCCGGTCCTGGGCTCGTCGTACAGCACCTTGACGCCCTTCTCCCGGATGTCCGCCGCGTCGGCGTCGACGTCCGCGGTGCCGAAGGCGATGTGGTGGACACCTTCCCCGTTCTTTGCCAGCCACTTGCCCACGGCCGAGTCCTCCCGGGTCGGCTCCAGGAGCTGGAGGTAGGAAGCACCGCCGTCGGACGTATCGTTGATCTTGAGCATGGCCTCCCGTACGCCCTGCTCCTCGTTGATCTCGGAGTGGTACACCTCGAACCCGTAGGTCGAGCGGTAGAACTCGACAGTCCTGTCGAGGTCGAAACAGGCGATCCCGATGTGGTCGATTCGCGTCAGCATGAAACCAGTGCAGCGCGACACCGATGGTTACGCAACGTGCGCGCGATCACACCCGCTGCCGGATGACGGGCGAGGTACCGCTCAGTACATTCATGTAAACCCTCGTTCACTCCTAATCCCAAGGGGCTGCGGCTCATGTCAGGAACGACTGGTACCACCTCAGTGATCGTCGCGGGCGCGCGTACGCCCATGGGCCGCCTCCTCGGCTCGCTGAAGAGCTTCTCCGGGGCCGAACTCGGCGGCTTCGCCATCAAGGCCGCACTGGAGCGGGCCGGCATCGGCGGCGACCAGGTCGAGTACGTGATCATGGGCCAGGTGCTGCAGGCCGGAGCAGGCCAGATGCCGGCACGCCAGGCCGCGGTCAAGGCGGGCATCCCGTTGAACGTCCCCGCGCTCAACATCAACAAGGTGTGTCTGTCCGGGCTCGACGCGATCGCGCTCGCCGACCAGCTCATCCGCGCGGGTGAGTTCGACGTCGTCGTCGCCGGCGGCCAGGAGTCCATGACGAATGCCCCGCACCTGCTCCCGAAGTCCCGCGAGGGCTACAAGTACGGCGCGATCGAGATGCTCGACTCCATGGCGTACGACGGTCTGACCGACGCCTACGAGAACATCCCGATGGGTGAATCCACCGAGAATCACAACACCCGCCTCGGGCTGAACCGCGCCGAGCAGGACGAGATCGGCGCCCTCTCCCACCAGCGCGCTGCCGCCGCCCAGAAGAACGGCATCTTCGAGGCCGAGATCACCCCGGTCGAGATCCCGCAGCGCAAGGGCGGCCCGGTCCTCTTCTCCAAGGACGAGGGCATCCGCCCGGAGACGACCGCGGAGTCCCTCGGCAAGCTGCGCCCGGCCTTCACCAAGGACGGCACGATCACCGCGGGAACCTCCTCGCAGATCTCCGACGGCGCCGCCGCGGTCGTCGTCATGAGCAAGGCGAAGGCCGAGGAGCTGGGCCTGGACTGGATCGCCGAGATCGGCGCCCACGGCAATGTGGCGGGCCCGGACAACTCGCTCCAGTCGCAGCCGTCCAACGCCATCGAGCACGCCCTGAAGAAGGAAGGCCTGGAGGTCGCGGACCTCGACCTCATCGAGATCAACGAGGCGTTCGCCGCGGTCGCCGTCCAGTCGATGAAGGACCTCGGCGTCACCCCGGACAAGGTGAACGTCAACGGCGGTGCCATCGCGCTGGGTCACCCGATCGGCATGTCCGGCGCCCGTGTGGTGCTGCACCTGGCGCTGGAGCTGAAGCGCCGCGGCGGCGGCACCGGTGCGGCGGCACTGTGCGGCGGCGGCGGTCAGGGCGACGCGCTGATCATCCGCGTCCCCCGGTAGGAACGGCCCGGATAAGCCGTACGTAGTACACGTAGAGCACGCAGCGAGTGAACGGAGCGGTGATGGTGGACGTCCCCACCCTGGTCGAGCAGGCCCGTGCGGGCCGGCCCCGGGCCGTGGCCCGGCTCATCTCCCTGGTGGAGGGGGCATCGCCGCAGCTGCGCGAGGTGATGGCGGCCCTGGCGCCGCTGACGGGCAACGCGTACGTCGTCGGCCTGACCGGCTCACCCGGTGTCGGCAAGTCGACATCGACGTCGGCGCTGGTCTCGGCGTACCGGCGGGCCGGCAAGCGGGTCGGTGTCCTGGCCGTCGACCCGTCCTCGCCGTTCTCCGGCGGCGCGCTCCTCGGCGACCGGGTCCGGATGTCGGAGCATGCCTCCGACCCGGGCGTCTACATCCGCTCCATGGCCACCCGCGGACATCTGGGCGGTCTCGCCTGGTCGGCACCGCAGGCGATCCGGGTGCTGGACGGGGCGGGCTGCGAAGTGATCCTCGTGGAGACGGTCGGCGTCGGCCAGTCGGAGGTGGAGATCGCCTCCCAGGCCGACACCTCCGTCGTCCTGCTGGCGCCCGGCATGGGCGACGGCATCCAGGCGGCGAAGGCCGGAATCCTGGAGATCGGCGATGTGTACGTCGTCAACAAGGCCGACCGGGACGGTGCGGACGCCACCGCGCGCGAGCTCAACCACATGTTGGGCCTCGGCGAGTCCCGCGGACCCGGCGACTGGCGGCCACCGATCGTGAAGACGGTCGCCGCCCGGGCCGAGGGGATCGACGAGGTCGTCGAGGCGCTGGAGAAGCACCGGGCGTGGATGGAGGAGCACGGAGTGCTCGCCGAGCGGCGCCTGGCCCGTGCGGCCCACGAGGTCGAGACGATCGCCGTCACCCGGCTGCGTGAGCGCATCGGCGATCTGCACGGCGACCGCCACATCGGCGCGCTCGCCGAACGCATCGTGGCGGGGAGCCTCGATCCGTACGCGGCGGCGGACGAGCTCGTGGCAGGACTCACCGGGGCCTGACCCGGCCGGACGGGTCGGGGGCACGCACGCTTCCCGCGTTGTCGTCGGTCACCAACTCCCCCATAGCCTTGAAGGCGCCTTGAAGGCTATGGAGGGGACCCCCCTTCGCGTCGACTCCCTCCTCCGCCTCGGAATCGCTCGCACCGGACCGCGTCTGCCATCCCAGCGGAGGTCACCCGACAGGCCCTCAGCCGTCGTCCCCGTGGTCATCGTCATGACGGTCATGGCCGTCGTCCGACCGGTCCGCCGTGACCTTCGCTGTCTTGGCGTCGACGTTCAGCTCGTGCTGCTTGCCGTCCTTGCCCCGGACGTCGATTTCCCAGCGCAGTGCCCCGCCGCTCCGGCCATCGCTGTCGTCCAGTTCGATCGACGTCACGGTCCCGGGCGTCGCCTTGAGCGCGGCGCCGACCGCCGCGTCCAGCGAGACGGGGGCAGACCTGGGCGCATGCCGGTCGCGATCGTCGTCGTTGTCGTCGGAGACGTGCTTGCCGAGCACCTTGCCGTTGCCCGCGTCCACCGTCACGTCGTGCCAGACCTTGTCGGAGCCGTACACATCGAGTTCCCAGACCTGCCTGCCGTCCTCGACGTCCAGTTCGGCCTCGGTGACCGTGCCCGGGACGGCCCTGACGGCGGCCGCGGTCGCGTCCCCGACGCCGACGCGGGCAGTGGTGCTGCCGCTCGCCGCGCTGCTCCTGGTGTCGCGGTCGTGGCTGTCGTCGTCCGTGAGGGCGACGGCCGTGGCGGCTGTGCCGCCGGCGAGCACGGCCGCGGTGACGGCGGCGATGGCGATCCTGCGCTTCATGAGGGTTCCTCCCTGATCGGGTGGCCGGTTTCGATACGGTCCACACTGCCAAGGTGATGCTGAACGCAGCCTGAAGCCACCTGAAGCCGTCTTCAGGTTCGGTTTGCGATTCTGTGAGTATGCGCCTGTTGATCGTGGAGGACGAGAAGCGGCTGGCGATGTCCCTGGCCGGGGGACTCACCGCCGAGGGCTTCGCCGTGGACGTCGTGCACGACGGTCTCGAAGGGCTGCACCTGGCCGCCGAGGGGGCGTACGACCTCGTCGTCCTCGACATCATGCTGCCCGGGATGAACGGCTACCGGGTCTGTGCCGCCCTGCGCGCCGCCGGCCATGAGATGCCGATCCTGATGCTGACGGCGAAGGACGGGGAGTACGACGAGGCGGAGGGCCTCGACACCGGGGCCGACGACTACCTGACCAAGCCCTTCTCGTACGTCGTGCTGGTAGCCAGGATCCGGGCGCTGCTGCGCCGCGGCGGGGGCTCCGCCTCGCCGGTGGTCACCGTCGGCTCCCTGCGCATGGACACCGCCGCCCGCCGTGTCCACCGCGGCGCGGCCGAAATCACCCTCACCGCCAAGGAGTTCGCGGTGCTGGAACAGCTTGTGCTGCGGGCCGGGCAGGTGGTGAGCAAGGCGGACATCCTTGAACACGTGTGGGACTTCGCCTACGACGGCGACCCGAACATCGTCGAGGTGTATGTGAGCGCGCTGCGGCGCAAGATCGGCGCACCCGCCATCCGTACGGTGCGCGGTGCCGGATACCGGCTGGAGGCGCTGTGAGATCGGTGCGGGCCAGGGCCGCACTCGGTGCCACGGTGGTGGTCGCCCTCGCGCTGGTCGGGGCCGGGCTCGCCGTACTCCTCCTCCTGCGCGCCAACCTCACCGAGCAGGCGGGGCTGCAGGCCGAGGTGGCGGCCCGTGAGGTGGCAGGGCAGCTGGCCCTCGATGTGCCGTACGACCGGCTGGAGATGCGCGACGAGGAGGACCACCCGGTCCAGGTGACCGACGAGGGCGGGCGAGTGGTGGCCGTCTCCAAGGACCTGAAGGCGATTTCCGGCACCGGTACGGAGCAGGTCACGCCGGCCCCGTCACCGGCCGCCGGGGAGTCCCGGAGCAACGGCGACGGCGGTGACGGGAGCGACGACAACGCGAACAACAACGCGAACAACAACGCGAACGACGACGCGAACGACGACGCGAACGATGACGCGAACGATGACGCGAACGACGAGGACGACGACGACCGCAGCATCCCCCGCCGCGGTGAAGTCGACTCCGGCGAACCGGACTTCAGCAACGGCACCGCGACCGTCGACGACGACACGGCCGACTACCGCTTCGCGTCCGTCCGGGCGACCACCTCCGCCGGGGTGACCCTCACCGTCCACGCGGGCGCCCCGCTGGCCGCCGAGCAGGAGGCCGTGGGCACGGTGCGCAGGGCGATGATGATCGGGCTGCCGGTGCTGCTGCTCGTCGTCGCCGGGGTGACTTGGCTGGTGACCCGGCGGGCGCTGCGCCCGGTCGAGGGCATCCGGCGCGAGATGGCCGCGATCACCGCGTCCGAGGATCTGAGCAGGCGGGTTCCGGAGCCCGATTCGCGCGACGAGATCGCCCGGCTGGCCCATACCACCAACGAGACCCTGACGGCCCTGGAGGCGTCGGTGGAACGGCAGCGGCGCTTCGTGGCCGATGCCTCGCACGAACTGCGCAGCCCGATCGCCTCCCTGCGCACCCAGCTGGAGGTGGGCGCCGCGCATCCGGAGCTGCTGGACGTGCCGGGCGCGGTCGCCGACACCGTACGACTTCAGGCGCTGGCGGCCGATCTGCTGCTGCTGGCCCGGCTGGACGCGGGGGAGCGGCCGGGCCGTGCCCTGCTTGATGTGGGCGCCCTGGTCCATGAGGAGGTCTCGCAGCGCACCGGCGACCGGGTTCCGGTGGCGGTGTCCGTGCCGGACTCCGGTGTGTTCGAAGTGACCGGTTCGCGGGGGCAGTTGGCGCGGGTGATCGGCAATCTGCTGGACAATGCCGAGCGTCACGCGGAGCGTGCGGTGGCGGTCTCGGTGCGTGGGGAACGGGGCGGCGTGGTCGTCGCGGTCACCGACGACGGGGCAGGGGTTCCACCGGACGAGCGCGAGCGGATCTTCGAACGCTTCGTACGTCTCGACGACGCCCGTACGCGGGACGAGGGAGGCGCCGGTCTGGGGCTGGCCATCGCCCGTGACGTCGCCGCCCGGCACGGTGGCCGACTGACGGTGGACAGTGCGGACGAGGGCGGCGCACGGTTCGAGCTGTGGCTGCCGAACGCCGGCTGAACGCCGCCCCGTCGTAGGTCACAGCTTGCCGCGGCGCCCCCGCAGATGATCCGCGACCGGGGCCAGCGCCGCGTGCAGGTCCGCCAGTGCCTTCGGCGTCAACAGGTCCATGAAGTGCTTGCGCACCGACGCCACGTGGTGCGGCGCCACCTTTCGCATCGTCTCGGCGCCGTCCTCGGTGAGGACCGCGTACAAACCGCGCCGGTCGGACTCGCAGTTCTCCCTGCGGACCAGCCCCGCGCTCTCCATGCGGGTGATCTGGTGCGAGAGCCTGCTCTTGGACTGCAGCGTCGCGGCGGCGAGGTCGCTCATCCGCATGCGCTGGTCGTCCGACTCCGAGAGGTTGACCAGGATCTCGTAGTCATTGTTGGTCAGGCCGAACGGCTGGAGGTCCTTCTCCAGCTGATGCATCAGCAGCCTGCTGACGTCCAGGTGGGTGCGCCAGGCGCACTGCTCCGCGTCGTTCAGCCAGCGGGTGGCCGTCTCGGTCTCCATATGTGGATTCTACCTAAGAAGTTGAAAGCCGGACGAAGTGAAGGGATGTGACGCCCGGCACCCGCCCGGAGACGGGCTCGGGCGCGGGATGCGGACGTTCGACGTCACACTCCGCAGACTACCGTTCACAAACCGAAGCGGCGCTGGAGGTCCCCGAGCTGACCGGGCAGACGGGGCGAGGAGCCAGGTTGACCCGCACCACCGGGCACCCCGGCCTGCGTGGGCGTCGCCCCCGCCGGCTGTTCGGGCATCAGGATCTCGGTCGACTGGAGCAGCACCGTACCGGCCCCGACGAACTCGAACTGGTGCTCCTCCCCCGACGTACCACCGATCCCGGTCAGCGACCGCAGACCGCCCATCACGCCCGTCATATAGCCGTGGTCGTAGTGGTGGCACGGCGAGGGGCAGTCCGCCCAGCCCACCAGGGCCTGCGGATCGACCCGCAGCGGCGGCTCCATGAAGACCACCGGACCGTTGGACGCGGCCACGAATTTCCCCGTACCGATCAGTGTCAGGAAGCCGGGCACGATGGACTGCTTGAGTGCCAGCGTCGGCTGGTACGCGAGGAGATTGCCCGACCGGATCGTCAGGTTCCCGTCCTCCAGGTCGTACGAGTTCACGTCGAAGGCCCGGTCTGCGAGCAGCATCTTGCCGCTGCCCTCGGCCACCACCCAGTCGCTCGCGTGCAGCGGCGAGTGGAAGCTTGTACGGATCAACCGCTCGAAACGGCCGTGGCCGATGCCGTTGAACTCGATCCGCCCGTAATAGGCGATCATCTTGCCCTTCTGCAGGAACCACTGGCTCCCCTTGAGTTCCACACAGAAGGTGTACGCGTTGACGTTGTCGTCCGACGGCAGCGTCATCGGGTCGAAGACCACGGGCGTGCTCACAGTTTCTCCTCCGAGGCCTGGACGTACACCGCGCCGCTGCCGCTCAGCTCCAGCTGGAACGCCTCGCCGGAGCCGCGCCCCACCATGTCGCGCCAGCCGAGCGCGGTGGAGAGCTTGTTGCGTACGTCGCCGTGGTGCGCGACATAGGCCTGCGGGTCCACATGCACCGCGCGGCCCGGCGTGATCGGCAGCTCGATCACCCCTCCGTGTGCCATCACCGCGACCGCGCCATGACCCTTGAGTGTGGTGGTGAACAGGCCCTGCCCGGTCACCTGACCGCGCACCATGCCCATCACTCCGCCCTGCGAGCCCATGAACATCGTGCCCTGCTCCAGCGTCCCGTCGAAGGCGAGCAACCGGTCGGCCTCCACGTACAGGGTGTCGCCGGACAGGTTGATCACCTGGATGTGATGGCCGCCGTGGCCGAACATCACCGTGCCACTGCCCTCGACGGTCATCAGCGGGGTCGCCTCATCGGCCACCCGGCGACCGATCATCGACATCACACCGCCCTGGCCGCCCTGGATGTTCGGTGTGAACGACACCTCGCCGCGGTAGGCGAGCATCGCACCGCGCTGGCTGTACATCTTCTGGCCCGGGAGGACCGTCGCCTCGATCATCTTCGAGTTGATCTCACGGAACGGCATCAGACGTCGCCCCCGATGGTGTTCCGCTCGCTCGGCTGGACGTAGACGAGTCCCTCGCCCTCGAACCGGATCTGGAAGGACTCGCCCGAGCCCTCGCCCGTCAGTGTCCGGAAGTTCACCCCGGACTGGAAGTGCTGCCGCAGATTGCCCTGATGGGCGATGTAGGCACCGGGGTCGACGAACAGCGGGTACTGGGCCGAGACCCGCAGTGCCACGGCCGGACCGTCCGACATGATCGCCGCCTGACCCGTGCCCTCGACGGTGGTCGTGAACAGGCCGTGGCCCGTCGCGCCGCCGCGCAGGCCGGTGAAAGTGGTGCCGGTGCGGAGCCCGGCGTCGGTGCAGAGCAGATTGCTCGCCTCGACGCAGAGCTTCTCGCCGCCCAGGGAGACGAGGCTGATCTCGCTCGCGCGGTCCGCGAAGTAGCAGGTGCCCTGCCCGGTCACCTCCATCACGGTCATCTGCTCGCCGGTCAGCCGACGGGTCACCATGCCGCGCAGGCCGTCACCGCCACCGGTCATCTTCTTGAACGACATCCGGCCGTCGTACGCGACCATCGAGCCGTTCTTCGCCTTGACTGCGTCGCCGGTCAGGTCGACGGCGAGCGTTCTGCTGCCTTGGAGTCGGAACATTGCCACGCCAACGACGGTATCGGCAGGTTCCTCCCCGGGACAGGGCCCCAGGGAGGAACCTGCACCCTGAACCGCCTCTGATACGCATCCGGTACGGCCCCGTAGGCAATCGGGACGAGATACGGGCCCCGGCGCCGGACGCCGTCCGTGCCGATGCCACAATGGGTTGCGCTTGTGCCTGCATTCACAAGCCGTCACGATCCTCCCACCGAAGGTGCCCTCGTGGACATCAAGACCGCTACCGCCCTGCACCGGCTGCGCCTCATCTCGATTCCCGAGGCGCTCTCCTTCCCGGCACTGCTCATCTTTGGCTCGGTCCTCAGCCGGGTCTCGGACATCGACTTCCTGATGATGCCGCTCGGCATCCTGCACGGCGTGCTCTTCGTGATCTACTCCGTCCTGCTGCTCGACGTCTGGTCCAAGACCAAGTGGCCGCTGAAGCGCATCGCGTTCTTCTTCCTGCTCGCGCTGCTGCCGTTCGGCGGGCTGTATGGCGACAAGGTGCTCAAGCGCTACGAGGCCGACGGCGTCATCGCCGCACGCGCCCGCCGGGAAGGCGTGGTCAGCGCGTGATCGTCGCGTTCTCGGTCAGTCCGCTGGGTGTCGGCGAGGACGTCGGCGAGTACGTCGCCGACGCCGTCCGGGTCGTCCGCGAGTCCGGGCTGCCCAACCGTACGGACGCCATGTTCACCTCTGTCGAGGGTGAGTGGGACGAGGTCATGGACGTCGTCAAGCGGGCCGTCGCCGCCGTCGAGGCCCGCGCCGGACGTGTCTCCCTCGTACTGAAGGCCGACATCCGCCCCGGTGTCACGGACGGTCTGACCTCCAAGGTCGAAACGGTCGAGCGGTACCTCGCGGACTGACACCCTGTCCGTCTACGCGCCCCGACGAGCCCCCGGCCCACCCGGCCGGGGGCTCGCCCCGTTCCTGTCATTCCTGCTCTCCTCGCGCCGGCACGGCCGGAGCGATCCCGAGCGGGTCCGCTCGTACAGCCGGAAGCCGGGAGAACCGCACCCATCGACCATATTCGGACCGAAGTTCGAGACAAGGCTGACCAGCATATGACCAGTGGGTAAGGTCGATGGCGTGCCGAAGCCGCTCAGTCTTCCCTTCGATCCCATCGCCCGCGCCGACGAACTCTGGCAGCAGCGCTGGGGCCCGGTGCCCTCGATGGCGGCGATCACCTCGATCATGCGCGCGCAGCAGATTCTGCTCGCCGAGGTCGACGCGGTCGTCAAGCCGTACGGACTGACCTTCGCGCGGTACGAGGCACTGGTGCTGCTCACCTTCTCCAGGGCCGGTGAGCTGGCGATGTCCAAGATCGGTGAGCGGCTCATGGTCCACCCCACCTCCGTCACGAACACCGTGGACCGGCTGGTGCGCTCCGGCCTGGTCGCCAAGCGTCCCAACCCGAACGACGGCCGCGGAACCCTGGCCTCCATCACCGACAAGGGCCGCGAGGTCGTCGAGGCGGCGACCAAGGACCTGGTCGACATGGAGTTCGGGCTCGGGGCGTACGACGCCGAGGAGTGCGCGGAGATCTTCGCCATGTTGCGGCCGCTGCGGATCGCGGCCCAGGATTTCGACGAGGCGTAGGACAACATTTCGAGGGCCCGGCCCGCTGCAAGATCCACCCAGGCGTCCGGTTACGCTCCATTCCATGAAACGCAGTGTGCTGACCCGGTACCGGGTGATGGCCTACGTCACCGCAGTCATGTTGCTGGTGCTCTGCACCTGCATGATCTTCAAGTACGGCTTCGACATGGGCAAGGATCTGACGCTCGTCGTCTCTCAGGTCCACGGTGTGCTCTACATCATCTACCTGATCTTCGCCTTCGACCTGGGCTCCAAGGCGAAGTGGCCGGTGGGCAAGCTGCTCTGGGTGCTGATCTCCGGCACCATCCCGACGGCTGCGTTCTTCGTCGAGCGCAAGGTCGTCCGCGAGGTCGAGCCGCTGGTCGCCGACGGCTCACCCGCGACCGTCAAGGCCTGAACCACCCGGGCCCGGGCCCGGCCCGCACCGCACCATCCGAACCGCCCCGTGCAAAGCACCGGGCGGTTTGCCATCGACATTTACTAGGACGTCCTAGTAAATTCGATGGTATGGACGCTGACGCGATCGAGGAAGGCCGCCGCCGCTGGCAGGCCCGTTACGACAAGGCCCGCAAGCGTGACGCGGACTTCACCACACTCTCCGGAGATCCCGTGGAACCCGCGTACGGCCCCCGCCCCGGGGACACGTACGAGGGATTCGAGCGGATCGGCTGGCCCGGTGAGTACCCCTTCACCCGGGGGCTCTACCCGACCGGCTACCGCGGCCGGACCTGGACCATCCGCCAGTTCGCCGGCTTCGGCAACGCCGAGCAGACCAACGAGCGCTACAAGATGATCCTCGCCGCGGGCGGCGGCGGGCTCAGTGTCGCCTTCGACATGCCGACGCTGATGGGCCGCGACTCCGACGACCCCCGCTCGCTCGGCGAGGTCGGGCACTGCGGCGTGGCCATCGACTCCGCCGCCGACATGGAGGTCCTCTTCAAGGACATCCCGCTCGGCGACGTCACGACGTCCATGACGATCAGCGGACCCGCCGTCCCCGTCTTCTGCATGTACCTGGTCGCCGCCGAGCGCCAGGGCGTCGACCCGGGCGTGCTCAACGGCACGCTCCAGACCGACATCTTCAAGGAGTACATCGCGCAGAAGGAGTGGCTCTTCCAGCCCGAGCCCCATCTGCGCCTCATCGGTGACCTGATGGAGCACTGCGCCCGCGACATCCCCGCCTACAAGCCGCTCTCCGTCTCCGGCTACCACATCCGCGAGGCCGGGGCGACGGCCGCGCAGGAGCTCGCGTACACCCTCGCCGACGGCTTCGGTTACGTGGAGCTCGGCCTTTCCCGCGGGCTGGACGTCGACACCTTCGCGCCCGGTCTCTCGTTCTTCTTCGACGCGCACCTCGACTTCTTCGAGGAGATCGCCAAGTTCCGCGCGGCCCGCCGGATCTGGGCCCGCTGGATGAAGGAGACGTACGGCGCCAAGACCGACAAGGCGCAGTGGCTCCGCTTCCACACCCAGACCGCCGGTGTCTCGCTCACCGCCCAGCAGCCGTACAACAACGTCGTACGGACCGCGGTCGAGGCGCTCTCCGCGGTCCTCGGCGGCACCAACTCGCTGCACACCAACGCCCTCGACGAGACCCTCGCGCTCCCCTCCGAGCAGGCCGCCGAGATCGCGCTGCGCACCCAGCAGGTGCTGATGGAGGAGACCGGCGTCGCCAATGTGGCCGACCCGCTGGGCGGTTCCTGGTACGTCGAGCAGCTCACCGACCGGATCGAGGCCGACGCCGAGAAGATCTTCGACCAGATCAAGGAACGCGGCACCCGGGCCCACCCGGACGGGCAGCACCCCATCGGGCCCATCACCTCCGGCATCCTGCGCGGCATCGAGGACGGCTGGTTCACCGGCGAGATCGCCGAGTCCGCCTTCCGGTACCAGCAGTCGCTGGAGAAGGGTGACAAGCGCGTCGTCGGCGTCAATGTCCACCACGGCTCGGTCACCGGCGACCTGGAGATCCTGCGGGTCAGCCACGAGGTCGAGCGCGAGCAGGTCCGGGTGCTCGGCAGCCGCAAGGACGCCCGCGACGACGCACGGGTCAAGTCGGCGCTGGAAGCGATGCTGGCCGCCGCCCGCGACGGCTCCAACATGATCGGGCCGATGCTCGACGCGGTACGGGCCGAGGCGACGCTCGGTGAGATCTGCGGGGTCCTGCGCGACGAGTGGGGCACCTACACGGAGCCGCCCGGCTTCTGACGGGCGCGGGGGAGGGGCCCGCCGCCCGGCGGGTCCCCGCCCTCGAATGTCAGCGTGCACAGCGCTTCGCCGCCCGGCGCCGCCCGTACCGTCAGGTCCGCGCCGTGGCCCGGACGGCCTGCCGGGCCATGGTCGGCCCCGAGCCCGGCAGTGCACAGGCCGCGTCGGCCCGGTGGAAGCGGTCGAAGACAGGCGCTGTCAGCTCTGAGCGCCGACCAGCCCGAGCAGCAGCAGAGAGGTGAAGCTGCGCGCCCACTCGGCGTCCACCGGCTCGGCGCTCACCAGTGTCCGGTGCACCACGGCACCGGCGATCACATCGAAGATCAGGTCCGCGTTGTGGGCCGCCGTCTCGGCATCGTCCTCGTACGGCAGCTCGCCGCGGGCCTGGGCGCGTTCCCGGCCGAGGACGACCAGGCGCTTCTGGCGGTCCACGATGGCCGACCGGATCCGCAGCCGAAGCGAATCGTCCCGGGTGGACTCCGCGACCACCGCCATCAGCGCGGTCCGGGTCTCCGGCCGCTCCAGCAGCGCGGCGAACTGGAGCACGACGCCCTGCACATCGGCCGCCAGGCTGCCCCGGTCGGGGAGCTCCAACTCGTCGAAGAGGGCCGCGACCGCGTCCACGACCAGCTCGTTCTTGCCCGCCCAGCGCCGATAGAGGGTCGTCTTCGCGACCCCCGCCCGGGTCGCCACATCGCCCATGGTCAGCTTCGACCAGCCGAGATCGACCAGGGACGCCCGGGTCGCTTCGAGGATCGCGGCATCGGCCGCGGTACTGCGCGGACGTCCTGTCCGGGAGGGGGATTGGGCGCTGTGGCTCAGCATGCGGTGACCATACCGGCCAGTAGCAAGAATCGAACGGTCCCGGTGTCCCGTGAGACAGATCACTGGGATCACCTGTCCGGGACAATCCGTCGGCAGTTACGCTACGGGTCGTAGCGTAAGGAAGGCGGCCAGGACGCCGCGTCTCGCGCCACGAACGAGCGACAGCCACAGGCGCCGGGTGGGGACCCGGAGCCGCACCGGCACTGGGCGGGGGTCCGGCTGCCGAACCAGGTCTTTCCGAAGCCCACGGGGTCTTTTCGGCCCCTTCCGGGGTCCTTCGCGGGGCCCGGGACCGTGTCTGTCCGCCCGCCCCACACGCCGGCCGGGGCCGCGGACCTATCCGGTTCCCGCATTGCTTTCCGTATCGGCGGGCCAAGGGGGGAGGATGTACGTATGCAGCCTAGGAACATGTCCATGAGCGGCGTCGTCGACCTTGCCGCGGTGAAGGCGGCCGGCGAGGCCAAGGTGAAGGCGGAGCAGGCCCGTGCCGAGGCCGCCCGGCAGGGTGGTGGCGGTGCCGTGTCGCCGTCCGCCCTGGTGATCGACGTCGATGAGGCGGGCTTCGAGAGCGATGTCCTCCAGCGCTCCGCCGAGGTCCCGGTCGTTATCGACTTCTGGGCCGAGTGGTGCGAGCCGTGCAAGCAGTTGGGTCCGCTCCTGGAGCGCCTGGCCCATGAGTACAACGGCCGCTTCGTGCTGGCCAAGGTCGATGTCGATGCCAACCAGATGCTGATGCAGCAGTTCGGCATCCAGGGCATCCCGGCGGTCTTCGCCGTCGTCGCCGGGCAGGCCCTCCCGCTCTTCCAGGGCGCGGCCCCCGAGGCCCAGATCCGGCAGACGCTGGACCAGCTGATCCAGGTCGGCGAGGAGCGGTTCGGGCTCACCGGAATCGTGGTCGACCAGGACGCGGCCGCAGCCGAGGGAGCCGGCGAGGGCTCTTCCGAGGCGCCCGCCGGGCCGTACGACGCCCTGCTCGAAGCGGCCGTACAGGCTCTGGACGCCAGTGACTTCGCCGGTGCCATCCAGGCGTACAAGAACGTCCTGTCCGACGACCCGGCCAACACGGAGGCCAACCTCGGTCTCGCCCAGGCCGAACTCCTCGCCCGGGTCAAGGACTTGGACCCGCAGCAGGTCCGCAAGGAGGCTGCGGAGAACCCGGCCGATGTCACCGCGCAGCTCGCGGCCGCCGATCTGGATCTGGTCGGTGGTCATGTCGAGGACGCCTTCGGGCGGCTCGTCGAGACGGTGCGCCGTACTTTCGGCGACGACCGGGACACGGCGCGGGTGCGGCTGCTGGAGCTGTTCGAGGTGATCGGCCCCGACGATCCGCGGGTCGGCGCCGCGCGTACGGCGCTGGCGCGGGTCTTGTTCTGATGTGACAACGCGGCCGTGGCACCCCCGGGGTGCCACGGCCGTTTTCGCGAGCAGGCGATAAGAGAAGGCTCCGCTTTACCAAATCTTGATAAAGGTAAGGCCTGTTACTCGCAGTAAGTCACCTCTCGGGGTCTGTCCGCATAAGGACACCGATTCCCCCTTTCGTCCTTCTGTTCGGCGCCACCCTGTGTGGCCGGGTGGTGTCACCCGGTCGCGCATCGGTTATCAGGCCGTTACTAGCGAGTAACGAACCCCCTTGTGCCGCGGGCGGGAATGCACCACGATCGGCGACGCTCGGTCCAATAGCGCCAGCCCGGCTGCCAGTCGGCGCGGCGGCTCTGTTGGGTCCCCACCGAGTGGGTCGGCGACAGTGGCGCCGACCCCGGACAGGGGGGTTCCTGTCGTCCGGCAGGGCCTGTCCGAACAGGTTGCGCGCATGCGTGGCCAGTGGTTGTCGCTCGGGGGTGATCGCCGGTGGTTCGGACGCGGTTCCTGCCTCCGTACGCGGGCGCTCTCTTTCCGAGGACGTAGCACTTCTCCCATCCCAGGACGGGCCCAGACCCGACCGGAGATGTACGTCCGAGAAGGAGGAAAATTATGAGTTCCCAGGTTCGTGGCGGCACGAGATGGAAGCGCTTCGCTCTGGTCATGGTGCCGAGCGTGGCGGCGACCGCAGCGGTGGGCATCGGCCTGGCGCAGGGCGCCCTCGCGGCGTCGTTCAGCGTGTCCGGCCAGAGCTTCAAGGTGCGTGCCGACAAGCTCGTCGGTCACGACTTCGTCCAGTACGGAAGCGTTGCCACCGGCAAGGACCTCAAGGGCAATGACGCGGCGCACGCCGTGGCCGTGTCCGGCTTCAGTGACGCCACGATCACCAACATGTGCCAGTCGGTGGTCACTCCGAACCTTCCGTTCGGCCTCGGCAGTGTCACGCTGCAGCTGAAGGCGGGTACGAACCCGAAGAAGCCGGTCAAGGCGACCAATCTGTACCTGGACGTCGCCGAGCTCGACGCCGACGCGTACTTCGAGAACATCGACATCGGTGTGGCGGCCGGCTCCGTCGGCAAGCCCGGCATCCAGCCCGGCACCGAGAAGGCCGTCAACCCGAACGGCTTCGCGCAGCGCGCCGAGACGGCGACGCTGAGGAACGTGAAGCAGACGGCGTGGGCGACCACCGCCGGCACCTTCAAGCTCAGCAACCTGAGCCTGCGGCTGTACAGCGGCGATGACAAGGAGTGCTACTAGCACTCGCCCGGGTGGCCGGGGGCGCCCTTCGGGGTCTCCGGCCGCCCACCCTTTTCTCTTCTCACAGCAGTACCGGTTCCAGGGAGCTGTTTTCCATGAGCCCCGAGTCCACAGGGCAGAACGAGCACTACCTCCGCGTCTTCCGGCGGGGATTCCGCACCTGGCGGGGTAACCGGCCGTTCTGGGCGGGCCTGTTCACCATGGTGGGTGGTCTACCCATCGCGTACTTCCCGTACGCCAACATGCACCTCGGCAACGTCACGCTGGCGATGTCCACGACCGCCGGTGCGGGATCGCTGATCATCGGGATCCTGCTGATCACGCTGGGCCTCACGATGTGGTTCCACCACATCGTGAGAGTGTTCGCCGGAGTTGCCGCGATCCTGCTGGCGCTGGTCTCCCTACCGGTTGCCAACATCGGCGGATTCCTGATCGGCTTCCTCTTCTCCCTGCTCGGTGGAGCGCTCTCCATCTCCTGGGCCCCGGGCGAGCCGAAGCCCGACGCCGTATCCGCCGGTGCGGAGGGCCAGATGCCCGAGGGCGCCGGTTTTGGGACGCAGGAGCCCGAGCCCGAGTTCCACAGCACGGCATCGGTGCCCCAGCAGCAGCCGGGGCAGTACGACACGACAGTTGAGGTCGACGGCGGGAGGCATCGTGAGGGGTGACGAGACGCAGCTGAACTCGACGGGGGAGAACTTCCGGACGAGAAGCGGACCGCGCCACGCGGCCCCCAGGAAATCGTTGCTGACGAAGCTGCACATACCCGCGGGCAAGGCTTTCGCGCTCGCCGCGATGCCGACGGCCGTCTTCGTGGGCATGGGGCTCACGCCCAAGCTCGCGCTGGCCGAGGACAGTTCGGACATCCCGTTCGCGCCCGGCCCCTGCGTGACTCGTTCCGACGAGCCGAGCGAGTCGCCCTCCCCCTCCCCGTCCGCGTCGGAGACGAAGTCCCCGTCCCCGTCCACCACCGATTCCGGTGACAAGGGCGAAGCGGCGACCCCGAAGCCCTCGGCAACCCCGTCCGCGAGCGACGCCGCGAAGCCGGAGGCGGAGGCAAAGGCCACCGACGCGCCCGCCGCCTCGCCGAGCGCCTCGCCCACCCCCACGAAGTCGGCGAACCCGCTCGACCCGCTGGGCGCCGGTGACGCGCTGAAGGATCTCTTCGACGGACCGGACAAGGAGACGGCGAGCCCGTCCCCGAGCGCGAGCACCGCGTCCTTGAAGCCCTCGCAGAGCGACACCGCCAAGCCCGCGGACAAGGCCAAGGACGTAGCGGCGGACAAGGCCAAGGACGTAGCGGCGGACAAGGCCGCGGACGCAGCGAAGGAGACGGCCGACAAGACCGCCGCCGCCATCCGCGACGCCGCGGACAAGGCCGGCCGGTCGGTCGAGGAGCTCGACGACAGCGCCAAAGGTCTCGACGCCAAGAAGGACGAGGACATCCCGGACGGCGCCAAGGAGCGCTTCCCGTGTCCGACGGCCGACCCCGAAGCGCTGGCCGCGGCCGACCTCGAAACGGGCGTGCCGCTGCTCCCGACCGACCCGTGGATCCTGGACAGCTCGCTGCTCACCCTCAACGGGCTCGACTACAAGGGCATCGTCGAGGTGAAGACGCAGGACGGCACCATCAAGAAGGTGCTGAAGTTCACCGCGAGCTCCATCGACATCAAAGACCTACACCAGCTGACGGTCGGTCCGGTCGGCACCACAGCCCACGTCCAGGCGCGGAAGGGTTCCACGTCCACCATCCGCAACGGCACGGTGACGATGTACACGGAGGAGCTGAAGGGCAACCTCTTCGGCCTCATCCCGGTCACGTTCAGCCCGCAGACACCGCCGCCGCTGAACGTCCCCTTCGCCTTCTTCACCAAGGTCAAGGTGACCCAGGCCGGCCAGTTCGGCGGCTCGCTCAATGTGCCCGGGCTGCACAACTACTTCACCGGCGGCAACAGCTGAGACTTGCGCAGCGCTTCTTCCAGCGCTTGTGCGTAGGTGATCCGGGCGTTCCTGGATGCGGTGGTGTCCAGGAACGCGGTCTTGGGGTCGTCCACGTCGATGGAGCGGACAAACGTGGCGAGGGCTGCGGATACGAAGGTGGCCATCGCCCGGATTCGAACCGGGGTTTCCGCATCGGGGCGAACCCGAGTGCGGTGTCCTGGGCCGCTGGACGACGCATGACCGAGCGGAGCCTACCCGATCACTGGCTGGAGCGCCCACTCCTTTCTCACCGGAGATGGCGCATGCCGGGCTGCTCGCCTCGGCAGCCCGGCCCTTTGCCGATCTTGTTCTGACGCGCGTCAGCCGCGCGCCCCGCTGCCCACATGGTGCACCCGCACCATGTTCGTCGTGCCAGGGATGCCGGGAGGCGAGCCGGCCGTGATGACCATCGTGTCGCCCTCGTTGTAGCGGTCCAGCTTCAGGAGCTCCGCGTCGACCAGGTCGACCATGGCGTCCGTGTTGTCCACGTGCGGTACGACGTGGGCCTCGACGCCCCAGCTCAGGGCGAGCTGGTTGCGGGTGGACTCGTCCGTGGTGAAGGCCAGGATGGGCTGGGTCGCGCGGTAGCGGGAGAGCCGGCGGGCCGTGTCACCGGACTTGGTGAAGGCGACCAGCGCCTTGCCGTTCAGGAAGTCCGCGATCTCGCAGGCCGCGCGGGCCACCGAACCGCCCTGGGTGCGGGGCTTCTTGCCCGGCACCAGCGGCTGCAGCCCCTTGGAGAGCAGTTCCTCCTCGGCGGCGACGACGATCTTCGACATAGTCTTGACCGTCTCGATCGGGTACGCGCCCACGCTGGACTCGGCCGACAGCATGACCGCGTCCGCGCCGTCCAGGATCGCGTTGGCGACGTCGGACGCCTCGGCGCGGGTCGGCCGCGAGTTGGTGATCATCGACTCCATCATCTGGGTCGCCACGATCACCGGCTTGGCGTTCCGCCGGCAGAGCTCCACCAGGCGCTTCTGCACCATCGGGACCTTCTCCAGGGGGTACTCGACGGCCAGGTCGCCACGGGCGACCATCACACCGTCGAACGCCATGACGACGCCCTCCATGTGCTCGACGGCCTGCGGCTTCTCGACCTTGGCGATGACAGGGACCCGGCGGCCCTCCTCGTCCATCACCTTGTGGACGTCCTTGACGTCATTGGCGTCCCGTACGAAGGAGAGCGCCACCAGGTCGCAGCCCATCCGCAGGGCGAACCGCAGGTCCTCGACGTCCTTCTCGGACAGGGCCGGGACGTTGACCGCCGCGCCGGGCAGGTTGATGCCCTTGTGGTCGGAGATGACTCCGCCCTCGATGACGATGGTCTTCACCCGGGGGCCCTCGACCGAGATGACCTTCAGCTCGACGTTGCCGTCGTTGATCAGGATCGGGTCGCCCTTGGCGACGTCGCCGGGCAGGCCCTTGTACGTCGTGCCGCAGATCGACCTGTCGCCGGGGACGTCCTCCGCGGTGATGGTGAACTCGTCTCCGCGGACCAGCTCGACGGGTCCCTCGGCGAACTTCGCCAGGCGGATCTTCGGGCCCTGGAGGTCGGCGAGCACACCGACCGCACGGCCGGTCTCGGCAGCGGCCTTGCGGACCCGGTCGTAACGACCCTGGTGCTCCTCGTGGCTGCCGTGACTGAAGTTGAAGCGGGCCACGCTCATGCCGGCCTCGATCAGAGCGACGAGCTGCTCAGGGGAGTCGACGGCGGGACCGAGTGTGCAGACGATTTTGGAACGGCGCATGAGGCGGATCCTATCGGTTTGTTTCGATGCGGAATATTCCGTCTGGTGGAAGGTACAAAGGGGCGCAGGGGTGCTCAGTTGTGGGCCTGTCCGATGAGCGCGAAGGTCTGGACGGCGATCTCCAGTTCCTCGTCCGTCGGCACCACGGCGACCGCGACCCGTGCGTGGTTCGGCGAGATCAGCCGCGGTGCGCCGGACCGTACGGCGTTCAGATCCGCGTCCACCGCCGGGCCGAGCTCCTCGAGACCGGTGATCGCAGCCTCCCGCACCGGCGCCGAGTTCTCCCCGACCCCCGCCGTGAACACCACGGCATCCACCCGCCCGAGGACCGCCGAATAGGCGCCGATGTACTTCTTCAGCCGGTGCACATAGATGTCGAACGCCAGCGCGGCGCGCTCGTCGCCCTCGTCGATCCGGCGCCGGATCTCCCGCATGTCGTTGTCGCCGCAGAGCCCGACCAGACCGCTCTTCTTGTTGAGCAGCTCGTCGATCTCGTCCGTCGACATCCCCGCCACCCGCTTGAGGTGGAAGGTGACCGCCGGGTCGATGTCACCGGAACGCGTGCCCATCACCAGCCCCTCCAGCGGGGTCAGCCCCATCGAGGTCTCCACGCACCGGCCGCCCGCCACCGCCGACGCCGAGGCGCCGTTGCCCAGGTGCAGCACGATGACATTGACCTCCTCGGGGGTACGTCCCAGCAGCTCGGCGGCCTTGCGGGAGACATACGCGTGCGAGGTGCCGTGGAATCCGTAGCGCCGGATGCGGTGCGCGTCGGCGGTCTCCACATCGATCGCGTACCGCGCCGCGTACTCCGGCATCGTCGTGTGGAACGCCGTGTCGAAGACCGCCACCTGCGGAAGGTCCGGGCGCAGGGCCTGCGCGGTACGGATGCCGACGATGTTCGCCGGATTGTGCAGCGGGGCCACCGGGACCAGGCGCTCGATCTCCTTCAGCACCTCGTCGGTGATCACCACGGGCTCGGTGAACCGCAGGCCGCCGTGCACCACCCGGTGGCCGATCGCCGCCAGCGCGGGGGAGTCCAGGCCGAGGCCGTCGGCCGCCAGCTCCTCGGCCGCAGCCTTCAGCGCGGCCTCGTGGTCGGCGACCGGGCCGATGCGCTCGCGCGGCTCGGCGCCACCGCCGGCCAGCGGGGTGTGCACCAGCCGGGAGGTCTCCTCACCGATCCGCTCGACCAGGCCGACCGCGAGCCGGGAGTGGTCGCTCATGTCCAGGAGCTGGTACTTCACCGACGAGGAGCCGGAGTTGAGCACGAGTACGCGATTCGCGGCCACGGTGGAGGAGCCTTCTTCGGTCGGGGTGGTCATACGGTTCGCTCCTCGCTCTGTGCCTGGATCGCCGTGATGGCCACGGTATTGACGATGTCCTGGACGAGCGCGCCCCGGGACAGGTCGTTGACGGGCTTGCGCAGCCCCTGGAGCACCGGTCCCACGGCCACCGCGCCCGCCGAGCGCTGCACGGCCTTGTAGGTGTTGTTGCCGGTGTTCAGGTCCGGGAAGATCAGCACCGTCGCCTGTCCCGCCACCTCGGAGCCGGGCAGCTTCGTCGCGGCGACGCTCGGCTCCACCGCGGCGTCGTACTGGATCGGGCCCTCGATCCTCAGGTCCGGCCGGCCGGCACGCACCCGGTCCGTCGCCTCGCGCACCTTGTCGACGTCCGCGCCCGATCCCGAGGTGCCCGTCGAGTACGACAGCATCGCGATTCGCGGCTCCACACCGAAGCGCGCGGCGGTGGCTGCCGACTGCACCGCGATGTCCGCGAGCTGTTCCGTGTCCGGGTCCGGGTTGACCGCGCAGTCGCCGTACACCAGGACCTTGTCGGCGAGGCACATGAAGAAGACCGAGGAGACGATCGAGGCGGCCGGCCCGGTCCCGCCATCGCCCGCCGCCGGCCTGCCTGACGAGCTCCGCTCGGCCCCTTTCGCTTTTATGATCTCGAACGCGGGGCGGATCGTCGCCGCGGTGGAGTGCACGGCCCCGGAGACCATGCCGTCCGCGAGCCCCTCCTCGACCATCAGGGTGCCGAAGTAGTTGACGTCCGCGACGACGTCGTACGCCAGCTCCACCGTGACCCCGCGGTGCGCGCGCAGCTGTGCGTACCGCTCGGCGAACGCCTGGCGCAGCTCGGAGGTCTGCGGGTCGATGAGCTGCGTACCGGCGAGATCGATGCCGAGGTCCGCGGCCTTCTTGCGGATGACGGCGGGGTCGCCCAGGAGGGTGAGGTCGCAGACATCGCGGCGCAGCAGTACGTCGGCGGCGCGCAGCACCCGTTCCTCGGTGCCCTCCGGCAGGACGACCCGGCGTCGGTCGGCGCGGGCCTGCTCCAGCAGTTCGTGCTCGAACATCATCGGGGTGACGCGGCTGCTGCGGGCCACCGAGATCCGGTCCAGCAGGGCGCCGGTGTCCACATGTCGCTCGAAGAGGCCCAGCGCGGTCTCCGCCTTGCGGGGCGTCGCGGCGTTCAACTTGCCTTCCAGAGCGAAGAGTTTGCCGGCTGTGGGGAAGGAGCCGCCGGCCACGGAGACGACCGGGGTGCCCGGTGCGAGTCTCGCGGCCAGCTTGAGTATCTCCTCGCCGGGGCGTTCGTCCAGGGTCAGCAGCACACCCGCGATGGGCGGGGTCCCGGCGCTGTGTGCGGCCAGCGAGCCGACCACCAGATCCGCCCGGTCCCCGGGCGTGACCACCAGAGCGCCCGGCGTCAGCGCCTTCAGCATGTTCGGCAGCGTCGCACCGCCGAAGACGAAGTCCAGCGCGTCCCTGGCCAGCCCGGAATCGTCGCCGAGCAGCACCGTGCCGCCGAGCGCCGCGGTGATCTGGGCGACGGTCGGCGCGGAGAGCGCCGCATCGTCCGGCAGGACGGAACAGGGGACGGGCAGCCGGGCCGCCAGCCGCTCGGCGATGACATCGCGGTCCTCGGCCGCCACCCGGTTCACGATCATCGTGAGGACGTCGCAGCCCAGGCCGGCGTAGGCCCGGTAGGCGTTGTGGGCCTCGGCCCGTACGGACTCCGCGGTCTGGCCCTTCCCGCCGACCACCACGATGACCGAGGCGCCGAACTCATTGGCGAGACGGGCGTTGAGCGCCAGCTCGTCCGGAAGCTGGGTGGCGGCGAAGTCGGTGCCGAGGACCAGCACCACCTCGTACTTCTGGGCCACCTGATGGAAGCGTTCTACGAGCAGGGAGACCAGCTCGTCCGTACCCTGCTCCGCCTGGAGCGCGGACGCCTCGTGATAGTCCAGGCCGTAGACCGACTCGGGGTCCTGGGGGAGCCGGTAGCGGGCCCGCAGCAGCTCGAATAGCCGGTCGGGTCCGTCGTGGACGAGTGGTCGGAACACCCCGACCCGGTCCACCTGACGTGTCAGGAGCTCCATGACTCCCAGATCGACGACCTGGCGGCCGTCTCCCCGGTCGATCCCGGTCACGTACACGCTGCGCGTCACGCGTGCTCTCCCGTCCACTTTTTCGGTTTGGGATGGTATTGCCATGTTGACGATACTCGCGGGCCCCGAGACGCCGCCCACCGGGCGAAAGGCCCTGCGCGGAGGGCCATAGGGCCCCCGCCCCGTCCGGCCGGACCGCCGCCGGATTCCTTGCCGCATCCGGGCCGGATTCCTTGCCGCACCCGGCGGAACACCCGTGTGGGCATGCGCAAAGCGGCCGAGAACGCGTGAACCGGGCCTGACGTGGGACAATCGTTGTGGCTCACGGTACGGGGGATTCTGTAGTCGCCCCCGAAATGCACCACACTAGCGAGCAGGAGATACAGCACGATGCGCATCGGAGTTCTCACCGCAGGCGGCGATTGCCCAGGCCTGAACGCAGTGATCCGGTCGGTCGTGCACCGTGCCGTGGTGGGTCACGGCGATGAAGTCATCGGCTTCGAGGACGGCTTCAAGGGACTCCTCGACGGCCACTTCCGCCCCCTCGATCTCAACGCGGTCAGCGGCATCCTCGCCCGCGGTGGTACCATCCTGGGCTCGGCCCGGCTGGAGCGCGACCGGCTGCGCGAGGCCGCCGAGAACTGCACCGAGCTGAGCCGCCGTTATGGCATGGACGCCCTCATCCCGATCGGCGGCGAAGGCACTCTCACCGCCGCGCGGATGCTGTCGGACGCCGGGATGCCCGTCGTCGGCGTCCCCAAGACCATCGACAACGACATCTCCGCCACCGACCGCACGTTCGGCTTCGACACCGCGGTGGGCGTCGCCACCGAGGCCATAGACCGGCTCAAGACCACCGCCGAATCGCACCAGCGGGTCATGGTCGTCGAGGTGATGGGCCGCCACGCGGGCTGGATCGCGCTGGAGTCCGGAATGGCGGGCGGCGCGCACGGCATCTGCCTTCCCGAGCGCCGCTTCCAGGTCGAGGACCTGGTGAAGATGGTCGAGGAGCGCTTCGCGCGGGGCAAGAAGTTCGCGGTGATCTGCGTCGCCGAGGGCGCGCACCCGGCCGAGGGCTCCATGCCGTACGCCAAGGGCGAGATCGACCAGTACGGCCACGAGCGCTTCCAGGGCATCGGCAACCGGCTGGCCATCGAGCTGGAGACCCGGCTCGGCAAGGAGGCCCGACCGGTCATTCTCGGCCATGTGCAGCGAGGCGGCACGCCGACCGCGTACGACCGGGTGCTCGCCACCCGCTTCGGCTGGCATGCGGTGGAGGCCGCGCACCGGGGCGACTTCGGCCGGATGACGGCTCTGCGGGGCAACGACATCAAGATGGTTCCGCTCGCGGACGCCATCACCCAGCTCAAGACGGTGCCGGAGGACCGGATGGACGAGACGGAGTCGGTCTTCTGACCCTGGCGCGCGGCAGCGTCACAGAAGGAGTGGCCTGCGGCCCTGACTGTCCCCCCGTGAACGGTCAGGGCCGCTTGCCGTTCCCCCTGGCGGCCATGGCCTTTCCGGAGGGTCGAGGCCGGGCGGGCCGTGGTGCCGGATTCCACTCTTGAGCCGGCGGCCCGGATCAACAAGGCTTATCCCTGTCCCGGACATGTCCCAACTCTGTCCGGGCGTGGATTCCAGGGGAGGCACAGCACATGGTGGTCGAGGGCAGGGCTCCGGATCCCAGGGAGGCGCGGAGTGCGGCCGAATTCATTGCCCTGCTGCGGGTGCTCAAGGACGCGTCGGGTCTGACGTTCCGCGAGCTGACGCAGCGGGCGGACGCGGTGGGGGACGTCCTGCCGCGCTCCACGATCGCCAACATGCTCGGGCGTACGACGGTCCCGCGCGAGGAACTCCTCGCCGCGTTTGTGCGGGCCTGCGGCTGCGGGCCGACGGAGGTGGAGGGCTGGCTCGGCGTACGCAAGGAGCTCGCCGTGCACGGGCAACGGGCCGGGGGAGCGGTCGCGGCCGAGGGCGAGGCCGGTACGGAGGAGGCCGAGGAGGTCCCGGATGCGTCGGCCGGGCAGTCCCCCGAGCAGTCCCCCGAGCAGTCACCCGACCCGCTCGCCGACCCGCCCCCGGCCCGTCGCCGCCCCCGGACCGTCCTGGTGGCCGCCCTCTCCCTGCTGGTGCTCGCCGCCGCGGTGACCGTCGCCTTATTCGTACGCGACGAACAGCCGGGGTCCGCCCCCGTCGCCGGACCCGTGGCGGGGCGGACGGTGCAGATCCGGTCCGTCCACTCCGGGCTCTGTCTCTCCGAGAAGCGGGGAACCGCCAGCGGCCGGATCTACCAGGTGCCGTGCGACGGGGAGACGATCCCGGCCTTCTCCCTCAGACCCCTGGGCGACGACGTCTGGCAGATCGTGACCGATCACCCGGACTTCGGCCCCGGCTGCTCAGGTATCTGGGACGGGATGCGGGAGGCCGGAGCCCCGATGCAGGACCAGGAGTGCGGCAAGCGCGGCTCCGCGGAGGCGTTCTGGATCGAGCCGCAAGGCCATCCCGTCAAGGGGTACCGGATCCGCCCCGCCCACACCCACCTGTGCGTCGGGGCCGAGGCGGCCGGCACCGAGCGCGGCGCCCAGCTGATGCAGATGGGCTGCGACGGGGTGGACCGGGGGAGCCTGTTCTCCTTCGACCCGGTGGCCACGGACGCGGCCGACGGCTGAGTACAGCGCGGCGGGCGGGGGCGGCCGGCTGAGTACAGCGCGGGCGGGCGGGTGGTCGACGGCTGAGTACAGCGGGGTGGGCGGGGGCCGACGGCCGAGTGCAGCAGGGCAGGCAGGGGGCCGACGGCCGAGTGCAGCGCGGCAGGCGGGGGCGGCCGGCTCAGGCGCTCGTCCCCTGCACCCCGGCCGTCTGCCAGAACCGTTCCACGATCTTCGCCAGGAACGCCTGCGCCGCATCGTCCGTCGCCCCGGCCCGCTCCGTACCCGTACTGCTCCAGCTCAGCGTCGACACCATCAGCGCCTGGTAGTCGGCGTGCAACTGTGCCAGTACGTCCTGCAGGAACCCGCGCTCCAGCGGCACCAGCTTCGCCACCGGCCGGACATGAGCCTGCCAGCGCGTCGTCACCGCATCGCGCAACAGCTCCGCCAGTTCCTCGTCCCGGCCGGACACCGTCACGAACCCGGCAGCCGTCAGCCCCAGCACCTCGCTGAGCACCGCGGACTGGCGTTCACTGCCGCGCCAGCGTCCCGACTCCTCCATCCGCAGATACGCGGAAACGGTCAGCCCCAACAGACGCGCCAGCTCCTCCACGGTCAGCTCCCGGGCCACCCGGTGCTCCCGCAGGGAGCGCGCGGCGGTGAGCAGTTCGATCGGCGAGCACCACAACACACCGGCCAGCGCCGTGAGTTCGTACTCGCTCGGGACGGCGAGCCCGCGCTCCCAGGCGACCACCGTCTCGGTGCTGATGCGGAGTCCGTACTGGGCTCCGAGCCCGTACGCGACATGGTCGGGAAGCATCCCCAGGGCCTCGCGGAGCCGGCGTGAGGCGGGGGCGTTGAAGGGCGGCGAGGGGTGCACGGCCCCACCGTAGGAGTCAACACACGGTCCGGCTACGGTGTGTTCCACCGATATCACGGCTCGTAGGAACGTCCGAGTGCCGTACGGGGTCAGCGGCTCCGGGCCACCCACCGGTAGTGCAGCTCCGGGCGTCCTATCTGGCCGTACTGCGGGCTCCGCACCGCGCGCCCCACTGTCACCAGATGTTCCAGATAGCGGCGCGCCGTGATCCGCGAGATACCCAGCTCCACCCCGGCCGCGCCCGCCGTCACCCCGTCCGGAGCGGCACGCAGGACGCCAGTGACGGCCTCCAGCGTCGGGCCGCTCAGCCCCTTCGGCAGCCGGGTCGGCTGCGGGGCCCGCAGCGCGCCGAGCGCCCGGTCCACCTCGTCCTGACCGCTCGCCTCACCGGCCGCCGCGCGGAACTCCGCATAGCGGACGAGGCGGTCGCGCAGGGTGGCGAAGGTGAACGGCTTCAGCACGTACTGGACGACACCGAGCGACACTCCTTCCCGGACCACCGCCAGATCACGCGCCGACGTCACCGCGATGACATCAGCCGAGTGCCCGGCCGCGCGCAGCGAACGCAGCAGCTGAAGACCGTGCCCGTCGGGCAGATACAGATCCAGGAGCAGCAGATCGACCGGCGTACGGTCCAGCGCCCGCACCGCCTCCGCACGCGAGTGCGCGACCGCGGCCACCGTGAATCCGGGGACGCGGCCCACGTACAGCTGATGGGCGTCCGCGGCGACTGGCTCGTCCTCGACGACCAGCACCTGGATCATGCGATGGCCTCCTTCGTGGTGTGCGTCGTGCGGTCGCCGGCGGCCAGCGGCATTCGCACCGTGAACTCCGCACCGCCGTCCGGGCCGTGGTCCAGCGCCACCGTCCCGCCGTTGCGGTGCACCGCCTGCTGTACGAGGGCCAGCCCGATCCCCCGGCCCGCGCCGTGCGTCGACCAGCCCCGGTCGAACACCTCGGCGGCGTCGTCCGGATCGATCCCGGCCCCGGTGTCGGCGACCCGCAGCAGCAACTCGCCCTCCCCGGCGAGCGCGGTGACGGTGACCCGGGCGCGGCAGGCCCGCCCCGGCGCCGCTCGCCGGGCGGACACGGCTCCGGGACCGGGCGCATCGGTCCCCGCCTCCGACGCCGCGTCCACCGCGTTGTCGATCAGATTGCCGAGGATCGTCACCAGATCCCGTGGCGGCAGGGTCGCGGGCAGGGCGCCGTCGTCGATCAGGCTGTCGTCCGCGAGCACCAACTCAACCCCCCGCTCGTTCGCCTGCGCCGCCTTGCCCAGCAGCAGTGCCGCCAGCACCGGTTCGGCGACGGCGCCCACCACCCGGTCGGTGAGGGCCTGGGCCAACTCCAGTTCTGCGGTGGCGAAACCCACCGCCTCCTCGGCCCGGCCCAGTTCGATCAGCGACACGACCGTGTGCAGCCGGTTCGCCGCCTCGTGCGCCTGCGAGCGCAACGCCTGGGTGAATCCCCGCTCGGAGTCCAACTCACCGGAAAGCGCCTGGAGTTCCGTATGATCGCGCAGCGTCACGACCGTACCGCGCTGCTCCCCGCCCACCACCGGACGCGTGTTGACCACGATCACCCGGTCCGCCGTCAGATGCAGCTCGTCGACCCGCTTCTCGGAGGCGAGCAGCGCACCGGTCAGCGGCGTCGGCAGATCGAGGTCGGTGACCCTGCGCCCGACCGCACCCGGCTCGAGCCCGAGCAGTTCCCGGCCCGCGTCGTTGATCAGCGCGATCCTGCGCCGCCCGTCGAGCATCAGCAGCCCCTCGCGCACCGCGTACAGCGTGGCCTGGTGGTAGTCGTGCATCCGGCTCAGCTCGGCGGCGTTCATACCGTGCGTGTGACGCCGGAGCCGGGCGTTGATCACATACGTACCGATGCCGCCGAGCGCCAGCGCCCCGCCCGCCGCCAGCCCCAGCGCCCCGAGCTGTGCCCGCACCTGCGAGGTGACCCGCTCGACCGTGATGCCCGCGCTGACCAGACCGGTGATCCTGCCGCCGTCCCGGACCGGGGTGACGACTCGGATCGAGGGCCCGAGCGTGCCGGTGTACGTCTCCGTGAACGTCTCGCCGCGCAGCGCCTGCGCGGTGTGCCCGAGGAACTGCTCCCCGATCCGGTCGGCGTCCGGATGCGTCCAGCGGACCCGGTCCGGGGACATGATCGTGACGAAGGCGATCCCGGTTTCCCTGCGGACCTTCTCCGCGTACGGCTGGAGCACGGCGGACGGGTCCGGGGTGCGGATCGCCTCCCGTACGGACGGCGAGTTGGCGATCGCCAGCGCCGCTGCCCTGACCTGCCGGGTCGCGGTCTCCTTCGCCTGGGCGCGGCCGGCGACGTACGCGAGGAACGCACACCCCGCCACCACGGCCGCGACCAGCACCACCTGCATGGCGAAGAGCTGGCCGGCCAGGCTGCGAGGGCGGGTACGGGGGCGGGGGAGACGCATGGCGACAGTCTGCCTGGCCGAAAACATATGAACGAAATGTACGTAACGGTGACCGTCGTCAGAGGGAGCGGGATAGTCGCCAAGCCCCCCCAGGGACGGGGGAGCTACCTGGACGAGCCGAGGAGAACCCCCGTGGGAGTGGCAGCCGCCAAGCGGGACCGTACGCACTATCTGTATCTCGCCGTGATCGCGGCTGTGGGCCTCGGCATCCTCGTGGGCTTCGCGGCCCCGGACGTCGCGGTCGAACTCAAGCCGCTCGGTACCGGCTTCGTGAACCTCATCAAGATGATGATCTCGCCCATCATCTTCTGCACGATCGTGCTGGGCGTCGGATCGGTGCGCAAGGCCGCCAAGGTCGGCGCGGTCGGCGGCCTCGCCCTCGGCTACTTCCTGGTGATGTCGACCGTCGCACTCGCCATCGGTCTGCTCGTCGGCAACATCCTGGAGCCCGGCCAGGGCCTCCACCTCACCGAAGAGGTACGCGCCGCGGGCGAGAAGCAGGCGGCGGGCGCCGGTGAGTCCACCGTGGACTTCCTGCTCGGCATCATCCCGACGACGATGGTCTCCGCCTTCACCGAGGGCGAGGTGCTGCAGACCCTGCTCATCGCCCTGCTCACGGGCTTCGCACTTCAGTCCATGGGTTCGGCCGGCGAACCGGTTCTGCGCGGCATCGGCCACATCCAGCGCCTCGTCTTCCGCATCCTTGCCATGATCATGTGGGCGGCCCCGGTCGGCGCGTTCGGCGCGATGGCGGCGGTGGTCGGCGAGACCGGCGTCGACGCCCTGAAGTCCCTCGCAGTCATCATGGTCGGCTTCTACGCCACCTGCGCGATCTTCGTCTTCGTGGTGCTCGGCACGATCCTGCGGCTGGTCGCCGGGGTCAGTCTGCCGGCTCTACTGAAGTATCTGGGCCGCGAGTTCCTGCTGATCCTCTCCACCTCCTCGTCGGAGTCCGCCCTGCCGCGGCTCATCGCGAAGATGGAGCACCTCGGGGTCAGCAAGCCCGTCGTCGGCATCACCGTGCCGACCGGCTACTCCTTCAACCTCGACGGCACCGCCATCTACCTCACGATGTCCTCGCTCTTCATCGCCAACGCGATGGGCGACCCGTTGAGCGCGAGTGAGCAGATCTCGCTCCTGCTCTTCATGATCGTCGCCTCGAAGGGTGCGGCCGGAGTCACCGGCGCGGGCCTCGCCACCCTCGCGGGCGGCCTCCAGTCGCACCGCCCCGAACTGGTCGACGGCGTCGGACTGATCGTCGGCATCGACCGCTTCATGAGCGAGGCCCGCGCCATGACGAACTTCGCGGGCAACGCGGTGGCCACCGTCCTGGTCGGCACCTGGACCAAGGAGATCGACAAGGAGCGGGTGAAGCAGGTCCTCTCCGGTGCGCTCCCGTGGAACGAGCAGATGCTCAGTCAGGACGCCGGGCACGGCGACGCCACGCACACCGTTCCGGAGCCGCGCGACGGCGGCCAGGAGCCCGCCCCGGCAAAGGCTTAGACACCGAACACTCGGCAACAGCAGGGCCGTCGCGGGAGCTCCCGCGACGGCCCTTCGTGCTTGCCTTGACGTCCGCGTCAACCTTTACCGTCGAGGACATGCGAATCGGGGAGCTGGCCGAGCGGGCCAAGCGCATCAAGATCGTCCAGCTCGACGTCGACACCAGCCCCGGGATCGCGAGCCGGTACGCGGTGCTGTCGACGCCCATCCTGATGGTGTTCCGCTCCGGCGAACCGGTGAAGTCGATGGTGGGCGCCCGCCCCAAGCGCAGGCTGCTCCAGGAGCTGGAGGACGTGTTCGAGACGGTGTGAGGCGGGGCGTTCGTATCTCCAGGCGTATCTCCAGGCGGCTGTCTGCGCGGTACCTGCGCAACTCGACGCGTTCAGGGGCTTTTCATCAGGTCGCGGAGGGTGCCGACCAGTGCGTGGATGTCACGTTCGACGGGCGGGTCGGCGGGGGCTGTCGGGGCCGGGCCCGGGGCAGGTGTGCGGCAGGGGCGGCAGAGGCCGTCGGGGAGTGCCTCGGGTGGGCCGGGTGTGCCGCATTCGGTGCATTCCACCATCAGGCGGCGGACGGGGCTGCCGGGCGTGGTCGGTGTCCGGGTGGTGGGCAGGCCGGGTGGGATCTTGTCGTTGAGGCGGCGGCGTACGAAGCCGACGGGGGAGTCGACCCGGGCGGGGAGGCCGGAGGTGAGGGCATGGGTGAGGTAGTCGGCGTCCACGCCCCGGGCGAACCATTGGGCGGCCAGTGGTTCCAGGACGGTGCAGTCGGTGGCGGAGAGGGGCAGGCGCGGTTCGATTCGGCCCAGTTGGGCCAGGGCGAGGTACGCGGGTGAGGGGTGACCCGGGGGCGGTTCGGGGGTCCGTTGCTGCGGTACGACGGGTACGGGTACGGGAGCGGGCGAGGCGGGCCGCGCCGCGGACTCGGCCGGTGCCACGGAGGTTGGGGCCGACGGTTCTGCCCCGGCTCGGGGAGCGGGCGCTTGCATGGGGATTCGGGGCGGCGGCTGGGGAGCGGTTGTTGCGGCTGCTTCTTGGGCGGCTCGGTTGTTCTCGGCGTCCAGGAAGGCGCCCCACCATTCGTTGTCGCGGGCGGTGCGGGACCAGAAGGTTCGGGTGACCCAGCGGACCTGGCCGCGCTCCTCGACCCGGCACTGGGCGTACCGCAGGTGACCGGCCACTCCCAGCGCCCTGAGGGCGCTGCCGACGGCCATCTGTCCGTACAGGGGGATGCTCCTGGCCAGCGACTTGATGTCCATGGCCGCACCGTCGGGCAGGTGGTCGACGTACCCGGCGATGTAGCGCTCCCGCTCGGGAAGCAGCGCGAAGTCATCGGCGCGGGGCGGGCGTTGGTCCAGTGCGGATCGCTTGCCATAGCCGGGGCTGGCCTTCGCGTACGGGCGTGAGGATGCGGGCGCACGCAGGGCAGGGTTAAGGTTCTCGGTAGCCACGAGATCGCTCTTTTCGATCTTGGGGTGAGACCCCGGCCTGGTGCGCGAACACCGTGTCGGGGTCGTTTGGTTGGGGGAACCGTAAGCAGCAGCGACGGCGCCCCGCAAGCTGGTCAAGATTAGTCGTACTTGCTGGTCGTGACGGGTCAGGGAGGACGGGGAGGTTTCCCCAACCCCCTTCTTTCATCTACCGGTTAACCAAGAGCGCTCGAATCCCGGAGCCCGGATTTCGACACCCGGATCCCGAAGCTCGAGTGTCGGGACCGACCCTTTCCTCGTACCCACGAAAGAGTGATCCAGCCGGTCCCGGAGCTCGAATCCCGACCCTCGAAGCCCGGAACTCGGGTTCCGAGCCGCAGCGTCGCGCTGCTCGAACGGCGGAGCCGGACACGGCTACCGCCCGGTCGTGGCACTTGACAAGCTCTCAATCAGTAGGCCGCATTGTGTTGCAGCTGGGAACCCCGGTGTCACTGAATTGCTGGGCCGTTCCTCAATCAGGCCCGTCGACCGTCTTCTCTGCCATCCACCTGAAGTACGGCTTCTCTGCCGCTGACTCATTGACGGACGGCGTTCTCTCCTCGATCTCAACGGACGTACCCTGCAAGGGAGGTGATCCCATGCCGCTGCCCGAGAACGTTCGCAACTTCCGACGTCGCGCCGGCCTGAGCCAGGAACAGCTTGCCGAGCGTGCGGGCCTTTCTCTGGGTGTTGTTCGAAAAGCCGAGCAGGGCGGAAGTGTGCGGGTCGAGACACTCCACATACTCGCCAGGGCACTCGACACCACCACATCCAGCCTCTTCGAAACCGCCGCTCCTGAGCCTGCCCGTGGGGACGAAGGCGACAGTGTCCGCCTCATGGAACTACGCCGTGCGCTCATGCCGCCGGTCGGTCTCTCCGAGGTCCTCGTAGAACCTGAGGGGGCAGTCAGCCTCGCTGCCATACAGCGGGACATCGACGACTCCCATGCCCTTTACCAAGCCGACCGCTACGACTCCGTCGCGAAGCGCCTGCCGGGCATCCTTCGCGCCGCCGAGGCCGCCGTCGTGCTCAGCGGCGCGGGGGAGCCGCGACAGCGAGCCACCATCGTCAGGGCCAGTGCTTTCCTTCTGACTGGCAAGTACCTCACCCAGGTCCGGCGCTACGACATGGCCTACCACGCCCTTTCGCAAGGCATCAGGGACGCCAGGGAGGCCGGACAGACCCTCCTCGCCGCTACCGGGGTCGTCGGTATGGGCTGGCTCCTTCTGCGGCAGGACAGATTCGACGAAGCTGAGCGTCTGGCCACCGTCACGGCCGACGCGGTGGAGCCGCGCATGTCCAACGCCTTGCCGGGCGAGCTCGCCGTCTGGGGAGAACTGTGTCAGCGCGTAGCCGCCGCGGCCATGCGGAACAACCGCCCCGAGGTTGCCAAGGAGGCCCGGCGCTTGGCTGCGACCGCAGCTTCTGCCCTGGACGTAGAGCACATCGACTTCCGGGAACACTGGACCACATTCGGGCCCGTCACGGCCGAGATGAAGGCGATCGAGGACCTCTCCCTCATCGGCGACGCTCGCGGAGTGCTCAGCCGGGCCGATGAGGGAACTCTGAGCCGCAAGGCGTTGAAGAAGCTCGGTCGGCCGAGCGCGAACAACTGGGACCGGCACCGTCTCGACGTGGCCAGGGCCCACGCGATGCTCGGCTCCCACCAGGACGCAATGGACGAGCTGAACGCGATCAGGCGGGCTTCTCCCGAGTGGCTGAGGCACCAGCAAATGGCCCGCTACATCATGAGCGACATCCTTGCCGGACGGAAGCGCACGCTCACCGAGGACATGCGTGACATGGCACTTCACCTGGGCATCGCCGGGTAGTAACTACGAGGCGTGGTGCCTCCTTCCCTGGAGCTGGGAGAGTGCCACGCACCGTGTCTGGTTCGACCCACTGCGCGCGCATAGCGTCTTCGTCATGGCGAACAACCAGCAGGCCGACCCCCGGATCGGGGCAGTAGTCAAGGATACGAAAACCGACCGCTTCGGCGTCGTGATGGCCACCATCGATGGGCACATCCAACTCCGCCCGATCAGTGGCGGACTGTCGTGGGAGGCCGACCCGGACGGCATCGAGGTGCTCTCCTCGCGCCAGGAGCTGACCGTTCGCCTCGCTGCCCTCAACGCCGAATCCAGGCGCGGGAAATGAGCGGGCCCCGCGCCATCGTGAGGCACATTCAGTGGACCCTCGCGCCGGACGAGGAGCCGGATGCGGAACCGCGGACGTACGCAATTCTGTGTGTTGTCTGCGGAGAGACCTCACCTGCGGCGGAGCCGACGCGGCATGCGTGATCCCGAGCTCGCGGCGTTCTTGTCGCGCAGGGGCCGCAGGCCGCCGGGCAGGTGTCCGGGTGTACAAGGCTGTCGGAGGCGGCCTATAACATCCGGCGGCATGACCACAGTGACCTCACCGCCGGGCTATCGCGTCCTCACCATTGCCGAGGCGGAAAGGCGTTTCTCTGCTTCCTCCGACCTGGCGTATCCATACCAGGACTTCGCCGACGAGCAGGAGATACGCCTCTACGAGGGCGGCCTGCACGTCGCGGGGAGCCTGGAGCCGGACTCCGACGGTGACCGGGTGCCGTACAACGTGATCGTGGACGGCGACCTGACCGTCGACGGCGATCTGGAGTGGTGGGGTGGGCTTGGCGGCTGCTTCCTGCTGCTCACCGGGAACGTACGGGCACGCAATGTGCTGCTGTTTGGCTGCCCCGACGTGGTGGTGCGCGGCGACCTGACCGCCACCGGCGCCGTCCAGGGCCATCACGGCGACGACGGCGGCTATCTGACGGTCCAGGGCAGTATCCGGGCCGAGGCTGTCATCAGCACCCTCTACTTCAACCTTGACCTCGCACAGCAACCGGAAGCCCTGCTCATCGCCGACCCCTACCGCACCACCTGCCCGGTCGACTTCACCGACAACGAACTGGGCGGCATCGTCCTGCCGGAACTGCTCGACGAGGACGGCCGGGCCGACGAGTACAGGATCAGCGAAGCTCTGCGCGCCGGACAGCCGATCCTGGGTCCCCGTGCGCGGCCAAGTCACCTGGCCGTACAGGAAGAACTGGGAGCCCTGCTGCCCAGGGCGGCCGAGATCACCGAACTCGACCTGTCCCGTCGCAAACTACGGCAGGTCCCCGGGCAGCTCTTCGCCTTCCCCGGACTGCGCAAGCTCGCCCTCGCCGGCAACGAGTACCTCGGCGCCCTCGACGACCGTATCGGGGAGCTAACCGCCCTGGAGGAGCTGAACATTGCCGGTATGGGGCTGACCGAGCTCCCACGGGCCATCGGCTCCCTGCGCCAACTGCGCGTCCTCGACATCTCCGGCAACCGTTTCGAGTCCCTGCCCGAGGAGATCGGCGACCTGGCCCAGCTCGAAGTGTTGAACGCCGGAGGGCTCACCTGCCCGGTGCCCGAGGCCGTGGGCCGATTGCGGGCGCTGCGCGAGCTGGACCTGTCCGGCATGCGTGCCCCAGGGCGGTCGCCGGTCGGCTTCCCTCTGCCGGTGACCCAGCTGACAGGACTGCGGGCTCTCGGCCTCATGCACGTGTGGCTGGAATCCGTCCCCGACGAGCTGCTTGCCCTAGCCGACTTGGAGCAACTGGACCTGCGCGGTTCACTGTCGGCCCGCCTGGAGCGGCTGCCCGACCTCGCGCGACTCCCGCGACTGCGGGTGCTGCGACTGAGCGGCAACACCCCGTGGACCTACCAGCCCGAGCCGGACCGGGATCTGCTCTCCGGCATCTGGGCCGTCACCACCCTGGAGGAACTGGAGATCGACCGCTGGGGCGAATGCACGGTGCATGGACAGGTTGCGCGAACCGCCTTCACCGCGCTACCCGACGACGCGTTCGCCCGAATGCCGGGACTCAGGCGGCTGGACCTCTCCTCCAACGAGCTGACGGTCCTGCCGGAGTCCTTCTTCCAGCTGCCGCATCTCGAAGCCGTCGATCTGCGGTACACGAAGCTCGGCTGGCCGGTCCTGGACCGCCTGCGCGACGAACTCCCGCACGTCCACGTGGAATCGTGAGTGCGCCGTACGGGAACTGCGGAAGGTCCTGGCAGCTTGATCTTCACCGGGATCAGCGGCGTTGACCGGCTCCGGGCAGCGCTCGCGTAGGAGGTACGGGGTTGTCCACGCCGATCTGGTGCCACGGCTCGCCACGCTGCAGCGCGGGCCGCAAGCCAGAGGAGATGAGTGCCGCTGAACTCTGGCGCATGTGGGTGGACGGCTACGCGCACAGGGCCCATGAGCGCTGGTCAGACCTGTATCGGCCCGGCGAGGTCACCATTCTCTGGACTGTTACGACGCCCGCCTTCTCCGACATCTTCGAGGGTGCGCCTTACGCCCGAACCCTGCCCCGTGACCCTCAGCTGGAGAAGATGTTCGGCCCATACAAGGAGGAGGACTTCCTCACGTACTACAGGACGCCCGTGAATGCCGATACCGGGGAACCGATCATCTGGCTTCGGCTGCCGGTCCTGGACCGAGGCCGGAACGCGACGACGGCAGACAAGGGCGGGTTCATTCAGGAGGTGACGGGCTGGAAGCCAGTTCCGCTGCAGCCCACGGTGGACGTCATGCAGATCGGTCGGACGCCGGCGTGCATGTTCCGACCCTTTCCTGACAGAGCCCGGGTGACGTGGCCGCGGATTCGGCGTAGCGGTCGGCGAAGGCCGGCCACCTCGGATCGCCGCTCTTGCCCTCGGTCGCCGGGAGCCCGTACGCGCGCACCTGGTCGTAGGTCGTCCAGCGAGCCGTACAGATTCGCACTGGTCTGAAAAGTGACGAAGTCCTGCGGCAGAGACAGGTTCCTGGCCGCCAGATTCCCCGCCAAGTCGTTGAGCTTCGCGACCTGCTCAGGGTCGAGGCCTCGGGTGCCACCGAGCCACTGAAAAGCTCCTGTGAACTGGCTGGAGTCGAGCGGCGGCAGGCTCTCGTACGGGTAGCGCTCATAGGTGTATCGGCAGGCGCGGTACTCGCCGAGGTCGGTGGCGCACCACGCGGCGTCGAAGCCGACCGAGGACAGCGCGGACTTGGATCGTTCATCAGGCATCGGAACCCCAGTTGATCACTGCGAGCGGAGTTGTCGGCGCCAGCTTGGCAGTCGCCACCTACAACTCCTACAACGGGTGCGTCAGACCGGTTCCCCAGAGCCGGGTCGGGGCGAACGTTGCCTGATGCCGGCACTAGCGGCTCTCCTCCGCCGGACGGCGCTCCTTGGCTCCCGTCCTCCGCCGTCGTTCCCGCCTGGGTAGGGTGCGCGTGGACAGCAGAGCAAGGAGTGCCGCACATGGTCGACGAGCCGTTCGACCGGATCGACGACGATGACCCGGACGACGCGCCCTGGATCGTCGCGGTCTGCCCGGTGACTCCCGAACTCGCTGCCCGGATCGTCGACGTGGCGGAGCTGGACTGGAAGGACGCCGAGGCCGCCGAGCGGGCGATGGTCGCCGCGGGCTGGGAGCCGACCGGTGACTACCTGGGCGACCTGGACGAGAAGTGCCACACGCCCGCGGGGCACATGGTGTACGGCGACGACTGCTTCGCCATGCCGTTCGCGTACGAGTACTACGTGCACCCGGACGGGGCGATGGGGGAGGACTTCTGGAGCCAACTCCCCGGCTGGCACGGGCTTGTCGACCCGCCGGCCGGCACGTGTGGGGCCCAACTCGACGAGGTGGCCGACATGTTCACCGCTCTGCTCGGTCCGCCCGATCACGACGTGACGCACGAGCGGCGGCCGGAGCTCGACCACGAGTGGCGGTACCGGGCCTGGCGGCGGGGCGACAACGTCCTGGTTGTTGCGCCGGGGCTCGACGGGTTCTCGTACTCCCAGTTCGAGCACGCCTTCGTGCAGATCAGGTCCCTGCCGGCGGACGCGCCGTTTCCCTCGGCCAGGGAGCTGCCCGACTTCTTCTGGTGACCCGGCGGCTCGCGATGAGGTGACTGCCGCCGGTCCCGCCTGTCCGCGGCGACGCGACCGCCGCCGGGCCCGCCTGCCCGGGGTGACCCGACGTCCTCCGGTCGGGTGCAGTGGGCTGGCCCCCGTCGCCTCAACTCGGCTCCCAAGAACATGATTTCGGGCCGCGAGATGCGAGCGTCGGGCTCAGTAGTCGCTGCCGCCGCAGCTGCTGTTGGATCCGCAGCTGTGGTGACCTTCGCCGCCGTCCGCGTGCGGGCCCTGCTCGGAGTGCCTGTCGTCTTCCCTGTCCAGCGCCTTGCCGAACTTGACCAGCATGCGTCCCACCGACGGCAGTGGGCTCCCGCCCTCGTCCCGCCACTGCGGGCGTCGGCGCTCGCCCGGCAACCCGCCCTGCCCGTCGAACACCACCGCCCCGAGTGTCGCCGCGGCCCACGGCTCGCTCCTGCGCAACGCTGCGAGGCGGCGACGGCCCACCGGGGTCAACAGTCCACGCGCCGGGCACAGCACCCGCACGGCGAGACAGCAGGCGCCCACCGCGAGGAACGGAACCGTGTGCCGCAGTCCCTGCGGGAGGGCGAAGGCCGCCAGAACCACCGTGCCGAACACCACGGTGAGCAGGGCCCGCGCGGCGAACAGCCGGGCTCGTGCGCGCGCCGGGCTCAGCACCAGACCGTACGAGACGAGCCGGTCGCCGATCTCGCGTACCGCCTCGGTCCGTATCGCTCGCGGACGCAGCAGGGTGGGGGTCGCAACGCCTGATGCCCGCCACTGCTCGACCAGGGCATGCTCCACCGGATGGGCGGGTTCTGCCCCGGGCTCCAGCAGCCGGAGCCGCCCGCCCGAGCGGACCACGACGCTGCTGTCGCCGCCCCACATGGTGTGCAGGGCCGCCTCCACCACCCGGTTCGGTCCGCCCGCCAGGAGCGCGGCATCGTACGGACCCAGCTCAGGGATGTGCTCCCGGCGCAACCGGAGCAGTCGCCGACCGGACAGGGCGAGGGAAGAGGTGCAGGAGGCCAGTGCGGCCGTCGCGTCGATGAGCGCAAGCGTGGTCCACATGGCAGCCCCCGATCCGGTTGTGCTCCGGATGCATGTGCGTGTGCAGGTGATATCTCCGCGTGACGCACGGCTAATCCGAACAGGCCCGATCGAACGCCGCGAACTCGCGCTCGGCGACTGCGGACGCGCATACGGAACGGCTTGAATCCACGGGCACGCATGCTTCTCTGAACTAGGCTTGGGCGCCTGAAGCTCAGGGAGCGCCCATCGACGTGTCGACGGATGCTGCGAAGGCCGCGAGGGTAGTGAAGTCGTCGTTCCGCAGGCCAATCCGTGGATTGACGTGGTGGAGCAAGACGGCTGCGTGGTGATTGGCAGCCACGTGTGCGTGATCCGCGTCGCTCTGTTCGTCGTCCACCCAAGCGAACGGTCGGCCGTTGGCGTACTCCACCAATGGCTCCAACTTCCAATGAACGCCATCAGGGCGCTCGTTGAGCAGGGCATCACTGAAGTCGACGAACGGCAGCTCAGGCAGACCGAGCGTAGGTCCGATCCACTTATTCGCGTCGCTCATCCAGGTTGTGGCCCAGCAGATCTCGTATCCGAGAGCCAGCAGCGCCGGCCCGTGATCGGGGTTGAGCCATACCCGTAGTGGCCTCATGTGGGTCCGCAGGCTCCCGTGCCCCCCAACTGCCCCGCTCTCCTGTGGGACGCGAAGGGTGGTATAGCCCTCGGGGCGCTTCTCGGGCTTCGCCGCATACGGATTCAGGGGTCCGTCGACGTCGAGGAACAGCAACGGCCGACTCATGGCACCCCCAAATTTGCGCTCCCAATCTACTGAGCCACCGAAGCATATCCGTCGTCACGCGTCGCTGGAGCGTCCAGCGGCCGACGTGAAGTCAGGCATCCCGAGATCGACCGCCGCGGCCGTGCGGGCTGTGGTGGCGTCCATCTGGGCGAGCTTGTCCTCGGCACCAGCGAAGCTGACTTTCAGTCCTTCGACTTCGCCGAGCCAGCCCTCACGCTCGGCCTCAGCGATGCGGGCGACGAGATTGTCGCGGATCTCCTCCAACCGGCCGCGCTGGGCCGGGTCCGGCCGGAGGAGCGAGCAATGAATGCAAGCGTGTTCGTGAACACAAGGGCTCGAACAGGCACGAGCGCAGGTGCCGATGGACACTTTGCGCTTCTCGAAGTGCGCCAGGAAAGCGTCCCATTCCTCCTCGGTGGGTGTTTGATACTCATCGCTGGGTCGGGTGGCTCTGCGGCGGTCGATGAAGGCGCGATGGGCCTCGATGGTCTCGGCGGGGTAGATCGCTAATGGTGACGTCGGGTATTGGAACTCCCGGAATACCTTGGCGCCAGTGATCACATGTAGTCGAAGAAGCGGTGCCACCACAGGTGCTGCCACTCGTCCATCTCCGTCGATCCGTCGTATCGCTTCCTGAGCACGAGCCTGGGAATCAAGATGCAGCCGAGTGTCGCCGCGGCAGCTTCGATTCGGCTGCGATCCTCGTCGTGCAGCCCGTCGGCAGGATCTGTGGTGTCACCTGGGACACCTCCCGCACTCGCTGTGATCAGGGAGCCGAAGTTGCTCAGCCGGACCACGACGAGGTCACCGCTCTTCGTGGCGACAGCCGGGATGGCGATGTCGCCGTGGAAACTGGCATCTTGTACTCCCCGATCAACGGAGCATGTGCAGTCGAACGTCTGGTCAAGCAGTGCAGCGAGCCGATCGAAGCGGGTCCGGGTGGCGACATGGTCGTAGTCGTGAGGGAATTCCCAGTGGTCTGGGTCATCCAGACTTCGCAGCAGAGCGAGTAGGCGCTGGTCATCGACGGTCATGTACTTCTCCCTGTGGGTCGGAAAGGTTGGCGCGTCGGCTGATCTCGGCTGCGTAGGCAGCCCAGTCTCCGGAGGCGGCTCGCTGCCATTTGACGGCGACGGTGATGTCCATGCCGAGGGTGCGGGCGAGGATCGCGGCCGGCAGCTCGGTGGCGAGCTGGAACAGAGCGGTCGAGCGGGCCTCGGCGAGGCGGATGCCGAGTTTACGGAGTCGTTCGCCCATGGCCCAGACGCTGATGGGGCGGCCGGGCTGGCCGCCGGGGAAGAGCCAGGGTGAATCCGTCCGGGCGAGGACGGCATGGCTGCGGCGGGCCTCGACCTGTTGGAGGGCCAGTTCAGCGACGGGTGCGGGAAGCTCGACGGGGACCGCGCCGAGGCGGATGCGGACCGCTCCGTCCGTCTCCTTGATGTGGTCGACGGTGAGTCGGGAGATCGCTGCGGGCCACTGGGCATAGAGGAGCAACAGCAGGCCGGCGAGGCGGCCTTCGGTCTTGAGGGCATCGTCGTGCAGCAGGCGGCGGGCGGTGGCCCAGCGGGCTTCGTCGTCCATCGGCTGGGAGGGGCCGTTCCATCCCCCTGGATGAAGTGCACCCTCTCGCCTTGGTTGGCGTAGTCGGCGGTGGTCAGGATCTGGGCCGGGTGATCGGCTGCGGAAGAAGACGTGGACCGTCGCCTGCGGGCCGGCCAGGAGAGGGCGGTGTTGTCCAGGTGCTGCTTGAGGGCGGCTCAGACGCGTTCGACGGGAGTGTCGGGCCTTGCCTTCGTGAGTGCGCCGACGGCTGGTACCGCTCAACTCCAGCTCGGCGAGGGTCCATGCGGTGGCTTATAGGGAACCGGTTGGCCGGTGTGCGCGTCGAGCACCACGCGGTCGCCTACGGGGCGCGCCAGTTTCACAGTCACTTGTTGCAACCCTGCCTGTGTGGTGCAGAGGCCGCCGTCGTCCTTCCGGTGTTTGACGGAGCCCGAGAGCACCACGCCGCCGCGTGATTCCAGCACATCCACCACGGGGCCGTCGTCGCAGGCGCCATGGAGGGCAACTACGGTCACCGAACGCCCGTCTGCGGCAATCTGGACCAGCCGGTTGAGTGGATAGCCCGGGACGTCGTCGGCCCGCCCGATCGGCGGACGGGGTAGTGGCGATGGGATGACGGCGGCCTGCTTGAGAGGGGAGGCATAGCCGTCAAGGGTGAACAGCCACGCTGGGACCACCGCAGGTCCCCGGCTGGTGGCCACACTCATCACACCCAGCTTCGCCCCGGTCACAGTGAGGTGTGGCTTTCCGTCGGTGTGGCCCCCGGCCAGGGCCTTGTACGACTCAGCCGCCCCAGTCAGCGGCCGTGTGAGCGCTCTGCCTCCAGCCCAAGTCACCCGGCCGTTCTTGGGCCCGGTGCTGGGCATCGTGCCACGTAGGGCGAGGTTGTGGTCTTGGTAGGCCTGCTTGTCGGCCTGGCTCCGCAGGCCGCCGCGCGGCAGTTGGACCACGTCACCCATGGGGTGGTAGCCAGCTCGCCACGCGGCGGCAGCGGTTGATCCGTCCCAGGCTTTGGCGACCTCACGGGCACGGTGCGTCAGCACCTCCGTGTCGCCGCCAGCACCCTTCTGGTCGCCGCAACCGGAGATGGTCCCCAAGCCGGCGGCGGACACAGCCGCCGCAGCGAGCAAGCTCAGCGAGCGTGATGCCCGGATGCGCATGTGGACCTCCGAAAAGATGGTGACGTGGCAGCTGCCCTGCCCCTGCCCCTGTGACGTGGCCGGGGCAGAGCGGGTTCACTGATTGCGGCGGCTCGCTGTCAGCAGACCTTGAGACCGGTCTGGTTCAGCACTGTCTGCACCTTCGTGAAGTAGTTGCGGTAGGTGCCGGTGGTAGAGGAGGTGCACACTGTCTCGTCGGTGCCGCCGGAGAGAAGGCCCAGGGCGGTTACCCCGTGGAGTGCGGGTCCGCCGTTCCTGCTGCCCCACGCCCAACTGCCAAAGCACGAGGGCAATCTGGCCGGATGACGATCAGTCGTGGCTATCAGTCGGTGAGACCGATGAGGCCGGTAATACAGTCGCTCAGCCGTTCGGTTTTCACTTCGAGGGGGGCCTCGTCAACCGAATGGGCAGGAGATTTTTAGCTTCGTGCATCAGCTGCACAGTAAGTGTCAGGCAGATCGTCGTGGACACGACCCAGGCCGACTGATCCCGCCGGGCCGCCGCGCATCCTGCGCGGCGGCCCGCCTTGTATGTCCTTGAGGCTCCATGCGCTTCTTCACCGCTCTACGCACACACGCCGCTGTGCTGGCTTTGCCAGTGACCGGCTTCTTCTTTGCCTACGTCTTTTTCACGACCAAGGGGAGAATTAGCCATTTCGGTTCACTGCCCTGGCCGACCGAGGTCGCGTCCTACGCCATACACGCACCAGTTCCACTGGCCTTCGCTGCTGCTGCAGGACTGGCTGCCGTGGAAGCGACACGGCTCCGGACTCTCGGTGTTTGGGAGATGGGTCCCGCACGTTCCGCTCTGCGCGTTGCTGTCCAGCCGATCCTTATCCGTGCTCACTTTGGCAGCCCTGATCGCCGGCATTACGGCGGGCGCGTTGTTGATCGTCGGAGTTCTTCCCGACGCGTATGTGCTGCATCTGTTCGGCATGGTTGTCGTCCTGCTCGCCGCGCACGCGGTCATAGGATTCCTCATCGGGCGGCGCCTCCATGCGTTGTACGCCGCACCGCTCGTAGCTATAGCTGTGTTCATCGGAGTCAGCTTCCCATTGGGCACAAGCGGATGCCATAGGCAAGGAGTGGACACTCGACCTTGCAGCCGGGAGCTCGGACGGAATTCCCTGGAAAGATGTGGCGATCGTCGTCGTGGGAATACCCTGCGAAACCCCGGAGTGGAACACCTTGCACTACAGCACTCTTTGGACCGCCCAGACCATGGGGGTGGCAGATGACTACCTCGACTGGCTCTCCCGTGAATCCCAATCATTCCGGAAGGGGAAGAGCAGAGAACAACTCCTCACAGAAATGGGCAGGGTGAACGGCCTTCCGCTGAACGAACAGAAGAACTGGTACGTCGAGCAGCGCCAGCTCTCCTGCCAGGCCGGCCAGCCAGGATGATCTGGTGGTTACGTCAACGAGGCGCCTTCGACCTGCTGCCCTACGCGCTGTTCGCCTTCATCTTGAGCATCGCTCTCACATCGAATCTCGTCCTCGTCCTCCCTGCGTATCTGGGCAGCCATCCAATACCAACTGAATTGAGCAACTTCTTCTGCCTCGTGCCTTCTGTCGCCCTCGTCTCATGCCTCGAAAGGCGCTTGCCCGGCATGGAGCGATCCGCTGTGCGCCGGCTCGATGCGATCGATATCGCCCTGGTGGCAGGCTTCGCCCTCCTGGCCAGCGCGGCGGCAACGGCGATGACTCCGTTGGGCTCGGACGCGATGTGGACAGCCGCCCGCAACAATCTGCTCTTCTGCGGACTCACCCTCGGGAGCTGGCCTTTCCTCAAACACCGAGCGGCCCTCGTTCCTGTGTTCTGGATGATCCTCGCCATGTTCACCGGGGGCAGACATATCAACGACCCCTATCCCTGGGTAATCGTCACCGAGAAGGCCGATGTCGCCCACGCCGCGACGGGCGCCGCCCTCGTCTTCCTGACGGGGCTCGCTCTCCTCACCTGCCTCGTGCCAAGGACCGACCGATGACTCTCCTGCTTGACCGTGTCACTTTCACTTACCGACGCAGGCTTCGCCCTGTCCTCTCCCGATTCACCTACGAGGTGCCTGACCAAGGTCTGACAATCTTGCTCGGCCCCAATGGAGCGGGAAAGTCCACGACGTTGGCCCTTCTCGCAGGTACGGTCGAGCCGACAGCAGGCAGAGTCCTGTTCAGTGACTCGAATCTCACCTCCGCCACCCGTGAATACCGCCGTCACGTGGCCTGGCTTCCCCAGCGGGTACCTACTTCTCCGCAGCTGACCGCTCGCGAGTACGTGGCATACATTGCCTGGCTCAAGGGCGAGAGCCGCGCCTACGCGTGGGAGCGAGCCGGCATCGCCCTTGAGCAGGTCGGCCTCGCCGAACAGTCCGGACAGAAGACGGCCAGTCTCTCCGGGGGACAACTTCGGCGTGTCGGTATCGCTTGTGCCCTCGCCCACGACGCCCGCGTCATCCTGCTGGATGAACCAACGGCAGGTCTCGACCCTCATCAGCGTTCCGTATTCCGTGATGTGCTGGGGGAAATTGCGGCGAGTACCCCGGTACTGATGTCAACCCATGACGTGATCGATCTGGCCGACGCGGCCAACACCGTCACCCTCATGGAGTCCGGCCGGGTGCTCCACCATGGCGGGACCCAAAGCTTCCTCGACCATGCCCGTCCTGATGCCGCCCCGGGGCGGAGGGCGGAGTCGGCGTACTCCGCCCTCATGCGTCTCGACAGTTCGCGGTGAGTAGCAGAACGTAGGGACGTGCGGGCCGGAACCATGCTCCAGCCCACGCATGTTCCGGCCACGCCGGGGGAATCCCCGCGTCTGCTGTCGCCCCACGCGCGGCGCAGTCGGGGCGAGCGGCGGCCCCCACCTCGCACAGTTCGACACCCAGACCGGCGCCGCTGCGCCGTGTAGTGACAGGCGGTCATATGTGCTGGCAGTAGCCCGAACGCGAGCACTTCCGTTCGCCCGGACTGCTGAGGGTGGCCACATCTTCATCGCCTCCGAGTACCTGGCCATGCTCAAGGAAGAGAGCGGCTTCGCCGACGTCCCGGCAGACGAAATGACACGGGAACAGCGCCAAGAACTCGCCGCCCGCACAACGGCAACCCCTACTGGCAGGATGACAGTGCCCAGGCCTACGGCCGCGGCTTCGACATGAATCTGGACGACGCGAGGAGCGCCTTGAAGTGACCGGCCTGCTCCGAGGGCCCTGGGCCGTAACCCTGATCCTTGCCAACCTGCTCAGCGCCTACGTCGCCTACGGCGCACTCGTCACCCAGCCGCAAGGGGCCTGGGACGAAAGCACCCTGACGGGAATCGAGGTCGCGTCAGCGCTGCTGATCACCCTTAGCATCATCACCTCCCTGCTCGCTCTGGGCCCAGTGCTGCGGCACTCCCTCAGCCGCTGGTGGCTGGCGCCAGCACTGATCTTCCTGGCAGTAGGCGCAGCACGCTGGGCGTACATCGTTCACACCTATCCGCAGGGCCCCGGCGGCTGACCTGGCTCACCGCGATACCGGCAGGCCCGGTCCTCGAACCATTCTGCCCGGTGGGCCGTCGCCGCCTCGCAGCGTTGCGCAGGAGCAAACCGTGGGCCGCGGCAACGCTCGGGGCGGTGGTGTTCGACGGACGGGGCGGGTTGCCGGGCGAGCGCCGACGCCCGCAGTGGCGGGACGAGGGCGGGAGCCCACTGCCGTCGGTGGGGCGCATGCTGGTCAAGTTCGGCAAGGCGCTGGACAGGGAAGACGACAGGCACTCCGAGCAGGGCCCGCACGCGGACGGCGGCGGAGGGCACCACAGCTGCGGATCCAACAGCAGCTGCGGCGGCAGCGACTACTGAGCCCGACGCTCGCATCTCGCGGCCCGAAGTCCCGGCCTTGGAAGCCGGGTTGAGGCGACGTGGACCGGACCACCGCATCCGAGAGGAGGTGCCGGCCGAGCAGGGGCTGGACAAGAGGTCAGGCCAAGCGTGTCTGCGCCCAGTTGTAGAGGTGGTGGGCGCTGTCACCAAGGTGTGTGGCGTAGAGCGTATTGGTCTGCCTGCCCGCGAGTTCGTCGCTGGTGACGACGGTGCCGGCGCCGGAGCGGGCCTGGCGGCTGCGAGGGATCGCGGGCCGACTTCTCGTTGTGGAGTGAGGACCTTTGCGAAATGGCGCTGTCGGGGTGCGGGAGCGCGCCCTTTGCCCCATACGACGTGCGACCAGGCGCGAGGTTGCGACCGTTCCGGAAGAAGTTTCCGCCGGGCCGTGCACCATGCCGGGGTGGAGGCGGGATTCCATGTGCAGCCGTCTCCGGGCCTGCCGCGGCCCTGGCGGGTTCGTCGGTTACGGGACGCCGAGTTCGAAAAGGCCGTAGCCCGCGTACGAGCCGGAAGCCAGGGCCGCGATGCCGAGGAGCAGGAGCTGGTGCGTCAGGCTCAGGCGGCGCAGGGCGAGGGCGAGCGGGAGGAAGAGCGGGAAGAGGGGGAGCAGATAGCGGGAGACGTTGCCGAATATCTGCTGGCTGCCCAGGACGAGGACGAGGGTGAGGACGGTGTAGACCGTCAGGACGGCCGGGGGACGCAGCCGGATCAGCAGCGTGAGCAATACGAGCGCGAGCAGCACGACACCGACGCCGATCAGGTCCGCGAAGGGACAGGCGGAGAGATAGTCGAAGTGGCCCACCGAGACGGATGTGAGGACGTCGAGGGTGTGTCGGCCGTAGTCCCACTCGTGGGCCCAGGCACCGGACTGAAGCCTGAAGTAGCCGCCGTAGTCGCCCATTTGGTGACCCACCCAGCCGAGATAGGTGAGGAGGCCGAGCGGGGCGACGGCCATCGCGGCCACCGGACGCAGGATGCCGTCCCGGCGACAGTGGAGCGCGAGCAGGGCCGCGACGGCGACGGCGGCGATCAGCGCCACGGCGGTGGGCCGGTTGAGCCCTGCCGCGCAGGTGAGGAGACCGGCGGTGAGCCAGCGGCGGCTCAGTACGGCATGGCAGGCCCAGACGGCCAGGGCCACGTAGAGGGAGTCGGAGTAGACCGCCCACTCCACGCCGGAACCGGGCCAGACGGCCCAGAGTCCGGCCGCGGCCAGCCCGGCCCGTCTGCCGCCGAGGCGTTCGGTGATGGCGTAGATGCCCAGGGCGGCGACCAAGGAGGCGACGACGGAGACCAGCAGGCCGGCGCCGTACGGGCCGAGGCCGGTGAGCTCGGAGATCAGCCGCATCAGCGCCGGGTAGAGCGGGAAGAACGCCGCCGAGTTTCCTTCGAGGGTGATCGGGCCGGTGGCGCCGGGAATCGGAACCAGCCGAGGGTCGTACCCGTACATGGCTATTTGCTGGTACCACCAGCCGTCCCAACTGGCCAGGACGTCCCACGGGTGGGCGCCGCCGCCGAAGCGCGGGTGCTTCGTGCGGTAGTCCCCGGCGGAGTGCAGCAGCCACATGAAGGCGGCGAAGCCGATGAACTTGAGCGTGCCGTAGACGGCCAGTACGGGGCCGTAGTGCTCGGCTGTGCGGCGCAGCCGGCGCCGGCGGTCGGGGCCCGTGGTGACGGGCTGCTGCGACAGCCTCGCGTTCCAGTTCGGGGTGTCGGTCGCGGTCGTACGGGCGGTGGTCCTGATCACGCGCGGAACACCCACGCTCGGAAGAACAGGAACCGCAGCAGCGTCACGGCCAGGTTGGCGGCGAGGAGTACGGCGAGTTCGGTGGCCTGCCCGGCCGAGGGCACCGCGTGGTGCAGGGCGGCGAGCGATCCGCCGGTGAGCGCCAGGCCGATCAGGAGGACGACCAGGCCCCTGCCCTGGTGGCGCAGCACACCGCCGCGGCCACGGAGGCCGAAGGTGAACCGCCTGTTCACGGCCGTGTTGGCGACGGCGCAGACCAGCAGCGCGAGTGCGTTGGCGGCCTGGGACCCGGCCACCGGGCGCAGCGCCGCGTAGAGGAGCAGGTATGCGAGGGTGCTGACGGCTCCTACGGCGGCGAAGCACACGAGTTGGGTGGCGAGCCCGCCCGGTGTGTCGGCGCCACCGCCGCGGAGCGACCCGCCGGGCGGCAGCGTGCCCCGCGCCAGTGCCCCGCCGATCCTGGCGATGCCGCGCAGGTCGGCCAGTGCCGTGGCGAGGATGTCGACCCGGGTGTCGGGATCGTCCACCCAGTCGACCGGCACCTCATGGATGCGCAGCCCGGCACGCTCGGCGATCACCAGCAGTTCGGTGTCGAAGAACCACTCCGAGTCCTGTATGAGGGGCAGCAGCCGCTGGGCCACATCACGCCGCACCGCCTTGAATCCGCACTGCGCGTCGGAGAAGCCCACGGCGAGGACGGAGCGCAGGAGGGCGTTGTAGCAACGAGAGGTGATCTCTCGCTTGGGGCCGCGCACCACCCGGGAACCGGGTGCCAGGCGGGTGCCGATGGCGATATCGGAGTGGCCGGAGAGCAGCGGGGCCACGAGCGGTAGCAACGCCGTCAGTTCCGTGGACAGGTCCACGTCCATGTACGCGAGTACGGGGGCCGACGAGAGCGACCAGGCGGTACGCAGCGCCCGGCCGCGCCCCTTCTCGGCCAGCCGAAGCCACTGTGCTTCGGGCAGTTCGTCTGCCAGCCGAGCGGCTATTAGCGGGGTGCTGTCCGTGCTGGCGTTGTCGGCGATGGTGATACGGAACGGATAGGGGAAGGTCTCGCACAGGTGTGTGTGGAGCCGCCGCACGCTCGGCTCCAAATCTCTCTCCTCATTGAACACGGGGACGACCACGTCCAGGACGGGCTCCGGGTGGTGCGTCGCCACCGGTGCGCGGTGCGGCAGTCGGCTCAGTTCCTTCAGGGCAAGCGACCCTTGGTTTCTCATATTTTGTCCTTTTTGTAACCTGGCATGGGGCAGGCCGAAGACACTCGGGGCGACGGTGTGTTACGGCGTTACGGCGTTACGCGGTGACGAGCGAGGACGAGGCGGTCGACGGTTAGTTCGGCGCGGTCGCCGTACCCGAAGGCGGGGCCGAGGTCGAGGACGGAGACGCGTCCTCCGTGCTCCCCGGCGGGGTGTCGGTGGCCGTGCCCGTACTCCCGGTCGTGGTCGGCGGCATGATTTCGGCGGTCTCGTCCGGGGACGCGGGGGCAGTGGAGGTGCTGGAGGAGGGGGGCGCGCTCGGGGACGCGTCGGGTGTCGCGGGCGGGGCGGAGGGCGACGGGCTCGTCGCGGGCTGTGGGCCAGGGTGGCTGGGCTCGACCCGGGGCGCATGGCCGGGCAGCAGGAACAGTCCGACACTGAGGCCGGCGACGGCCAGGACGGAGCCGACCGCCCTCTGCGCGGCCCGTCTCCGACGGTGAACACGCACCCCTGCCCGGAGACGTTCCCGGTGCTTCGGCTCGAACGGTGCGGGCGCCTCGGTGTCGCGCATCATGTGCGCCAGCTGCCGCTCGAAGTGATCCATGGGGTTCTCCTTCACCGCACCGGCTCGTTCACATCGCTCAGAAGCTTTCTCAACTGCGCCACTCCGCGTGCGGTATGGGACCGAGCCGTGCCCACCGGGCATCCGAGCGCCTCCGCCACCTGCCCCTCGGGCAGGTCTTGGTAGTAGCGCAGCACCACCGCCACCCTCTGCTTCGGCGACAACTGGGCCAGCGCGGCCTCCAGTCGAGAACGCTCCACCACGTCCGTGGACACATCGCCGACCACCGCCGCCTCGGGCAGCTGTTCGACGGGGCGTTCACCCCACCAACGCCGCTGTCCGGAGCGTGCCGCCGCACGCACCATCACCTTGCGGACGTACGGCTCCGGTGCGTCATCCGCGACCCTGGGCCAGACGAACCAGAGCTTGACCAAGGACTCCTGCAACAAGTCCTCGGCCCGATGCCGATCGCCTCCGACGAGCAGACGGGCCAGGTGGACCAGCGCCGACCAGCGGGCAGCCACGAACTCGTCGAACGCACGGGCTCGACTCTGCTCCATCCGCACTGTCCCTGTTCTCGCCGGTCGCCTACACCTTGTAGAAGGCACTGGCACGCGGCCCACGATGCACCTGTGGCCCGTGATCTGGATCACATGACATGTCGACGGCAAGCGTGAGGAGCTCCTCCGTCCGGAATCCATGGCACCGGCGTAGCCGCAGAGGAGCCGGCGCCGTGCCGTGGTCAGCGGAAAGAGAGGTCCGGCAGCAAGGCGTCAAAGAGTGGCGCATTGCACGGTGTTGCCGGGTTCTGTGTGGCACGACATCCTGTCGTTGTCCTGAGCGGGGGGACGGCGCGGGGCCCCCGACCAGGAGGTGGTCGGGGGCCCCGCACCCGTGCTCACACCGGCTTGAACCAGACCGTCGCCAGCGGCGGCAGCGTCAGCGGAATGCTGCCGGGCCGGCCGTGCGCGGTCACCGGTTCGGGCTTCAGCGGCCCGGGATGGTGTACGTCGCTGCCGCCGTACCGCGCGGCGTCCGTGTTGAGGACCTCCGCCCAAGCGGCCTGATCGCCGAGGACGTCCGGGACGCCGATGCGGTAGTCGTGCCGTACCACCGGGGAGAAGTTGCTGACCGCGAGCAGCGGCGAACCGTGCGCGTCGTAGCGCAGGAAGGCGAAGACGTTGTCGTCGGCCGCACCGCCGTCCACCCAGTCGAAGCCCTCCGGGACGGTGTCGCGCTGCCAGAGCGCGGGGGTGGCGCCGTACACCGAGTTCAGGTCACGGACCAGGGTGCGTACACCCCGGTGGTCGCTCTCGGCCGCATACGAGGGGTCGAGCAGCCACCAGTCCGGACCGTGCCCCTCCGACCACTCCGCCCCCTGCGCGAACTCCTGGCCCATGAAGAGGAGTTGCTTGCCCGGATGGGCCCACATGAAGCCGAGATACGCCCGGTGGTTGGCGCGCTGCTGCCACCAGTCGCCGGGCATCTTGCTGACCAGTGCCTGCTTTCCGTGCACCACCTCGTCGTGCGAGATCGGCAGGACGTAGTTCTCGCTGTACGCGTACACCATCGAGAAGGTCATCTCATTGTGGTGGTACTTGCGGTGCACCGGCTCCTTCGACACGTACTCCAGGGAGTCGTGCATCCAGCCCATGTTCCACTTCAGCCCGAAGCCGAGCCCGCCGAAACCGTCGGGACCGACATGGTGGGTGGCGCGGGTGACGCCGTTCCAGGCGGTGGACTCCTCCGCGATGGTGACGACGCCGGGGTTGCGCCGGTAGACGGTGGCGTTCATCTCCTGGAGGAAGGCGACGGCGTCCAGGTTCTCCCGGCCGCCGTGTTCGTTCGGGGACCAATCCCCGTTCTCACGCGAGTAGTCGAGGTAGAGCATCGAGGCGACGGCGTCGACCCGCAGCCCGTCGATGTGGAACTCCTCGCACCAGTAAGTGGCGTTGGCGACCAGGAAGTTGCGTACCTCCGTGCGCCCGTAGTCGAACTCCAGCGTGCCCCAGTCCGGGTGCGCGGCCCGCGACGGGTCCGAGTGCTCGTACAGCGGGCGGCCGTCGAACTCCGCGAGCGCCCAGTCGTCGCGCGGGAAGTGCGCGGGCACCCAGTCGACGATCACGCCGATACCGGACCGGTGCAGCGCGTCGATGAGGAAACGGAAGTCGTCCGGTGTGCCCATGCGTGACGTCGGGGCGTAGAAACCGGTGACCTGATAGCCCCAGGAACCACCGAAGGGATGCTCGGAGACCGGCATCAGCTCCACATGCGTGAACCCCAGATCCTTTACATATTCCGGGAGTTGGCAAGCCAGCTGGCGGTAGGTGAGCCCCGGCCGCCAAGATGGCAGATGCACCTCGTACACGGAGAACGGCGCCTCGTGCACCGGTACGTCCCCGCGGTGCGCCATCCACTCCTGGTCCTGCCACTCATGGTGCGAGGCCGTCACGATCGAGGCGGTGTGGGGCGGGATCTCGGTGCGGCGGGCCATCGGGTCGGCGCGCGTGGTGTGCGAACCGTCCGGGCGGCAGATGTCGAACTTGTAGAGCGTGCCCTCCCCGATCGCCGGGAGGAACAGCTCCCACACCCCGGTGGAGCCGAGCGAACGCATCGGGAAGCCGGTGCCGTCCCAGTAGTTGAAGTCCCCGATGACCCGCACACCGCGGGCGTTGGGCGCCCAGACGGTGAACCGGGTGCCCGTGACCCCCTGGTGCTCCATGGGCTGCGCGCCGAGGGCGGTCCACAGTTCCTCGTGCCGTCCCTCGCCGATCAGATGCAGATCGAGATCGCCGAGCGTGGGCAGGAAGCGGTACGGATCGTGCACCTCCACCTCGTTGTCGTCGTAGGCGACCAGGAGCTGGTACTCGGGCAGTGAGGGCATCGGCAGCAGCCCGGAGAAGAGGCCGTCGCCGTCGTCGTGCAGCTGTGCGCGCAGCCCCTTGGCGAGTACGGTCACGGACCGCGCGTACGGGCGCAGCACCCGGAAGGTCACACCGCCGCGGACCATATGGGCGCCGAGCAGGTCGTGCGGGGCGTGGTGTTCGCCGGAGAGCAGCCGGGCCCGGTCGCTGTCGTCGAGGGGACGTGCCTGTCGTACCCCCTGCCCGGCGGCGCCCCGGCGAGGATGCGGCGGCGCGGCATCGGTACCGGCGGCTTGCTTGCCCGCAGGCATCTGCCGCTTGGCCGGAGCGTCCGGAGTATCCGGCGCGGCCGGCTCCGAAGGGGGCGGCGCGGCCTCCTTCGCCGGGGTCGCGGGGGATGCCGCCCCGTCCGGTGTCAGCAGCGGGACTCGGGGGACCTCGGTGGGGGCGGGGGGTTTGCGGGACGGCTTGCGGGCGGTCACGGGGACAGCCTCCTCGGAAGGTGTTGTCGGGGCGGAACGGGGTGGAACCGGGCGGGCCGGGGTGGAACCGGGCGGAACGGGGCCGGGCGGTGGAGCGGGTGCGACGGCCGCGGGACCGCGAGCGGGCGGCGGCACCCGGGCCGTCAGTCGGCGACGGAGGCCAGACGGTGAATGGCCGCCATCGGGACCGCAAGCCAGTCGGGCCGGTGCCGGGCCTCGTACAGCACCTCGTACACCGCCTTGTCGGTCTCATGGGCGCGCAACAGCTCCGGTTCGCTGCGCGGGTCGACGCCCGCGGCCTTGGCGTATCCCTCGCAGTACGCGGTCCGGCAGCGTGCAGCCCACTCGGCGTTCCACGGGCGGTGCGAGCGGGCCGCGTAGTCGAAGGAACGGAGCATCCCGGCGATGTCACGCACGGGAGGCTGCGGACGACGGCGCTCGGGCAGCGGTCTGGCCGGCTCGCCCTCGAAGTCGATCAGTGACCAGAAGCCGTCGGCCGCGCGCAGGGTCTGACCGAGATGGAGATCGCCGTGGACACGCTGGGCCGCCCAATTGCGGCCCCGGTGTCCCAGTGCGGCCACGGCGTCGAAGGCGGCGCGCAGCCCGGGGACGTACGGCACAAGCGCCGGTACCGCCTGCGCGGCGGCCTCCAGCCTCTGCACCATCGCGGCGGCGAGATGCTCGGTCTGGGCGCGGCGCAGGGCGGGTGTCGGCAGGGCGGTGGCGAGCGCGGTGTGCACCTCGGCGGTGGCCGTGCCGAGGGCGTGGGCCTCGCCGGTGAAGTCCAGGCCCTTGGCGAGGGCCCGCAGGGCGAGCTGCCAGCCGTCCTGCGCGCCGCGCAGGAACGGCTGCAGGACCCCGAGGGTGAGCGGCTCGGGCGCGGTGGCCTCGAACCAGGCGACGGGGGCGGGCACCCGACCGCAGCCCTCGCGCGCGAGCGCGAGCGGCAGTTCGAGATCGGGGTTGGTGCCGGGGAAGATCCGGCGGAAGATCTTCAGGATGTAGGCGTTGCCGTAGACGAGTGAGGTGTTGGACTGCTCGGCGTCGAGCACGCGCGGCGCGAGCCCCGCGGCGATGGGGGTACCGCCCCGGTCGAAGCGCAGGGCGCCGAAGGTGCCGGGGGTACGAAACCGTTCCAGCAGAAGTTCGGCCAGGCGTGGATCGTGCAGTCCCTCGTAGACGGTGTTGCCGGTGAGCGGCCCTTCGGCCACGTGACCGATGAGTGCGGGCGCCAGCCGTGGCGGCAGCGCGGCCCGTACGCCGAGCAGCAGTTGGTAGCAGTCGTCCTGCGACTGCGCGGGCATGGACGGCTGGTGGACCCGGACCAGCAGATGGAGCAGCCCGGTCCCGGTTCGGGCGCCGACGGAATCGGTGCGCACCGGCAGTATTTCGGTCGCCGACACCAGTGAGAACGCGGTGATCGGCCGCCCCTTGCCCGCGAACCACCGCTGCCGGGGCAGCCAATTGTGCAGCAGAGGGGCGAGAGACGGGAGCAGGGCTGTGCTGTCAGTCAGGGCGACCCGAGTGGATGCAGCCTCCGACATGGCATCGCGTCCTTTCCCCGGGCACACCACAGGATGCGAAGAGTGTCCCGGATTGCGGCAATAGCTGTCCGGCTGTGCGGGACGTGTCGGGTCAGGATGGTCCGTACGGACTCGACTCGAAGGGATCGAAACGCCAGAGGGGACCCGGAAGGGCCCGGAAGTGTTCGATTGCGGGGGTGAGCGCCCCGTGCGGGGCGGCGGAAGCCGCCCCGCGGTTGGTGGCGCGAAGTGGCGCCCGGTCAGCTCGGCGGGACGTCCTTCCGCAGCCGGAACCAGTAGAAACCGTGCCCCGCGAGAGTCAGCAAATAGGGCCACTGACCGATGGCGGGGAAGCGCACCCCACCGATCAACTCCACCGGATGACGCTTGTTGAACGACCGCAGGTCGAGCTCCGTCGGCTGCGCGAACCGCGAGAAGTTGTGCACGCACAGCACGAGATCGTCCCCGTGCTCACGGGTGAAGGCGAGTACGGCGGGGTTCGACGACGGCAGTTCGTTGAACGAGCCGAGGCCGAAGGCGGGGTTCTGCTTACGGATCTCGATCATCCGCCGTGTCCAGTGCAGCAGCGACGACGGGGAGGCCATCGCAGCCTCGACATTGGTGACTTGGTAGCCGTAGACCGGATCCATGATCGTGGGGAGGTAGAGCCGGCCGGGGTCACTGGAGGAGAACCCGGCGTTCCGGTCGGGCGTCCACTGCATCGGGGTCCGTACGGCATCCCGGTCGCCCAGCCAGATGTTGTCGCCCATCCCGATCTCGTCCCCGTAGTAGAGGATCGGGGAGCCGGGCAGCGACAGGAGCAGTGCCGTGAACAGCTCGATCTGGTTGCGGTCGTTGTCCAGCAGTGGGGCCAGCCGCCGCCGGATACCGATGTTGGCCCTCATCCGCGGGTCCTTGGCGTACTCCGCGTACATGTAGTCGCGTTCTTCGTCCGTGACCATTTCGAGGGTGAGCTCGTCGTGGTTGCGCAGGAAGATGCCCCACTGGCAGTTCTTCGGGATCGCCGGTGTCTTCGCCAGGATTTCGGAGACCGGGTAGCGGCTCTCGCGCCGGACGGCCATGAAGATCCGCGGCATCACGGGGAAGTGGAACGCCATGTGGCACTCGTCGCCGCCGGCCTGGAACTCGCCGAAGTAGTCGACGACGTCCTCCGGCCACTGATTGGCCTCGGCGAGGAGCACGGTGTCCGGGTAGTGCGCGTCGATCTCCTTGCGGACCCGCTTGAGGAAGTCGTGCGTCTCCGGGAGGTTCTCGCAGTTGGTGCCCTCCCGCTGGTAGAGATACGGCACGGCGTCCACGCGGAACCCGTCGATGCCGAGGTCCAGCCAGAAGCGCAGCGCGGAGATGATCTCCTCCTGCACCGCGGGGTTCTCGTAGTTGAGATCGGGCTGGTGGGAGAAGAACCGGTGCCAGTAGTACTGCTTGCGCACCGGGTCGAAGGTCCAGTTGGACGTCTCCGTGTCGACGAAGATGATCCGGGCGTCCGGGAACTGCTTGTCGTCGTCGGCCCAGACGTAGTAGTCGCCGTACGGCCCTTCCGGGTCGGTGCGGGACTGCTGGAACCAGTCGTGCTGATCGCTCGTGTGGTTCATGACGAAGTCGATGATCACGCGCATCCCGCGCTGGTGCGCGGCGTCGACGAACTCCACGAAGTCGGCCAGATCACCGAACTCCGGCAGTACGGCGGTGTAGTCGGATACGTCGTAGCCGCCGTCGCGCAGCGGCGACTTGAAGAACGGCGGCAGCCAGAGACAGTCGACGCCCAGCCACTGAAGGTAGTCCAGCTTGGCGGTGATGCCCTTGAGGTCGCCGATGCCGTCGCCGTTGGAGTCCTGGAAGGACCGGACGAGAACCTCGTAGAAAACGGCGCGCTTGAACCAGTTGGGATCGCGGTCCTTGGCCGGGGTGTCCTCGAACAGGTCGTGGACGGGCTCGTTGACGATCATGGTGTGGGTGACCCTCCGGTCGGCGGGGACGGTCGCAGGACGACGATGTGCGCGGGCGTGACCCCCGGCTCCAGACGCACATAGAAGGTCCTGCCCCAGTGATAGGTATCGCCGGTGAGCTCGTCGCGCACCGGCACGCTCTCGTGCCGGTCGAGGCCGAGTCGCGGCATGTTCAACGAGACCGTGGCCTCCTGGGTGTGGTGCGGGTCGAGGTTGACGACCACGAGAACGATGTCCGAACCCGAACGCTTGCTGTACGCGATCACCGCGTCGTTGTCGGGGGAGTGGAAGTGCACATCGCGCAGCTGCTGCAACGCAGGGTGGCGGCGCCTGATGCGGTTGAGCCGGGTGATGAGCGGGGCCAGCGAACGGCCCTCGCGCTCCGCCGACTCCCAGTCCCTGGACCGGATTTCGTACTTTTCCGAGTCGATGTACTCCTCGCTGCCGGGCCGGATCGGGGTGTTCTCGCACAGCTCGTACCCCGCGTACACGCCCCAGGTCGGGGAGAGCGTCGCGGCGAGAACGGCCCGCGCCTCGAAGGCCGGACGGCCCCCGTCCTGGAGATAGCCCGGCAGGATGTCCGGGGTGTTCACGAAGAAGTTGGGCCGCAGGTAGGAGGCGGATTCGCCCGACAGTTCCGTGATGTACTCGGTGATTTCCTGCCTGCTGTTGCGCCAGGTGAAATACGTGTACGACTGCTGGAAGCCGATGGCGGCGAGCGTATGCATCATCGCGGGCCGGGTGAATGCCTCGGCCAGGAAGATCACATCGGGGTCGGTCCGGTTGATATCTGCGATCACCTTCTCCCAGAAGATCACCGGTTTGGTGTGCGGATTGTCCACGCGGAAGATCCGTACCCCGTGATCCATCCAGAACCGCAGAATGCGCAATGTCTCCTTGACCAGTCCGCGCAGATCCTTGTCGAAGGCGATCGGATAGATGTCCTGGTATTTCTTCGGTGGATTCTCGGCGTAGGCGATGGTGCCGTCCGCGCGGTGGTGGAACCACTCGGGGTGTTTCTCCACCCAGGGGTGGTCGGGAGAACATTGGAGCGCGAAATCCAGCGCGATCTCCATGCGCAGGGTGCGGGCCGTCTCGATGAAATGATCGAAGTCGTCGAGGGTGCCGAGATCGGGATGGACGGCGTCGTGACCGCCCTCGGCCGAGCCGATCGCCCAGGGCACACCCACGTCGTGGGGAGCGGGGGAGAGCGAGTTGTTGGGGCCCTTGCGATGGGTGGTTCCGATGGGGTGGATGGGTGGCAGATAGACGACGTCGAAACCCATGGCGGCGACTGCGGGCAGCCGTTCGGCAGCCGTACGGAAGGTGCCGCTGATGATCCTTTTTGGCCGTGCCGCGGCCTGTGCCGCCTTCCCCGCCCTGTCCTTTTTCGCCGTCCCGGCCGGTTCGGCCGGTTCGGCCGGTTCGACCCTGGCGCCCTCCGAACGGGGGAACAGCTCGTACCAGGAACCGAACAGGGCGCGCCGGCGCTCGACCACCAGAGGGAGCGGGCGGGACGCGGTGACCAGTTCGCGCAGCGGGTGACGGGTGAGCGCGGCCTGCGCCTCGGGGGCGAGCGCCGCGGCGAGCCGGGCGGCGGCCGGGCGGGACTCGTCGCGCAGGGCGTCGGCCGCGTCCAGCACCGCCTCGCGCCCATCCCGCTTGGGTACGCCCGCGGCGGCCCGCTCGTGCAGCTCGGCGCCCTCCGCCAGGACGAGCGCGGTGTCGATCCCCGCCGGGATCTTGATCCGGGCGTGTTGTCGCCAGGTGGTGACCGGATCGCTCCAGGCCTCGACCGTATACGTCCAGCGGCCCTCGGAGACCGGGGTGACATCGGCGCCCCAGCGGTCGGTGCCGGGAGCGAGTTCGCGCATCGGCGTCCAGGGACCGCGGTGCCCGCTCGGATCCAGCAGGACCACATTGGCGGCGACGGCGTCATGGCCCTCTCGGAAGACGGTCGCGGTGACCTGGAAGGTCTCACCGGCAACGGCCTTGGCAGGCCTTCTGCCGCAGTCGACGAGGGGGCGGACGTCGAGGACGGGAATGCGACCGATCATGGAATCACCTGGGGACTGGATCTCGGGCTGAACGGGGCGCGACGCGGCCGCGGAGGGCGAAATACGCGCACCGCGACCGAGGGGGTCCGTCCTTTCTAGCTGCTCCGTTGACGGCTGATGGGGTGTGGGCATGGCCGCTCCTGTCCGCATTCACTCGAATGGCACTCGAATGGCTGGTGCGCGGATGTGTTGCGCGGATGTGAACCGGATGAACACCGGTCCCGCGGGTGCCTCGCATTTGTGCTGCATTCGGGCGGTATTCGCGTGGTCCCGGTATGCACTCGGGCTGTGTGCCGGAGAAGCCTTCCCATGCTTTCCGGGGGGCCGATCCGGTGATGTGTCAACTAATCGGGCGTATCTTTGACGACCTGAATGCGCCGGGAGCCGCCCCGCGTGTGCGGGCTCGTCGGTGCCCCTTCGGACGTCACTGGGCAGCTTTCCCCTTGGTGCGAAGTGCCACAAGAGCGAACGAGGGGACGGAATCGGCCATTACCCATGTGGCGGATGTGCCCGGACCGGATGTGAGGGGCCCCGGGTACGGACGAGGCGGGGCGGGCGGAGATCGCCCCGGGGGGAAGCGGGGCAGACGGAAGCGGGGCAGGCGGCCCGGCCGGCGGCACGGGCTGTGAGCCGGTCGCGCGCCGTGGTCGCGGGGCGCGGCCCACCGTTGACGTAGAGGGTGACGGTGAGGCGCACACCGTGGTGCGTCCCCTCGGATTCGTGCGTCCCCTGTAAAGGTGGAATACGTGAAGGCCATTCGTCGATTCACCGTGCGTCCCGTCCTCCCCGATCCCCTTCAACCGCTCAGCGACCTCGCTCGCAATCTGCGCTGGTCCTGGCACACCGAGACCAGTGAGCTCTTCCAGGCCGTCGACCCGGAGGTCCGGCGGACGGCCGAATGCGACCCCGTGCGGCTGCTCGGTGCCGTCTCCGCCGGGCGGCTCACCGAGCTGGCCCGGGACCAGCAGTTCCTGCACCGGCTGACCGAGGTGTCCGCAGACCTGCGGAACTACCTGAACGGTCCCCGGTGGTACCAGGAACAGCTGGCCCAGGGAACAGAACTGCCGGCCGCCGTCGCCTATTTCTCACCCGAGTTCGGGGTGACCGCCGCACTGCCCCAGTACTCCGGCGGGCTCGGCATCCTCGCCGGCGACCATCTGAAGGCCGCCAGCGATCTGGGCGTCCCCCTCGTCGCGGTCGGTCTGCTCTACCGGCACGGCTACTTCCGCCAGAGCCTGTCCCGCGACGGCTGGCAGCAGGAGCACTATCCCGTACTCGATCCGAACGAACTGCCGCTGACCCTGATGCGCGAGGTCGACGGAACCCCGAGCCGGGTGGTGCTCGCCCTTCCCGGCGGCCGTTCGCTGCACGCCCATATCTGGCAGGCCCGGGTGGGACGCGTACCACTGCTGATGCTCGACTCCGACGTGGAGGAGAACGCGCCGGGCGAACGCGAGGTGACCGACCGGCTGTACGGCGGCGGCAGCGAGCACCGGCTGCTCCAGGAGATGCTCCTGGGCATCGGCGGCGTACGGGCCGTGCGGACGTACTGCCGCCTCACGGGGCATCCGGCGCCGGAGGTGTTCCATACCAACGAGGGCCACGCCGGCTTCCTCGGGCTCGAACGCATCCGTGAACTCTCCGGCACCGGACTCGACTTCGACTCCGCCGTGGAGTTGGTCAGGGCCGGCACAATCTTCACCACCCACACGCCCGTGCCCGCCGGGATCGACCGGTTCGACCGCGAGCTCGTCGCCCGGCACTTCGGGGACGACGGCGAACTCCCGGGCGTGGGCGTCGAACGCATTCTGCAACTGGGCATGGAGACCTACCCCGGCGGCGAGCCCGAGCTCTTCAACATGGCGGTGATGGGGCTGCGGCTCGCCCAGCGGGCCAACGGGGTCTCCACCCTCCACGGCTCGGTCAGCCGCAAGATGTTCGCCGGGCTGTGGCCGGGCTTCGACGCGGCGGAGGTGCCGATCACCTCCGTGACCAACGGGGTCCACGCACCCACCTGGGTGGCGCCCGAGATCCTCCGGCTGCGCAAGGGGTACGGCGGCGCTCCCGGACGCTGGGACTCGGCCGCCGAGATCCCGGACCGGGAGCTCTGGGACCTGCGACGGGCCCTGCGCGGACAGCTGGTCACCGAGGTACGCGAGCGGCTCCGCGCCTCATGGCGCACCCGGGGTGCGGAAGAGGCCGAACTCGGCTGGATCGACAGCGTGCTGGACCCGGACGTGCTGACGATCGGTTTCGCCCGGCGAGTGCCCTCGTACAAGCGGCTGACCCTGATGCTGCGCGACCGCGACCGGCTGAGGGAACTGCTGCTCCACCCGACCCGCCCGATCCAGATCGTCGTCGCCGGCAAGGCCCACCCCGCCGACGACAGCGGAAAACGGCTCGTGCGGGAGCTGGTGCGGTTCTCCGACGATCCCCGGGTGCGCCATCGCATCGTGTTCCTTCCGGACTACGGGATGGCCATGGCGCAGAAGCTCTACCCCGGCTGCGACGTCTGGCTCAATAACCCGCTGCGCCCCCTGGAGGCCTGTGGTACGAGCGGCATGAAGGCCGCGCTCAACGGCTGCCTCAATCTCTCGGTCCTCGACGGCTGGTGGGACGAGTGGTTCGAGCCGGACTTCGGATGGGCGATCCCGACGGCCGACGGTCTGGCCGTGGACGAGGACCGCCGTGACGACGTGGAGGCGGGAGCCCTCTACGAGTTGATCGAGGAAAGGGTCGCGCCGCGCTTCTACGACCGGGGCGGCGAAGGGCTCCCCGAGCGCTGGATCGAGATGGTCCGCCGCACGCTGGGCACCCTCGGGCCCAAGGTTCTGGCAGATCGCATGGTGTCCGAGTACGTGGAGCGGCTGTACGCGCCCGCCGCGCTCGCCCAGCGTGCGCTGGACCCCGGGACGGCGCGGCAGCTCGCCGACTGGAAGGCCAGGGTCCGGGCCGCCTGGCCGCGCGTCGCCGTCGACCACGTGGAGGCGGTGGCGCCCAATGCGGCGGGCGGGCCGGCCGAGCTGGGGTCGACGCTGGTGCTGCGGGTCAGGATCGCCCTCGGCGTGCTGGAACCGAACGATGTGGAGGTGCAGGTGGTGGCCGGCCGGGTGGACGCCGCCGACGGGATCTCGGACGCCCAGGCCTTCCCGCTGAAGCCCGCCGGAGGCCAGGACCTGGAGGGCCGCTGGGTGTACGACGGTCCGCTGGCCCTCGACCGCACCGGGCCGTACGGCTACACGGTGCGGGTGCTCCCCGCCCATCCGCTGCTGGCGACCAGTGCGGAACTCGGCCTGGTGGCACTGCCCACGGAGTCGACGGGGGACGGCGCGGGCCTGCTGATGCGCTGACGCACCCCCTCCGGGGCCCGGCACCTGCGCGGTGCCGGGTGGCTGCCGCACACAGGGAACCGCCCGGGAGGAGCGTGCGCTCCTCCCGGGCGGGTTGTGCCGGGTCAGGCCCGGCTCCGGGTTCAGAAGGTCAGCTTGACGCTGTTGATGGTGCCCTTGTCGCCCGAGTAGACGTCCTGGACCTTCAGCTTCCAGATGCCGTTGGCCACCTCGGACGAGGCGTTGACCGTGTAGGTCTCCTGGACGTTGTCCGCGGAGTCGCTGAGCGAGGAGTTCTTCAGCCGGTAGGCCGTGCCGTCCGGGGCGACGAGGTCGATGACCAGGTCACCGCGCCAGGTGTGGGTGATGTCCACGTCGACCTTGAGGGTGCTCGGCGCGTTGCCCGTGACGCCGGTGACGGTGACCGAGCTGGTGACGGACTTGCGGCCGTCCGGGATGGCGACGGGGGTGGTGTTCTCGAAGACCGTGCCGGGGTTGGGCTCGCCGCCCGGACGCGAACCGACGTTGATGCCGGCCCAGGCGTCGGCGACCGACTTGTACTCGGCGCTGGTCGTGCCGTACAGCTCACCGGCCACCGCGAGGGTGCCGGTGCGGGCCGCCGCGTAGTTCGTCGTGGAGGTGAACTTGGTGGTGAGCGCCTTGAACCAGATCTGCTCGGCCTTGTCGCGGCCGATACCGGTCACCGGCAGGCCGTCGGAGGTCGAGGAGTCGTAGGAGACCCCGTTGATGACCTTGGCGCCGCTGCCCTCGGAGAGCAGGTAGAAGAAGTGGTTCGCCGGGCCCGAGGAGTAGTGGACGTCGATGTTGCCTATGCCCGAGTACCACGAATCCTTGGACGCGCCGTCCTTGCTCGGCTTGTCCATGTAGCGCAGCGGGGTGCCGTCGCCGTTGATGTCGATCTTCTCGCCGACGAGGTAGTCGCCCGGGTCCTCGGCGGTGTTGGAGTAGAACTCCACGCCCGCGGCGAAGATGTCGGAGGTGGCCTCGTTCAGGCCGCCGGACTCGCCGCTGTAGACCAGGTTGGCAGTGGCGGCGGTGACACCGTGCGACATCTCGTGCGCGGCCACGTCGAGCGAGGTCAGCGGCTTGACGTTGCCCTCGCCGTCGCCGTACGTCATGCAGAAGCAGCTGTCCTGCCAGAAGGCGTTGACGTAGGCGTTGCCGTAGTGGACGCGGGAGTACGCGCCGACGCCGTCACCGCGGATGCCGGTGCGGCCGTGCACGTTCTTGTAGTAGTCCCAGGTCTCGGCCGCGCCGTAGTGGGCGTCCGCGGCGGCCGTCTCGGCGTTCGACGGGTTGCCGTTGCCCCACACGTCCGTGGAGTTGGTGAACAGCGTCCCGGTGCCGGACGACCCGTGGTTCAGGTTGTAGGTCTTGTGGTTGCCGCGGCCCGTGTCGGTCAGCGTGTACGACGGGGCGGTGCCGAGGGTGACCTGGCCGTTGTACTGGGTGTTGCCGGTGCCGTTCTCGACCCCCTGCCACTCGTACAGCTTCGCCCCGGTGGCCGCGTCCGTGATGACGTGCAGCTCGTTGGGGGTGCCGTCGTGCTGGAGGCCGCCGACGACGGTCTCGTAGGCGAGTTGCGGCTTGCCCTGCGCCATCCAGACCACCTTGCGGGGCGCCCGGTCGGCCTCGGACTTCTTCGAGCCGTCGGCCTTGGCGAGCCCGAGTGCCTGCTTCTCGGCAACGGCGGGCGCGACATCGGCCGTCGTGTCCACGGCCTTCAGCTGGCTACTGGTGACCTTGGACGCCTTGGTGACGCCCTCGGTCGCGCCCGCCTTGGTCTCCCGGACGACCAGGTCACCGCCGAGCACCGGAAGTCCGGCGAAGGTGCGCTCGTAACGCGTGTGCGTGGTGCCGTCGTTGTCCTGGACGACATCCCGGACGACGAGCTTCTCCTTTGAGCCGAGACCGAGCTCCTTGGCCGTGGCTGCCTTGGTTGCGTCGGCCTCGCGGATCAGTTCGGCCCGCTTGGACGGGGTGAGCTGCTTGGGCAGGGCGCCTCGGTCGGCACCGGAGGCCGCAGGCACCGCTGTGGTGGCGCTGCCGGGGGTGGCCGTGGCCGTACCGGTCTGGACTCCGACGGCGAGGAGGGCTGCTGCGGCAATCAGAGCGCCGGTCGCGGTGGCACGACGGCTGGGCGTGGATCTCACGCGGACTCCTTCTGCGAGGGGGGTACCGGCGGCGCAGGTGGGCCGTCCGGGGGAGAACGGGAAGTGCGCAGAACGGGGTGAAGAGTGTCAGCCCGAGGGCGCTCCTGTCAGGACCGCGTCAACAAGTTGGCCGGAACTCGTTCGTTGCCGGAAAGGTCATGTTCGTTAAGCGGACGTTTCGCGGATCGTCATCGCGATGCCGTAAGAGGTCCGCGCGGCCGGAATTCAGGGAGAGGGGCGGGGCGGGCCCGAATCGGCCGTATGCGAACAGCGCATGGTCGCTGCTGGCCGAGATGGTGGTGGGATGTGGCTGATTTCTCTCCCTGTTCTGGGAGTTGGACGGCTCGGCCCGGCGCCTTGCACCGCCCGTGCTCGCACCCGACCCCGCCACCGGTACGGAAAGTCGGCGCATGAGCCCACTCCGTGCACCCGTACGCTGACGCGGCATACGGGTCGGCGATCCGGTGCCCCCGCGGACGGTCTCCCGCATCGCCGCCAGGCACTCTGCGCGCGGTACCGCCGTGGCGTGTGGTGGCGGGAAAACCCGGGCATGTTCCAGCCGGGGGAGGTGGTGCCATGCGGGTGTGTGATGCCGAGAGCAGGGCCGAGTACTGGAATCAGGCCCACCCGTTCTGGAGATCCTGCGCGCCCGGCGCGCCTCCGGGAGCCTGCCGGGGCGACGGGGCCGGAGTGGTCCTCGCCGTGGAGAGCGGCGGCATGCGAGGGGTGATCGCCGCGGCGATGCTGTCCCAACTGGAGGACTACGGCTACCAGAACGCCCTCGACGTGGTGTACGGCTGCTCATCGGGCGGCATCAACGGCGCCTACTTCCTCGCCGGGGAGACCTGGTATCCGCTGTCGATTCACGGTCGAAGTGACGACCGAACAGTTCGTCGACTTTTCCCGGGTGTTGCGGCAGCGCCCGGTGAGATCTCCCTGCTGCACCGCCTCACCTGTCTGCACCTGGAGCGGATGCGGACCGGTCTCGGCCACGGCTGCCTGGGTGCGATCCGCCGGAAACACACGGACCAGGACTGGCTGCGCCGGATTCGTGCGGCCCCGGACGCCGACGCGCCGTACGTCCTCGATCTGGCGCCGCTGCCCTCGATGCCCGAACTCAACGACGGTGTCCGCCCTGATCTGGGCGGTGACGAACACCACCGTCATCACCTGGCTGCTGCGAGACCTCGACCTCGACCGGGGCAACAAGCTGGTGGAACTGGTGCAGCACCTCGACGGCGGCAGCGACGGGTGCGTCAGCGGGTGGTGAGCACCATCCGGAAGCGGGCGGCACCGGACATCATCTTTCGGTACGCCTCGGTGGCCCCGTCCAGCGGCACGGTCTCCGTCATCGGGCGGATTCCTTGCAGGGCGCTGAACGCCAGGGCGTCCTGTACGTCCTGCGCGGTGCCTGACGGGTGGCCCCGGACGACCTTGCCGCTCATGAGCAACTGGGTCGGGCTGATTCCCAGCGGCTCGGGGTCCGCGCCGATGACCACCAGCTCACCGCGGGGGGCGAGCCCTTCCACGGTCGCCGTGATGGCCCCGGAGTCGGCGGCGGTGGCCAGGACGACCCTGGCGCCGCCGAGGGCCTGCAGCGCGTCCGCGACGGAGGTGTCCGCCGTGCTGTCGATGTAGTGGTGCGCGCCGAGTTCCTTGGCGAAGTCGGCCTTGGCGGCTCCGCGGGCGATGGCCACGGTCTCGAAGCCCATCGCGGCCGCGTACTGCACCCCCAGGTGGCCGAGCCCGCCGATGCCCAGCACGGCGACCAGGTCGCCCGGCCGGGCGGAGCTGCGCCGCAGCCCGTTGTACGTGGTCACTCCCGCGCAGGCCATGGGCGCCGCATCGGTCGCCGCCAGTGCGTCGGGGATCCGGGCCAGGGCGTCCACCGGTGCGATCAACGTCTCGGCGTAGCCCCCGTCGTACGCCCATCCGGGGACCTTCAGGTTCTGGCACACGACGAAGTCGCCCTGCCTGCAGGGTGTGCAGTGGCCACAGCTGCCGCCGAACCAGCCCACAGCCACGCGGTCGCCCACCTGCCAGGCGTTCTGCGTTCCCTCACCGAGCTCCTCGATCCGCCCGGCGATCTCATGCCCGGGGACCAGCGGAAACCGTACGCCCGGAAGTGCGGCGTTCACGAAAAGGGCGTCGCTGTGGCAGATCCCGCAGGCATCCACGGCCACCCGTGCGTGGCAGGGGCCCGGCTGCGGCACCTCGCGCTCGACGATTTCGAACGGACCGGCGGCGGTGGTGACCTGCGCGGCTCGATAGACGCTCATCTGGATCTCTCCGGAGTACGGGTGGACGGCCCCCGGGATCAGCAGACCAGCTCCGGCCCGATCGCGCGCGCCGAGTGGGGCGGGCGAAGGGCGGGCCCGGGTCGTACACGCCGGAATCGAGGCCCCGCATCCTCCCCGTCACACCCGTGCAGGTTCCTCGTGATCGTTGGCAATGAGTCCTGCGGACGGGGCGCGCGGATGCCGTTTCGGCGGGCGTCGTGGCCCCATGGCCATTGCGGTGTTTCGCTATGGCGTGGGTGGTGTCACCGACGTCAGGTAGGTCGCTGCCTCGCTTCCGTTGTTCGTGTAGCGGTGAGGCCGTGTGGCGTCGAAGGTCAGTGCCTCACCCGCGTGTACTTCGAAACGCTGGTCGGCGACGTGCACCGTGACGGTGCCGCTGATGACGTAGGCGCACTCGACCGCGACATGGCCCCACTGCTCGTCGCTGGATGCCTGGCCCGGTTCGAGCGTGCCGAGCAGAACTTCGAGCTGGCCGTTGCTCGGGGTCAGGCGTTCGTACTGCACGAGGCCCTTCGGCATGAGCAGGCGGGAGCGTTCGCCGGGGCGGCTGTGGTGGGCTGTGAGCGGGGCTTGCTCATGGAACAGCGAGGCGGTCGATGGACCGAAGACCGTGCTCAAGGCGCGGAGGGTCTTGAGGCTCGGCTCGCGGGCACCTCGCTCCACCTGGCTGAGCAGGGTCGCCGACAGGCCGGTCTGCGCTGCAAGGTCGCGCAGGCTGAGGCCTGCCTCCGTCCGCAGCGTCCGTAGCTGGTCTCCCATCACGGCGTTCAGCCTAGCCGAGCTGTGCTCACTATTGTGCACGCTTGTGTACGAGAACCACGTGGTTTTCACGTGGCCTCTAGCACGTCCTCCCTGAGGAGTCAATGGTTGACAGTCGAAGCTTCGTGCACTTTTGTGTACACACGTAAATAAGTGCACGATTGCTGTGCTGTCCCCAATGTTGTGGAGAGGTTCACCGCCATGAGCGCCGAAAAGCATCTGGCCTTCCGAGGAGGAAGGGCACTGGCGTTCTTGCCGGTCGTCGTGTTCCTCGCGTTCTGCGTCCTCTTCTTCGGCGTGTTCAAGACGTTCGACATGACCGCGCTCGCCGCGGGAGGCGTTGTCGCGCTGCTCGTCGGCGCGCTGTTCGCCAAGTCGTATGCGGCGTACTGGTCCGCCGTGACGAAGGGGATCGGGTCGTCCACCGCGGTCACGATCGTGATGATCCTGTTCTGCGTGGGGCTGATGTCCGCCCTGATCAAGGAGACCAACGTCTCCGGCGGGTTCGTGTGGCTCGCCGAGCTCCTCGGCGTCGACGGCGGCACTTTCACGCTGTTCGCGTTCGTTGCGGTGTGCGTCATCTCGATGGCGACGGCGTCGTCCATCGGGACGATGTTCACGGCGTTCCCGATCTTCTACCCGGCCGGCGTGCTCCTCGGCGCCGAGCCGGCGTTCCTCGCCGCCGCGATCATCTCCGGCGCGATCTTCGGAGACAACGTCGCCCCGATCTCCGACACGACCGTCATCTCCTCGTCGACGCAGACGTTCCGTCGCAAGGCCGGCACCGCCGATATCGCCGGAGTGGTTCGCAACCGGGCTCGCTTCGCCTTCACCGCGGCAGGCTTCGCGGCCGTCGGATTCTTTCTGCTGGGGTCGTCGGGCACATCGAGCGACCACGCCCAGTCGCAGGAGCTGCTGGAGCAGGCCGCCGACCCGCTTGCCCTCGTGATGCTCATCCCCGTCGCGCTCATGCTTACCGTGGCGCTGCTCACCCGCGACATCTTCAAGGCGGTCACGGTCGGGCTGGCGGCCGGGATTGTCACCGGCCTCGCCTCGGGCCTGCTGACCCTTGAGGGCATCATCGGCGTCACCGACGGGGCGCCGACCGGATTCCTGGTCTCCGGCATCAGCGACATGCTCGGCGTGATCGCTCTGGTGGTGACCGTGTTCGGCATCATGGGCGTACTCACCGAGGCGGGCATCCTCGACTGGCTCGTGACCGCCCTCACCAACAGCCGCCTGTCCAGCACCCCGCGCGGTGCGGAGTTCGCGATCGGCATCGGGATCTCGTTCACCACGCTGCTGTTCGGCGGCGTGAACTCGGCCGCGATGCTCACGTTCGGCCCGGTCGCCAATGAGATCGGCGACCGCGTCGGCCTGCACCCCTACCGCCGAGCGGTCGTCATGGACTGCTTCGCGATGGGGATCGCCTCCATCGTCCCCGTGCTCAGCGCCTATCTGTTCATCGGCGCGCAGCTCACGTCCGGGATCGAGGGCGTTCCTGCCCTGTCCACGACGGAGATCTTCGTCGCGATGCTCTACCCGCTCATCCTCACCGTCGTCATGATCGTGGCGGCAGCAACCGGTTGGGGCCGCCGTTTCGAGGGCGCGGACGGTGTCGAACTGAAGCGACCCGAGTCCGTGCCGGCCGCGGTCTGAGAAGCACACCCCAGGAAGAACACCGCCGGACGACCGGCGATTGGAGCAGACATGGATCGCAACACCGTGAACTGGCGCGGCTACATCCCCGCCATCACCACACCGTTCACCCGCGAGGGCGCGCTCGACATCGACGCGTTGCACCAGCAGATGGCCTGGCTCGTCGACGAGGGCATCCAGGGCGCGATCCTGGCCGGCACCAGCGGCGAGTGGTTCTCCCTGTCCGCGAAGGAGCGCGCGGAACTGTTCGCGGCGGGCGCCGAACACCGAAGCGACGCATTCCCGGTCCTCGGCGCCTGCAACGCCTTCACCCCGCAGGAGGCGATCACCCACGCCCGCGCGGCACAGGCGGCAGGCCTCGACGGCATCCTCCTCACCCCGCCCCCCTACATCGTGCCCAACGGGAAGGAGATCGTTGCGTTCTACCGGGCGGTGAGCGATGCCACCGACATCCCGATGACCGTGTACAACTGGCCGCGCGGCTGCGTCGTGGACATGGGCGTGGAACTGCTGGCCGAACTCGCGCAGATCGAGAATGTCGTCGCCATCAAGAACTCGACGGGAGACTTCGCGAGCTTCCTCGCCGGGATGTACGCGCTGGAGGGCGACGTGCGGTACTTCGGTCTGCCCACCAACGCGCTCGGCGCCGACCTCGCGATGCTCGGCCACGGCGACGGCCTGATGGGAACGGGCGGCATCCTCGGCCGCGACCAGGCCGACTTCTGGAACGCCGTCGACGCCGGGGACCGAGAGCGCGCGGTCCAACTGGGCAAGAGGGACCGCGTGTACATGGACGCGTGGTTCCGTCCCGACTACGGCGTGCAGTTCGGCAACCAGCAGGCGATCATCAAGACCGCACTGCGGCTGCGCGGCATCCCCGCGGGATTCGTGCGGGCGCCGCTTCTTGAGCTCACGCCGGACGAGGTCGCCCGCGTCGAGGCGACCCTGCACGAGCTCGGCATCGAGACGGTTTCCCTCGCCGATGACTGAGCGTTACGACGTCGTTGTCGTCGGCGGCGGCCTGCTCGGCTGCCTCACGGCGTGGATGGCCGCCCGCGACGGGGCGCACGTGCTCCTGGTCGACAAGGACCAGGTGAACCAGCACGCCTCGGGCCAGAACGCGGGGAGCCTTCACTTCCAGCTCGAATACCGGATGGTCGAGGCGGGCCGGCAGGCCGCGCGCGTCGCGGCGGAGGCGATGCCGCTGCACCTCGACGCTGCCGGGATGTGGGCGCGTATGGAGGAGGAGATCGGAGAGCCGCTCGGCGTGCGCCAGACGGGCGGGCTCATGGTCGCCGAGAACTCCGGCCAGGTCGGGATGCTCGAGTTCAAGGCGGAGCTGGAACGCTCCTGGGGCCTCGACGTGCGCACGCTCGATCGCACCGAGCTCGATGACGTCGCACCGTACCTCTCACGGGACATCGTCGCAGCCAACCTCAGCGCCCTGGAAGGGAAGGCGGACGCCCGTATCGCCGCTCCCGCGGTCGGACGCGCGGCCATCGCGGCCGGCGCGACCGTGCGCGCACGCTCCCGCCTGGTCGGCGCGCACCGCGTGCCGACCGGTTGGGAAGTCACCCTTCGGGAGACAGACCGCGCGGGAGGCGAACGGGCCCGCACCGTCCGGACCGAAGCAGTCGTGCTCGCCGCCGGCGTATGGACGACCGAGCTCGGCCGGGTCTTCGACGCCGAGCTCCCCACCGTCCCCCTCGCCCTCACGATGACCGTCACCTCGAAGGTCCCCAAGTTCATCCCCCACCTCGTCCAGCACGCAGGCGCGCGCCTGTCGCTCAAGCAGTCGCTCGACAACACGGTCCTCATCGGCGGCGGGTGGCCGGCACGACTGATGAGGGACGCGCACGGCGTCCCGGCCTTTGACCGCAAGCACCAGTTGATCCCGCAGTCGATCGCCGGCAACGCGCGCGCGGCCGTGAACACCGTTCCCGCGCTGGAGCGGGTCCCCGCCGTGCGCAGCTGGGTCGGCGCGACCACGGTGGCCCCCGACCAACTGCCGCTCGTCGGCGCGGTCAAGGGCGCGCCGGGGGTGTTCGTCGCCACCGGCGGATCGGCCTTCACCCTCGGGCCGAGCTTCGCGCGGGTGCTGACCGGCCTCATCGCCGGGCGCTCGCCCGATATCGACCTCGCACCCTACGACCCGGCCCGCTTCGCGGAAGGGAGCGCCCCATGACCACAGACGGATCCTGGCGTCACACCGCGCAAGAACGCGGCGACGCCGTGACAATCTCCGTGGACGGCGAACCGGTTCGCGCCTGTACGGGGGAGACGGTGGCTGCGGCGATGCTCGCCGCAGGGGCCGCGTTCGAACGAGACCGCGTCGGAGCTCCGCGGGCGCCGCTGTGCAACATGGGGACGTGCTTCGAGTGCGCCGCCACGGTCGACGGCCGGCCGCTGACTCGCACCTGCCTCATTCCGGCGCGCGAGGGCATGGTCATCAAGACGCCAGGGAGGCTGTGATGTTTGATCTCGCGATCATAGGCGCGGGTCCGGCGGGCATGTCGGCGGCTCTCTCCGCAGCCGATCACGGCCTGACAGTCGTCGTCATCGACGAGCAGCAGCGGGCGGGCGGACAGATCTTCCGTCAGCCGCCCGAGACCTTCACCGGAAGCGTCCTGCACCCGACCGCCGGCTACGGCTGGGCCACCGAGCTCATCCGGCGCTTCGAGACGGACCCGCGGCTGACGACGGAGTTCGGCTGGTCGGCGATCGGCCTGCTGCACGACGACGCGGAGCCGGATGGTCTGTGCGTGGCGATCAATCACCCGGAACACGGCACGCGCGTGATCGGCGCGCGTCGGCTGCTGATCGCCACCGGAGCCTACGACCTTCCCGTCGCCTTCCCCGGCTGGACGCTGCCCGGCGTGATGACCGCCGGCGGTGTCCAGACCCTCGTCAAGGCGCAGAAGATCGCACCCGTCGGCGACGTCGTGCTGGCCGGGGCGCATCCGCTGCTGCTGCTCGTGGCCGACCTGCTCATCCGCGACGGCGTTCCCGTGCGCGAGGTCGCGTTCGCCCAGAGCATCCCGACGCCGGCGGACATGATCCGCGCCCTCGGCGCAGTACCAGGTCATCTGCGGATGCTCGCAGAGACGGGTGCGATCGTGGCGCGGCTGGTGCGCAAGGGCGTTCGCGTCTCGGCCCGGACCATCGTGACGGCCGCCCACGGCACGGAACACGTGTCCCGGATCGAGCTTGCCAGGGTCGACCGGCGGTGGAAGGTGACCGGCACACCCCGCGAGGTTGCCGCATCGCATCTCGTGCTCGGGTACGGCTTCTCCGCGTCGACGGAGCTCGCCCGTCAGATCGGATGCGAGCTCGCGTTTGATTCGCCGCGGGGTGGCTGGGTGGTTGCACACGACGAACGGCTGCAGACATCCGTCCCCGGGGTGTTTGTCGCCGGCGAGCCCACGGGCGTCGCCGGCGCCGACCAGTCCCGCGCCGAGGGTACGCTCGCGGGTCTCGGGATCGCCGCGAGCCTCGGACGCACCGTGTCGGCCGCGGCCTTCGCCGAAGCAGAACGTGGCATCCACGCATCGACACGATTCTCCGCTGTTGTGCAAAGCATGTTCGAACCAGTCCGTGGCGCGCTCGGAGACCTGGCGACGCGAGAAACCACCGTCTGTCGATGCGAACTGGTCACGCGCGGCGAACTCGACGACTTCCTCGAATCGTCACCGTTCGTCAGCAACGTCAACGCCGTCAAGCTCTCCTGCCGGACGGGCATGGGCCCCTGCCAGGGACGCTACTGCGAGAGCAGTGTCGGCACGATCCTCGCATCGGCACGTGAGCAGACGATTGGACTCGGCGGACGCTTCTCCGCCCATCTGCCGATCAAACCTGTGCCCGTCGGCGACCTCCGGGACCTCGACGCGGTTGCTGAGTAGCCCGCGTCGGACGACTCGGATGTATGTCGTCCGGCGTGGGAGCGCTCGCTGTGGCCGCGTCGGCGTGGCCGTGGTTCACGGCGGCCTTCGTGGCGAGCCGAGGGCGCCGCGGGCGGGCAGTTGATCGGCGGTGCCGCCGCCGAAGGCGGAGCCGGAGACGCCCGGCGCAGGATCCACACCGCCTTCGTCCCGGCGCCGTCGTCGGACTTCGCGAGGTCCGCGAGACCGGCGAGACCGGCGAGCGCGGTGAAGGCGCAGGCGCCGGAGCCGCCCGGAGCCGCCCGGAACCCGCCCCGTCACGCCAAGCTCTCTTGCCAGGCCCGGTGGAGCCCGGCGAAGCGGCCCGTGCCGCCGATGAGTTCGGACGGGGCACCGTCCTCCACGATGCGCCCGTGCTCCATCACCAGAACTCGGTCCGCGATCTCCACCGTGGAGAGGCGGTGGGCGATCACCACCGCGGTGCGGCCGTGCAGCACCGTGTCCATGGCCCGTTGCACCGCCCGCTCGCCGGGGATGTCCAGAGAGCTCGTCGCCTCGTCGAGGATCAGCACCGACGGGTTCGCCAGCAGGGCCCGGGCGAACGCGACCAACTGGCGCTGACCGGCCGAGATCCGGCCGCCCCGCTTGCGTACGTCCGTGTCGTACCCCTCGGGCAGCCCGGCGATGAAATCGTGCGCGCCGATCGCCTTGGCGGCCTGCTCGATCTCCTCGCGGGTGGCGTCCGGGCTGCCGATCGCGATGTTCTCGGCGACCGTTCCTGAGAAGAGAAACGCCTCCTGGGTCACCATCACCACACCCCGCCGCAGCTCGGGAACGGCCAGCTCCCGCAGATCGGTCCCGTCGAGCAGGACCCGGCCCTCGGTCGGGTCGTAGAAGCGGGCCAGCAGCTTGGCGAGCGTCGACTTGCCCGCGCCCGTCGAACCGACCACGGCCACGGTCTGGCCGGCCGGAACCGTCAGATCGAAGCGGGGCAGCACCTCGCCGCCCGTCCGGTAGGCGAACCGCACCGAGTCGAAGACGACCGCGCGGCCCGGGTGCTCACCCGTGAGCGCGGGCAGCTCCCGCGGATCCGACGTCTCGGGGACCGACGGGGTCTGGGCGAGCAGGCCCGCGATCTTCTCCAGCGAAGCCGCGGCCGACTGGTAGGAGTTGAGGAACATGCCGAGCCGGTCGATCGGGTCGTACAGCCGGCGCAGATAGAGCACGGCCGCGGCCAGCACACCGAGCGCCAGTGTGCCCGACGCCACGCGGTACGCGCCCCACAGCACGATCCCGGCGACCGCCGTGTTGGCGACCAGCCGGGAGCCGACGACATAGCGCGCCATCTCCAGCATCGCGCCGCCGTTCACCCAACGGTGTGCGCTGTTGAGGTCCTCGAAGTGCCGGTCGTTGATGCGTTCGCGGCGGAAGGCCTGGACGGGACGGATGCCGTTCATGGACTCGGCGAACTTCACGATGACCGCGGCGACCGCCGTGGACCGTGCCGCGTACAGCACTCCAGCCCGCCGCCGGTAGAGCCGTACCAGCAGATACAGGGGTACGAAGGACAGCACCGCTACCGCGCCGAGACCGAAGTCCAGCCAGAGCAGCACCAGCGAGATGGAGACGAAGGACAGGATGATGCCGATCAGCTCCTGCAGCCCCTCGCTGAGCAGTTCCCGCAGCGACTCCACATCCGTGGTGGAACGGGAGATCAGCCGGCCCGACGTGTAGCGCTCATGGAAATCCACGCTCAACGCCTGCGCGTGCCGGAAGATCCGCCCGCGCAGATCGAGCAGCACGTCCTGGTTGATCCGGGCGGAGGCCCGGATGAACGCGTAGTGCATGCCGCCCGCGGCGGCCGAGCACAACGCGTACCCGACAGCCACCGCGATCAGCGGCCCGTACTCCTTGTCCCGGAAGGCGGGCACACCACGGTCGATGGCGTACGCGACGAGCAGCGGGCCCGCCTGCACCGCCGCCTGCTGGATCAGCAGCAACAGTGCGGACACCAGCAATCGGCCCCGGTGCGGCCGGAGCAGCGACATCAGCAGTGCGCGGGTCGCACCACGGGGCGTGGGGAGATCGTCCCGGTCGAACTGATCCCCGGCATCGTCGGAGGGGGACGGGTCCTCGGCCTTCTTCCGTGCGTCGCGCCGCCCGGCGGGCCCGGTCGTCGTCGTACTGGTCATCGGGTGCGGCCCTTCTCGGCAGGGACGTCCGGCACAAGGGGGTCCTCGTCGGACGTGTCGGGGAAGGCGTCCTCGGTAAAGGCCCCCTCCGGCGTGATTCCGGCGCCCGACATCAGCCAGGCGTACTCCGCGCTGCTGCGCAGCAGTTCCTGATGCGTGCCGACAGCGGTGATTCGGCCTTCCGACAGCAGCGCCACCCGGTCCGCGAGCATCACGGTGGACGGACGGTGCGCGACCACGATTGCCGTCGTCTCCTCAAGCACCTGCCGCAGGGCGGCCTCCACGAGTGCCTCGGTGTGCACATCCAGGGCGGAGAGAGGATCGTCGAGCACCAGGAAGCGGGGCCGGCCGACCACGGCGCGGGCGAGCGCGAGCCGCTGCCGCTGGCCGCCGGAGAGACTGAGGCCCTGCTCGCCGACCTGGGTGCCGATGCCGTCGGGCAGGTCGTACACGAAGTCGGCCTGCGCGACGGCGAGCGCCCGCCGCAGCTCTTCCTCCCCGGCGCCCTCGGCGCCCATCAGCACGTTCTCCCCGACGGTCGCCGAGAAGAGCGTCGGCTCCTCGAACGCCACGGACACCAGTTGGCGCAGTTCCTCCCGGGGCATAGCGGTGATGTCCCTGCCGTCCAGCGTGATCCGCCCCCCGGTGGCCTCGTGCAGCCGCGGCACGAGAGCGGTGAGCGTGGTCTTCCCGCAGCCGGTGGCTCCGACCAGAGCCATCGTCTCGCCGGGGCGGATGCGCAGATCGATCCGGGACAGTACGGGTACGGAACCGGGCTCCGCGTCGGGGTAGCGGAACTCCACACCCTCGAAGACCATTTCGCCGTGACCGGCCGTGCCCTTCGGCGTGCAGCCGTCGGCCGCGGCCGTGTCCTCCTCCTCGGCCACATCCATTACCTCGAAGAACCGCTCGGTCGCCGTCGCCGACTCCTGGCTCATCGCCAGCAGGAAGCCGATCGACTCGATCGGCCATCGCAGCGCGAGCGCCGTCGAGAGGAAGGCGACCAGGGTGCCCGCCGAGAGCCCGCCGTCCGCGACCTGGATTGTGCCGAGGACCAGCGCCGCCCCGATGGCCAGCTCGGGGATCGTCGTGATGACGGCCCAGATGCCCGCGAGGAGGCGCGCCTTGCTCAGCTCCGTGCCGCGCAGCCGCTGCGAGAGGGCACGGAACGCGAGGGCCTGGCTGCGATGCCGGCCGAAGCCCTTGATGATGCGGATGCCGAGCACGCTCTCCTCGACGACGGTCGTCAGATCACCGACCTGGTCCTGCGCCTTGCGCGCCACGACCGAGTACTTCGTCTCGAAGACCGAGCAGAGAATCACCAACGGCACCACCGGGGCGAGCAGGACCAGCCCCAGCGTCCACTGCTGCATCAGCAGAATGATGAAACCGATCAGGATCGTCGTTCCGTTGACCAGCAGGAAGGTCAGCGGAAAAGCCAGGAACATGCGAACCAGCATCAGGTCCGTGGTCCCGCGCGAAAGCAACTGCCCCGATGGCCAGCGGTCGTGGAACGCCACCGGCAGCCGCTGCAGATGCCGATACAGGTCGGCCCGCATCGACGCCTCGACCCCGACCAGCGGCCGGGCAACCAGCCACCGCCGTATCCCGAAGAGCACGGCCTCGGCGATGCCCAGCAGCAGCAGGTACAGCGCGCCCAGCCAGACACCACCCGGATCACGGTCCGCCACCGGGCCGTCGACGATCCACTTCAGTACGAGAGGGATCACCAGGCCGATACAGGAGGCGACTACCGCGACAAGAGCGGCACCGAACAGGCGATTCCGCACCGGCCTCACATAGGGCCACAACCGCAACAGGGTTCGTACGGTGGACCTGTCCTTGGGCTCTACATGTTCTTCTGGCATCAAACGCGAGCCTACGGTTCACCACTGACATCGTTCATGTGGTTTTTCGGCCGTCCGGCGGTACCGGAGCCCGTAGGTCGTAGCCCGTATCAACCGATCGGCCGACGCCGCTTCGAGCGCGATGGACGATGGTGTGCCGCTCCCTGAGAAACGATTCTCGTAGGCATGGCAATCATCGAAGTGAACGGGGTGCACAAGGCCTACGCCGGGCGCCCCGCCGTGGACGGAGTGAGCTTCGCCGTCGACGAGGGGGAGATCTTCGGGATCCTCGGCCCCAACGGCGCGGGCAAGACCACCACCGTCGAGTGCGTCGAGGGACTGCGGGTGCCCGACGCCGGTACGGTCCGTGTGGCCGGTCTCGACCCCGTCGCCGACCACGACCGGGTGACCCGGCTGCTCGGCGCCCAGCTCCAGGAGAGCGAGCTGCAACCCAAGATCACCGTGGCCGAGGCGCTGGAGCTGTACAGCGCCTTCTACCCAAACCCCGCCGACTGGCGCGCGCTGGCCGAACGGCTCGGACTGCACACCAAGTACAACACCCGGTTCACCGAACTGTCCGGTGGTCAGAAGCAGCGGCTGTCCATCGCGCTCGCCCTGGTCGGGAACCCGGAGGTCGTAGTCCTCGACGAGCTGACCACCGGCCTGGACCCGCGGGCCCGCCGGGACACCTGGAAGCTGATCGAGGACGTACGCGACAGTGGCGTGACGGTCCTTCTGGTCACCCACTTCATGGAAGAGGCCGGCCGGCTCTGCGACCGTGTCGCCGTGATCGACAAGGGAAGGGTCGTCGCCCTTGACACCCCGTCCGGCCTGATCAGCAGGGCCGACAGCGCCACGGTCATCTCCTTCACGCCTTCACAGCCGCTCGACGACACCGAGCTGCGCCTGCTGCCCGGGGCGGTCTCCGTCGAACGGAACGACGGCCGGATCGTCATCAACGGCACCGACGAGACGGTCAACGCGGTGATCTCGCTGCTGGCCCGCCACCGCATCACCGCACACCAACTCCGCGTCACCGAGGCGACGCTGGACGACGCCTTCCTCGACCTCACAGAACAGGCGGCCTGAGATGACCACGGCGAACCCGGCCAAGGCGATGAACACACCCACTCCATGGGCAGCGGTACTCAGGACCGAGACACGGCTCTTCCTCCGCGAGCCCGGCAGCCTGTTCTGGATCCTCGTCTTCCCGACCGCGCTGCTGACGATCCTCGGCTTGATCCCGTCCTTCCGGGACCCCGACGACGCGCTCGGCGGCCGTCGCGTCATCGATCTGTACGTACCGGTGTCGGTGCTGCTCGCCATGATCATGGCCGGACTGCAGGCCATGCCGCCCGTTCTCACCGGCTACCGCGAGCGCGGCATCCTGCGCCGTATGTCGACCACTCCGGTACGGCCGTCCGCCCTGCTCACCTCGCAGATCGCCCTGCACGGCGCCGCGGCCCTCGGCTCCGCCGCGCTGGTGATTACCGTCGGCCGGACCGCCTTCGGCGTCACGCTGCCCGGACAGCCCTTCGGCTATGTCCTGGCGCTGCTCCTGGCAACGGCGAGTGTCCTCGCCCTCGGCGCGCTGCTCTGTGCGCTCTCCCGCACCACCAAGGCCTCCGCCGCCATCGGCTCGGTCGTCTACCTCGTGATGATGTTCACCGCCGGGGTCTGGATCCCGGTGCAGACCATGCCCGACATTCTCCGGCGCATCGTTCAGATCACCCCGTTCGGCGCGGCCTCCCAGGCGCTGGACCGGGCGGCGTCCGGCAGCTGGCCCGACTGGGCCCAACTGGGCGTGATGGCGCTGTGGGCGGCCGTGGTGACCCTGCTCGCGACCCGACTGTTCCGGTGGGAGTGACCGTTCCGGGAGAGACTTCACCCATGAAAACGGGGGACATGACAGAGGCGAGCACAACCGGAGCGACGACGGCCGCACAGTGGTGGGAACGGTTCTTCCGGTACGGGCCGTACGGTCTGCTCGGCCTGGCCAGTGCGGTCTCGGCCGTGACCGCCGAACTCATCATGTCCCGCTCGGAGGTGTACGTCGCCGCGGTGCTGGTCCCGGCGGCGCTCGTCCTCCAGCTCTGGTGGGGGCGGGTTTGTCCGCGTGTTCCCCCGCAGTCGCGGGCGGCGCAGTTCTACTTCGTCGCCCGGACGACGCTCGCCTCCGTACTGACCTGGTGCAACCCGTTCTTCTCCATGTTCGCGGTGCTCGGCTACTTCGACGCCGGGCGGCTGCTTCCGCAACGGGCCGTGCGCGTCGGGCTGCTGGTCACCGCCGTCATCATGGCCGGCTCGCAGTCCGGCAGCGGCCTCCCACCGGCCGACCTCATGAACTGGATCGCCTTCGGCGTCCTCCTCGCCCTGCACGCAACCCTCACCATGGTGTTCGCCCAGATCGGCGACCGGGAGGCCGAGCAGACCCGCGCCCAGGTCGACACCATCGCCGAACTGGAGTCCGCCAACGCCCGCCTCGAACAGGCCCTCGCGGAGAACGCGGGCCTGCACGCCCAACTCCTCGTCCAGGCCCGCGAAGCGGGCGTCGCCGACGAGCGGCGCCGACTGGCCGCCGAGATCCACGACACCCTCGCGCAGGGCCTGACCGGCATCATCGCCCAGCTCCAGGTGGTGACCTCGGTCGCCGGCACCGACCCGGCACTGGCCCGGCAGCACCTCGATCGTGCCGCCGCCCTCGCCCGGCACAGCCTGGGGGAGGCGCGCCGCTCGGTACACGATCTGGTCCCGGCCGCACTGGAGCATGACGACCTCCCCGGCGCGCTGAAGAAGACGGTCACCGGCTGGGCGGAACGCCACGGGATCCGGGCCGAGTTCACCGTCACCGGCACCGTCGAGCCGGTCCACGACGAGATAGCCGCCACCCTGCTCCGTGTCGCCGAGGAAGCCCTTGCCAACGCCGGCCGCCACGCGAGGGCCTCGCGGGTCGGCATCACCCTGTCCTTCATGGGCGACGAACTCGCCCTGGACGTACGGGACGACGGCTGCGGCTTCGACCCGGCCGCCCTGCCGCGGCACAGCGGCACGGGCGGTTTCGGGCTCGGCGGCATGCGGGCCCGCGCCGAACGCATCGCGGGCACCGTCGAGGTGGAGACGGAGCCGGGCCGCGGAACAGCGGTCTGCGCCCGGGTGCCACTGGTGCGGCACAGCACATGACCCGTACGGTTGGTCTGCCATGGCTGAGGATTCCGGACGCGTCATCACGCTCGTCGTCGTCGACGACCACCCCGTCGTACGGGACGGTCTGCGCGGCATGTTCGACTCGGCCCCGGGCTTCCAGGTCCTCGGCGAGGCGTCGAATGGGGTGGAGGGGGTCGACGTCGTGGCCCGGCTGGACCCCGATGTCGTCCTGATGGATCTGCGGATGCCGGGCGGCGGCGGAGTCGCCGCCATCGCCGAACTGACCGGGCGCGGCGCCCGTTCCAAGGTCCTCGTCCTCACCACGTACGACACCGACTCCGACACCCTCCCCGCGATCGAGGCCGGTGCGACCGGCTATCTGCTCAAGGACGCGCCCCGCGATGAGCTGTTCACCGCCGTCCGTGCCGCCGCCGACGGCCGCACCGTGCTCTCGCCCGCCGTCGCCTCCCGCCTCGTGTCACGGGTACGCACCCCGGCGGCCCCGGGCAACGAGTCGCTGTCGGCCCGGGAGCGCGAGGTGCTCGCACTCGTCGCGAAGGGCACCTCGAACCGTGAGATAGCCGCCGAGCTGTTCATCAGCGAGGCCACCGTGAAGACGCACCTCACCCATGTCTTCGCCAAGCTGGGCGCCAAGGACCGGGCCGCCGCCGTCGCGATCGGCTACGACCGGGGCATCCTCGGCTGACCCTCACCCCCTGACCCGCAGCAGCAGCACCGTTCTGGCCGGCACGGTCAGCGTCCCGCCGCCACGGTGGACGGTGCCGGGCGCCACGGCCTGGTCCTCCCGCGAGGTGTCCAGGACCAGTTCGTAACGCTGCGCCCACGGCGGCCCGGGAAGCCGGAAATCGCTCGGACGGTGGTCCGCGTGCAGGATCGCCAGAAAGCTGTCGTCGGTGACCTGTTCGCCGCGTGCGTCCCGGCCGGGGATGTCGCGTCCGGAGAGATAGAGCCCGACCGTCGCGGCCGGTGCGTACCAGTCCTGCTCCGTCATCTCCGTACCCTGCCGGGTGAACCAGGCGAGATCCCGCAGACCGTCCGCCGCCTGCGCCCGACCGGAGAAGAAGGCGCGGCGGCGCAGCACCGGGTGGGTGTGGCGCAGGGCGAGGACCCGGGAGGTCAGCTCGGTCAGCGCCCGCCACTCGGGCCGGTCGAGCAGTGACCAGTCCAGCCAGCTGACCTCGTTGTCCTGGCAGTACGCGTTGTTGTTGCCGCCCTGCGTACGGCCCATCTCGTCGCCCGCGACCAGCATCGGCACACCCGTCGACAGCAGCAGCGTGGTGAGCAGATTGCGCAGCTGGCGACGGCGCAGCGCGTTGACCCCGGGGTCGTCGCTCTCGCCCTCGGCGCCGCAGTTCCAGGCCCGGTTGTCCGAAGTGCCGTCCCGGTTGCCCTCGCCGTTGGCCTCGTTGTGCTTCTGTTCGTAGCTGACCAGATCACGCAGGGTGAAGCCGTCGTGCGCGGTGATGAAGTTGACCGAGGCGTACGGGCGGCGGCCGCCCCAGGCGTACAGATCGCTGGAGCCGGTCAGCCGGTAGCCGAGATCGCGTACGTCGGGCAGGGCGCCGCGCCAGAAGTCCCGTACGGCGTCGCGGTAGTGGTCGTTCCACTCGGTCCACAGCGGGGGGAAGGCGCCCACCTGGTAGCCGCCGTTGCCGACGTCCCACGGCTCGGCGATCAGTTTCACCCGGCGCAGCACCGGGTCCTGGGCGATCACCGCGAGGAACGGGGAGAGCATGTCGACGTCGTGCATCGAGCGGGCCAGCGCCGCCGCCAGATCGAAGCGGAAGCCGTCGACACCCATCTCCGTGACCCAGTAGCGCAGCGAGTCCGTGATCAGCCGCAGGACGTGCGGCTGGACCACATGCAGGGTGTTGCCGCAGCCGGTGTAGTCCGCGTATCTGCGGGCGTCGGACTGGAGCCGGTAGTAGCCGCGGTTGTCGATGCCGCGCAGCGACAGCATCGGGCCCAGTTCGCTCGCCTCCGCCGTGTGGTTGTAGACCACATCGAGGATCACCTCGATGCCGGCGTCGTGCAGCGCCCGCACCATCCGCTTGAATTCGCCGACCTGCTGGCCCGTGGTCCCGCTCGCCGAGTAGTCGGCATGCGGGGCGAAGTAGCCGATGGAGTTGTAGCCCCAGTAGTTGTGCAGGCCGCGCCGGAGCAGATGGTCCTCGTGGGCGAACTGATGCACCGGCAGCAGTTCCACCGCCGTCACGCCGAGCCGCAGCAGATGCCCGATGGCCGCCGGATGGGCGAGACCGGCGTACGTGCCCCGCAGCTCCTTCGGGATTCCGGGGTGCAGCTTGGTGAAGCCGCGCACATGCAGCTCGTAGATGACCGAGTCCGCCCACGGGGTCTTGGGCCGGCGGTCCTCCACCCAGTCGTCGTCATCGTGGACCACGACTCCCTTCGGCACGTACGGAGCGGAGTCCCGTTCGTCGCGCACGGTGTCGGCGACCTGCTGCTGAGGCCAGTCCCTCACGTGGCCGTATACCTCGGCCGGGAGGGTGAACGAGCCGTCCACGGCCCGCGCGTACGGATCGAGGAGCAGCTTCGCCGCGTTCCAGCGGGCACCGGTCCAGGGGTCCCAGCGGCCGTGCACCCGGTAGCCGTACCGCTGACCCGGCCGTACGCCGGGCACGAAACCGTGCCAGATCTCATGGGTCAGCTCGGTCAGCGGAAGGCGTGTCTCGCCGCCCTCCTCGTCGAAGAGGCAGAGCTCGACGGCCTCCGCGCCGCCCGCCCAGAGCGCGAAATTGGTGCCCGCCACCCCGTCGGGGCCCACCCGGAAGCGGGCCCCGAGCGGCATCGGGGCGCCGGGCCACACGGCGGCAGGCCGCCCCGGCGCGGCCTGCCGCACTCCCTCCCGCCCGTCCGCTGTCTCCGTCTCCTGCACTGCCTCCTGCTCGGCTGCGCTCGACACCTGCTCGCCTCCCGCGGCTCGTGGGGACCGGCACCGAAAAGGAGCGCACGGCGTCTTGGCCGTGGCTCCCCGAGTGTGGTCCTCCCCCCTGTTCTGCCCACACCGGCGCCCGCACTCACGTTTCCCCCGACCGGCCCCGGTCGTTGGGGGGACGTGAACCACGTAGCGAAGAGGGCGGTGGCGAGCTCGGCCACCGTGCTGACATGGGCGGGGCTGCTCGCCGTGCCGGCCCTGCTGAGCGGCTGCACCGGCGCCGGATCCATCTTCGGCGAGAAGGAGCGCTCCCCGCAGGACGCGATCACGATCAGCCCGCGGGACGGGGCGAGGAACGTCGGTCCGGACGACCGGATGGAGGTGAAGGTTCCCGACGGGCGGCTGGAGAGCGTCAAGGTGACGCGGATCGAGGACGCGCAGCGTCAGGAGGTACCGGGCCGGATCGCGCAGGACGGTCTCTCCTGGGCGCCCCGGGGGGAGACGGGCCGGCTCAGGCTCGCCGCCGAGTACAGCGTCGACGCGGTCGCCGTGGACGGTGCCGGGCACCGCTCGGCCCGCCACACCACGTTCACCACGGCGGTCCCCCGACACCGCTTCATCGGCTACTTCAAACCGGAGAACCGGTCCACGGTCGGCACCGGAATGATCATTTCCTTCGACTTCAACCGCCCGGTCAAGAACCGTGCGGCCGTGCAGAAGGCCATCCGGGTGACCTCGGTTCCGGCGGTCGAGGTGGTGGGGCACTGGTTCGGCGACAAGCGTCTCGACTTCCGCCCCGCCGCCTACTGGGCGCCGGGCACCGAGGTCACCGTCAAGGTGGGGCTGCGGGATGTGGAGGGTGCGCCACGCGTGTACGGCACCCAGGACAAGACGGTCACCTTCAAGGTGGGCCGTTCCCAGACGTCTCGTGTCGACGTGGCCGCCCACACGATGGAGGTGCGCCGCGACGGCCGGCTCGTCGCCACGGTCCCGGTCACGGCGGGCTACCCGGGGATGGACACGTACAACGGGAAGATGGTCGTCAGCGAGATGCACGAGGTGACCCGGATGGACGGCCGCACGGTCGGCTTCGGCGGCGAGTACGACATCGAGGACGTCCCGCACGCCCTCCGGCTCACCAACTCCGGCACCTTCCTGCACGGCAACTACTGGTCGGACGAGGACGTCTTCGGCTCGGCCAACGTCAGCCACGGCTGCGTCGGGCTGAGCGATGTGCAGGGCGGCAGCAGCGACACCCCGGCCGGCTGGTTCTTCGACCGGACACTCGTCGGAGATGTGGTCGAGGTCGTCAACTCCAAGGACAAGAAGGTCGCACCGGACAACGGACTCGGAGGCTGGAATCTGAACTGGAGCCGGTGGAAGGCCGGCTCCGCCCTCCGCCAGGCTTCGTCGGATCTTCCTTGAGCCTGTTGTTCAACCCAGCAGATTCGAATACGTCTGACCGGCGCTTTCAGGCGCGACCAACGCGCCCGCGACGGGGTCGAATCGGGTGAAAACGCCCAGCCGGCACGGCGGAGGGCCGTGTTCGAACGGCGAGGTTGAATCTCAAGCTGAGAGCCTGTCCGGTGGATCAGGGCAGCACAGGCCCGGGCGGGCCCCGCCGTACCCGTGCCCCCCGCCACCCGGCCGAGTCCCGGGGCAAGTTATGACTGAACAGTGACATTCTGGGGGTCATCTCCCTCGGGTCAGTGTGATTATCTTTCGCTGAGCGTGCATGTGTAGCGCGCGGGGGCGGGGGCCTGCGGGCTCCCAGGGCCTTGGCGGGGCCAGGCCGTGTGAGGGGAGACGAGCACATTGAACGGGCAGCCGACATCGGGGACATCGGCCGGGGCGGACAGCGGGCGGCGCGGACGTGGGGCCACCGGACTGCTGGCTCTGGTACTGGGTGCGCTGCTGTTGCTGGTGACGGCGTGCGGCGGGGGAGACGACGCCGGCAGCGGGAACAAGGGCCGCGAGGACGGGGCGAAGGCCGATGACACCACCGCCTCGCAGGCCGTGGTGACCATCGCGCCGAAGGACGGGGCGGACGCCGTCGCCACCAGCGGGGCGCTGAAGATCTCCGCCGAGCAGGGGAAGCTGACCACGGTCAAGGTCACCGACCCCAAGGGCACCGAAATCGAGGGAAGGGTCGCGGCGGACGGCACGAGCTGGACGCCTCAGATGCATCTGGCCGCAGCGACCAAGTACCGGGTCCACGCGGTCGCCGAGGACGCGAAGGGCCGTGAGTCGGCGAAGGACACCAGCTTCACGACGCTGGTCCCGCAAAACACGTTCATCGGGCAGTACACCCCGGAGGACGGCTCCACGGTCGGCGTCGGCATGCCCGTCTCGATCCGGTTCACCCGTGGCATCACCGACCCGGCCGCGGTCGAGAACGCCATCGAGGTGACGTCCGAGCCGTCCGTGCCGATCGAGGGACACTGGTTCGGCAACGACCGCCTCGACTTCCGCCCCGAGGAGTACTGGGCCGCGGGCACCAAGGTGACTGTGAAGCTCAACCTCGACGGTGTCGAGGGCCGTCCGGGCGTCTACGGCAAGCAGGCCAAGACGATCTCCTTCACCATCGGCCGCAGCCAGGTCAGCACCGTCGACGCGGACACGCACCGGATGAAGGTCGTCCGCGACGGCAAGCAGATCAGGGACATCCCGATCACCGCGGGCGCCCCGGCGACCACGACGTACAACGGTCAGATGGTCATCAGCCAGAAGTTCGAGGTGACCCGGATGAACGGCGACACCGTCGGATTCGGCGGCGAGTACGACATCAAGGACGTGCCGCACGCGATGCGCCTGTCCGACTCGGGCACCTTCATTCACGGCAACTACTGGGGCGGCTCCGGCGTTTTCGGTACGACCAACACCAGCCACGGCTGCGTCGGTCTGCCGGACGTGCGCGGCGCCTGGAGCAAGAAGACCTCCGGGGCCTGGTTCTTCAACAACTCGCTCATCGGCGATGTCGTGGTCGTGAAGAACTCCCAGGACAAGATGATCCAGCCGGACAACGGCCTCAACGGCTGGAACATGTCCTGGTCGGAGTGGACCAAGTAGCTCCCGTCGTACGGAACACGAGCGGGCCCGGTGCTGTGACCAACAGCACCGGGCCCGCTCGCGTGAGCGCCGGTTAACCTGCCTCTCATGACCGTAACCCTCGAAGTACGCGACGGCGTCGGCACGATCCTGCTGGACCGTCCGCCCATGAACGCCCTGGACGTCGCCACCCAGGACCGACTGCGTGAACTCGCCGAGGAGGCGACCCGGCGCGACGATGTGCGTGCCGTGGTCCTCTACGGCGGCGAGAAGGTGTTCGCGGCGGGCGCGGACATCAAGGAGATGCAGGCGATGGACCACACGGCGATGGTCGTGCGGTCCAAGGCACTGCAGGACTCCTTCACCGCGGTGGCCCGGATTCCCAAGCCCGTCGTCGCCGCAGTCACCGGCTACGCGCTCGGCGGCGGCTGCGAGCTGGCGCTCTGCGCCGACTTCCGGATCGCCGCCGACAACGCCCGGCTGGGCCAGCCCGAGATCCTGCTCGGGCTGATCCCCGGCGCGGGCGGCACCCAGCGCCTCGCCCGGCTGATCGGCCCCTCGCGGGCCAAGGACCTGATCTTCACCGGCCGCCATGTGAAGGCCGCGGAGGCCCTGACGATCGGTCTGGTGGACCGCGTGGTGCCCGCCGCCGAGGTGTACGAGCAGGCGCACGCCTGGGCCGCCGCGCTGGCGAAGGGACCGGCCCTCGCGCTGCGCGCCGCCAAGGAATCCATCGACGCCGGCCTGGAGACGGACATCGACACCGGGCTCACGATCGAGCGGAACTGGTTCGCCGGTCTGTTCGCCACCGAGGACCGGGAGCGCGGAATGCGCAGCTTTGTGGAAGAGGGTCCGGGCAAGGCCAAGTTCCTCTGACCGAATGCCAGTTGGGCACAGAATGACGCGGGTTCATCCGTGCGGGGGGATTAGCGGGGCCTTGAGAGGACCTTGAGGCCCCGCTGTCCGAAGAGACTGGCAACCCCGCTCGGGTGCGGTATCCGGGCAGGTCAGCGGGGGTACACCGGGCGGCATTCTGCCATTGGCATATGACTGTCGATCTCTGCGGCATGGCTCATTCCGGGGTGCGGATTCCTTCGGAACGGCCCCGGAGTGTGCGCCTTGCGGTCATGATGGTGTGCATGGCGGGCCTGGAGGGTGTGGAACAGCCGCGACCGCGCGGCGGCGCGACAGCGGCACGCTGGATGTCGACTGTCGACGAGGAACAGGCATTCAGAGCACTGGAGTTGTTCGGGAATCCGGCGGAGGGCGAAGTCCGGCTGCCCTCCCGTCCGGAGTCCGCGGCCACCGCCCGGAGGCTCACTTCCTGTGTGGTGCTGCGTCAGTGGGCGCTCCCTGCGCAGACCGCCGAATACGCCGTGCTGCTCGTCTCGGAGCTCGTCGGCAATGCGGTACGGCACACCGGTGCCCGGGTCTTCGGGTTACGGATGCTGCGCCGTCGCGGCTGGATCAGGATCGAGGTCTGCGATCCCTCGCGTGGACTGCCCTGTCTGATGCCCGTCCGGGAGATGGACGTCAGTGGGAGGGGACTCTTCCTCGTCGACAAGCTCTCCGACCGGTGGGGTGTGGATCTGCTGCCGCGCGGCAAGACCACCTGGTTCGAGATGCGGATCTCCGACCGCTGACTCGCGGCGGGCCCGTGCCCGGATACACAGCAACCCCCGGTCCGCCGTGGTGGGGCGCTTCGGGGGCTGCTGTGTGGGGGCCGTGAAATGGGGGGTGTGTTCACGGCCGCTCGTGATGACCGGCTCGGGTCGATGCGGTCGTGTCACCGACTATGGCAGATGGGCGACCTCGCCGCCAAAGGTGCAAACATGGCATTTCGGGGTCGTAACGTGACATTATCTCGCCGAATCGCAGGTGTTATGGGCCACTTGCCTGGAAAACTGTGAATATTTATGCAATTCGACGAATGATTCATTCGCGCCGCCCATGAGTCCGCATTGTTATTTTTTGCACATTTCGCACCTACTGTGTCTGCACATGAACGTCTCCGACGCACCGGTGCACCGCCGCGGTGTCCTGCGCGCGGGAGCAGGGGCTGCCCTCACTGCCGGATGCGTGGATTCCGGCGGCGCGGGCGGCACCCGCAAGGTGGCCGGGGAGATCAGCCACGGATCGGTGGTGAGCCTGCATTTCGGCTACGTGGACACGGTCGCCGCCCTGCCCCTCCTCCTCACCGAAATCGACCGCCGCCAACTGCGCGCGGTGACGACCACGGAGCTGCTGACCTGATGCTTTCCTCCACCAAGCACACCGCGGCCCTGCTCGGGGGCGTCCTCCTTGCGGTACTCGCCGGCTGCGGCACCCCCGCCGAGAAGGGGAATGCCGAGGCCGTCGGCAGCGAGGCCGCCGCACCGCCCGTCAAACCGAAGCGCCTCACCTCGCCCGTACCGCCCGCGGATCCGGGGCTGCCCGGGATGCCGCCGGTGCTCGACGCCAAGGACGTCTACGCGGCCGACCGGCCGGGGAAGCTCTCCCCGGCCGTCAAGAACTTCCCGTCCCGGGTGTACGTCCCCAACACCAACTCCGACACGGTCTCGGTGATCGACCCCACGACGTACAAGGTCATCGAGACCATCAAGGTCGGCCGCCAGCCGCAGCACGTGGTCCCGTCCTGGGACATGAAGACCCTCTGGGTCAACAACGACATCGGCGACAGCCTCACGGCCATCGATCCGGCCACCGGCAAGGTGGGCCGCACGGTGCCCGTCTCCGACCCGTACAACCTCTACTTCACACCGGACGGCAAGTACGCCGTGGTGATGGCTTCGATGGACCGTGAACTGGTCTTCCGCGACGCCCACACCATGAAGACGGCCAAGACCGTCCCGGTCAGCTGCCAGGGCGTCAACCACGCCGACTTCTCCATGGACGGCCGGTACTTCATCGTCTCCTGCGAGTTCTCCGGCGAACTCCTCAAGGTCGACACGGAGGAGATGGAGGTCGTCGGCCGGCAGAAGCTGCCGATCACCGGCGCGATGCCGCAGGACGTGAAACTGTCGCCCGACGGCGGCACGTTCTACATCGCGGACATGATCGCGAACGGGGTGTGGATGCTGGACGGGAAGAAGTTCACCACCCCGAAGCTGATGCCCACGGGCAAGGGCGCCCACGGCCTCTACGTCAGCCGCGACTCCAAGGAGATGTACATCTCCAACCGGGGCGAGGGCTCCATCTCCGTCTTCGACTTCGCCCAGCGAAAGCTGGTGAAGAAATGGCACCTGCCGGACGGCGGCAGCCCCGACATGGGTGGAGTCTCGGCGGACGGCAAGGTCCTCTGGCTGAGTGGGCGTTACGACTCCGAGGTGTATGCGATCGACACCGCCAGCGGCAGACAGCTCGCCCGGATCCCGGTGGACAGTGGCCCGCACGGACTCGCCGTCTACCCGCAGCCGGGCCGCTACTCGCTCGGCCACACAGGCGTCTTCCGCTGACACCCGGCGTCAACATCTCACCGAACACGCTCACCTTGGGGTGACGTTCCCCGGCCCGGCGCCGCGCTGCCGAGACAGTGATCAACATGATGATCACTTCTCGTCTGCGGCGTCGGGCCGCAGTTGTCGTTCTCTCCTTCTCCGCCGTACTGGTCCCCGCCGCGGCGACCGAGGCCTCCCCGGCCGCGGCCCCGGCCGCTGCTTCCGGGGCCGTCGCCTTCAAGCCCGGTGGCTGCCCGGTCGTCACCGACCATCTCTTCGCCGCCGCCGACCCCGTCGACGTCGGCCGGATCACCCCGCAGCCCTCCTGGCGGGACAACTGCCGCCAGCTCTACCGGGCGGACGGCCGGGGCCCGGAGACCATCTTCGACGAGGGCTTCCACGCCAGGGACATCGTCTACGGCCAGTACGACCTGGAGAAGTACGTCCTGGTCAACCAGCCCTCGCCGTTCGTCTCCACCACATACGACCACGACCTGTACAAGCGGTGGAAGAGCGCGTTCAACTACTACGTCGACGCCCCCGGAGGCGTCGACGTGAACAAGACGATCGGCGACACCCACAAGTACGCCGACCAGGTGGAGGTCGCCTTCCCCGGCGGCATCGACCGGACGTTCATCGTCGGGGCGTGCCCGATCGACCAGGCGACCAAGACCGAGATCATGAGCGAGTGCGTCGACAACCCCCACTACAAGCCGTGGCGCAGCTGATCCGCTGAGAGCCTGTCGGGTGACCTTCGACCAGAGGTCCCCCGACAGGCTCTGAGCCCTCACCCCGCGACCAACAGGGCCTTCGAGCCCACCGGCCGGTAGCCCGCCGCCTGGAACGTCCGCACACTGCGGGCGTTCCCCGGCGACTGCTGCGCCCACACCACCGCGTCCGGCACCAGATGCCGGGCCGCCCGCGCCGGCCGTTCCCCCAGCCGCCGGCCGCGCGCCTCCTCGGCGGTCCGGACCGTGGCCCGCCGGGCGCCGGGCACCCCGCTCGTGATCGACGACCGGCCGCCGCGACCGCCATCCGTCGCGCCCGTTAATCTGACCCCCGTCAGTCAGACATTTGGTCGGGCATCGGTCAGGCATTACGAAGGGGCAGAACTGTGGCGGACATCGAGTCGGCACGCAAGGCATTCGAGCGGTTCGATCAGAACGGCGACGGGCTGATATCAGCTGCCGAGTACAAGAGCGCAATGGCTCAGCTCGGCGACCACTACGTCACCGAGCTGGTGGCCCAGGCCGTCATCAACTCGCACGACGGCAATGGCGACGGGCTGCTCACGTTCGACGAGTTCTGGGCGGCGCAGAACAAGGACTGATGGCCGGGAGGACCCCGGCCCACGGGCCGGGGACCGCCGATCCGCACCGCTGTCCGCGGCAGACCGACCGGTCTCAGCTGTTCCTCCGGTACGGTGCCCAGCCGCGCAGCTCCTCGTCGCGAGGGGCGTGCACCACGGCAGGGGCTCCGGGGCCGAAGCCCATTACCGGGCGGGACGTGTCCCAGGACGGCCAGCCCGGGTCACCCGAGGCGGCGAACCGTACCCACGCCGCGTGCATCGCGTCGGCCAGCTCCTGCGGGGCGTCCTCGCCGGCCAGGGCCACCGCGTCGGGCCGGTCCAGCGTGTCGAAGACGAAGCCGATCTCCAGCGCGTGACAGGCGCCGAGCCGCAGCACGGGGGACGGCCAGCCGAACTCGTAGAGATGGGTGCTCCCCGAGGCACCGGAGCGGGCATCGGCCACCCGGTTCAGCGGGACGCGCAGCAGCAGATCGGTGGCCAGCGCCCCGAGCAGCTCACCCGGAGTGGCGCCGGGCCGGTGCTCGCGGTACGTACGCGCCGTGGCGCCAGGCACCTTGAACTTCAGCAGGGCCAGCCGCAGCTTGATCCTGGACAGCCGCTCCGTCAGACCACTCGGCACGAACCAGAGCCGGTACTCCTCACTGTTCGTGCCCATCAGCAGATCGACATCGTTCGCGGCGCCGGCCAGCAGCGCTTCGAGCGGATCACGGGGCAGCAGATCGCCGTCCACCACGATCTGGAAGGAGTTCCCGCCGGTCAGCGGGGAGCCGCCGGCCGTCACCTCGGTCTGCGCGGCCAGAAGCTCGGCCGGGTCCACCGCGGCCAGCGCCCCGGCCGTCGCCGCGACCCCCAGCCGCTTGGCGATCAGCTCCGTGGTGCGGCGGGCGGTGTCGCCCAGGGGCAGCGCGGTCGGCGCACCGCTCTGCAGCACCGCACGCCGGAACAGGCCCTTGGCACGCGGGGCGGCCAGCAGGGCGGCGATGCTGATGGCCCCCGCCGACTCACCGAACACCGTGACCAGATCCGGATCACCGCCGAACGCCGCGATGTTGTCCCGCACCCAGGCCAGCGCCGCGAGCTGATCGAGCAGCCCCCGGTTGGCGGGCGCGTCCGGGAACACCCCGAACCCCTCGATGCCCAGGCGGTAGTTGACCGACACGAGGACCACACCGTCACGGGCGAACGCCGCCCCGTCGTACAGCGGCACGGCCGACGAGCCGTGCAGCAGTGAACCGCCGTGGATCCAGACGAGGACGGGCAGCCCGGTACGCGCCGGCGACGGCGTCCACACATTGAGGTTGAGGCAGGCGTCGCCCGCCACGTCGGGATCGGGCAGCAGCCGGTCCAGCGGCGGGGAGTACGGCCGCTTGGGCGCGGTCGGCCCGAACGCCACCGCTTCCCGCACCCCTTCCCAGGGCTCCGGCGGCTCGGGCGCCCGGAAACGGCGGGCGCCGACCGGTGCGGCCGCGTACGGGATACCGCGGAAGACGGCGACACCGTCCTCCAGCGTGCCGCGCACCGCCCCGTGGACGGTGCCGACCTGAGGTGACGTCTCGGATACGGGAGGGGGAACGGCGGACATGAGGTGGCTTCAGCCCTTCTGCGGCGCGATCGCGGACAGTGTTGCGCGGAGCGATGTCTCCGCGGACGGTGCGGTGGTGGAGAGTGCGACGGCCGACGAGCCGGACGGATGGTGGGTGAGGGAGCCGTCGGGGGTGCGGGTGGGCCGCACCCGCTCCGGTCATGGCGGACGTGGCTCCGGTCGTCGGTCGGGACGTCGGCGTGGTGGGTGAGCGGGAACACGAAGGCCGTGCGCCGCGTCCGGATCAGGAAGAGGCGGCCGTCAGCGCCCGCTTGAGGACCTTGCCGGTCGGCCCGAGCGGCAGCGTCTCGGTGAACCGCACGATCCGCGGATACTTGTGCCGCCCGAGCCGGTCCCGGGACCAGGCGATCACGTCCTGTTCCGTCACCGCACCGGCATCGTCACGCAGCACGACGACCGCGCAGATCTCCTCACCGCGTGCCTCGTCCGGCACACCGATCACCGCGACCTCGGAGATCGCCGGATGACGGACGAGCACCTCTTCGATCTCACGCGGATAGATGTTGAAGCCGCCCCGGATGACCAGGTCCTTCTTCCGGTCGACGATGCTCAGGAAGCCGTCCTTGTCCCGCACCCCGAGATCCCCGGTGCGGAACCAGCCGTCGACCACGGCGGCGGCCGTCGCCCCCGGATCGTCGAGGTACCCCGCGAACACGTTGTGGCCGCGCACCACGACCTCGCCGACCTCCCCGTCCAGCAGCAGCACCACGGCGTCCTCGACCGCCGCGTCCGCGACGCCGATCTCCACACCCCAGACCGGGTGGCCGACCGTGCCGGGGCGCCGACCGAGATCCGGCTGGTTGAAGGTGGCGACGGGGGAGGTCTCGGTCAGCCCGTACCCCTCCAGGATCTGCGTCGCGAAGGTCTCCTCGAAGCGTTCGAGCACGGCGACGGGGAGCGCGGCGCCGCCCGAGACGGCCGCGCGCAGAGTGAAACGGTGTGGCGTGTCGTCCCGCGCCGTGGCGTTCTTCGCCGCCGCCTCGACGAGTGCGTGGTACATCGTCGGTACGCCCATGAAGACGCTCACGTCCTCGGCGGCCAGCAGCTCCAGGGCGCCCGCGCCGCTGAAGCGCGACATGAGGACGAGCCTCGCCCCTGCCCGTAGCGTCGCGTTCATCGCGCAGGTCTGCCCGTAGCTGTGGAACAGCGGCAGACAGCCCAGGACCACGTCGTCGACGTCCAGTCCCAGCAGGTCGTGGGCGACCACGGACGCGTTCATCACGATGTTGAGGTGGGTGAGCAGCGCACCCTTCGGCCGCCCGGTCGTGCCGCTGGTGTAGAGGATCACCGCGGTGTCGTCCGGTGCCGCGGGCTCCGGCGCGGGCAACGGCACACCGTCCGTCGGTACGCCCCGCACGGCCCGTACCCCCGCGGCGCGCGCCCCCTCCTCGGCCACCGGCCACAGCGGACCACCGCTGATCAGCGCGACGGAACCGCTGTGCCGCAGTACGAATGCCACCTCGTCGGCCACCAGCAGACCGTGCACCGGCACGACCGTCGCCCCGGCGGCGAGCACCCCGTAGTACGCGTACAGGAAGTCCGCCGAATTGGGCAGCAGCACCGCCACCCGGTCGCCCGGCCGCACGCCGGAGGCCCGCAGCGCGCCCGCACAGCGCAGCGCCCGGGCCCACAGCTCCCGGTAGCTGAGTTGCGCCTCCGAGTCGACCACGGCGACGCGGTCGGGATACCTGCGGGCCGACTCACCGAGGACAGCGGCGACGCTGAGAAACATGACACGCTCCAGGAACATGGTGTGTACACGGCTACTGCTGCTCAGAATCGGCCGTCGGCCCGCCTCCGCACAATGTGCAGGTGCCCACCATGTGCCCCGTCCACCTGGGCAGCAGCCCCTCAGAGGTGTACGTGGCAAGGCATCCGCCTAAAGGGCGGCCGGCGCTAACCTTCCGGCATGGCGGACAATCCCGGAGCCCGGACCCCTCGCAGCGACGACCACGGCAATGGCGGGGACGACGGCGAACGGCGCCGCGCCCTGGCCGTCGCCCTGGTGCCGGAGATCGACGAACTGACCCGGCGGGTCGTCGCCGACATCCACGCGCACAGCGGCACGTACGCCTCCGGCACGCCGGTCAGCCGGGACGATCTGTGGGAGATCTGCCGCGACAACCTGCTGCGGGCGCTGGAGGACTTCGGCGGGCTGCCCCCCAGTGGGGGCGAATTCGAGCACGCGGCGCGCGAGACGGGACGCCGACGCGCGGAGCAGAACGTACCGCTGGACACCGTGCTGCAGGCCTACCGGCGCGGTGGGCGCGTGATGTGGCAGATGATGGCGGAACACCTGCGGGCGACGCGGGCCGGACGGGCCGGTGCGGCAGGTGGGGTCGGTAGGGGCGGTGATGGTGGTGGGGCTGGTGGGGTCGATGGGGCCAGTGGATCTAGTGGGTCCAGTGGGGTCGGTGGGTCCAGTGGGGCCAGTGGGGTCGATGGAGCTGGTGGTGGAGCCGGGCGAGGACAGGACGCCGTCGTCCCGGTCGCCGGTGACCGGGACACCGAGCTCGACATGGCGGGCGCCGTGTGGGAGACCATCGACCGCTACTCGCTCGTGATGGCGGAGTCGTACCGGCTGACCCAGCTGGAGATGCAGGGCCGCCAGGACACCCGCCGCGTCGCACTCTTCGAGGCCCTGCTCGACGGGCGCGGGGACGACCCGGCGGTCGCGGCGGCGGCCTCCGCCGCACTGGGCGTGCCGGTCCACGACCGGTACGTCGTCATCGTCGCCGCCCAGGACCCGGCCGCGCCGCCCAACCCGGCACCCGTCCTCGACGCCCACGGCATCTGGTCCTTCTGGCGGCCGAGATCGGGCCGGTACGCGGGCATCGTGCGGCTGGCGGCGGGGGAGTCCGGCGTACTGCTCGACCTGCTGCGCCACCACACCGGTGCCACCGCCGGTGTGTCACCGGAGTTCGACCGGCTCGCCCAGGCGGGCCGGGCCCTGCGGCTGGCCGAGCAGGCCCTGCGTACGCTGCCCGCAGGAAGTGGCGAGGCGGCGGCGTTCGACGACCGGCTGCCGGAGGTCCTTCTCGTCGGCCGGCCCGAGATCGCCGAGCGCATCGTCACCACGCAGCTGGGCGCCGTCCTGGACACGGCGGTCGAGCGCGACGTGCTGCTCAGCACGCTCCGGGTCTGGCTCGACAGCGGCTGCTCGGCGGCGCGGGCCGCCGAGCAGCTCTACTGCCACCGCAACACCGTCCTCAACCGGATCGGCCGGATCGCCGAACTCACCGGCCGTTCCGCGGAGTCGGGCGAGGCCCGGCTGGGGTGGGCGCTGGCCCTCAGAGCGCTGCCACTGAGGGGAGCAGACGACGAACCGGCGCCGATAGGCGACTACTTGGGCTGGACGGGCATCCCGGACGGCAGGGAGCCCTGACGGCGGCAGAAGCCCTGATAGCGGTCGGGGGTGGCTGACGGCGGCCGGAGGCGGCGCGGGGATGCAGAGACCGGCCGTCGGGCCTTCGGGGACCCGCTGCCGGGCTTCCGGAGACCGGCCGCTGGGCCTTCGGGGACTGGCCGTCGGGCTTTCGGAGACCGGCCGCTGGGCCTTCGGGGACCGGCCGTCGGCCTTCGGAGACTGGCCGTTGGACCTTCGGAGATACGCCGCCGGGCGTCCGACCCCGGCCCCCTGCGCCATACTGTCGGCCGATCAGGCGGCGAAGTACCGTGACAGCGAAGCCCGTTCGTCGACCTCCACCAGATCGGGACGGGTGTACCGCTCCGCGCGGGCGTGGTAGTCGAAGTCGCCCCGGACCAGCCCGCGGTAGTCCTGCACGCATCGCTCCAGCGCGGCCCGGGTGCGGCCGTGGATCCCGGCCGCCTCTATTTCCTCGATCAGTTCCCTCTCGGCACGCCGAACCCGTTCCGCTATCTCCGCGAGCTGCGCCCCGGCCTCGTCGACGGCCTCCTGGAGGGTGAATCCCCGGTCGCGCTGAATGAGCCGTACCGCATTGTGCTCGTAACCGAGCAGTGCCTCCTTCTCGAAGGAGCAGATGTCGTTGCAGAGCCCCGAGTGATCGGTTACGGCATTGCGCAGGGCGATATACCCGGGAAGGCTGCGGGCCGATTCCGGAAGGTCGATGCCGGCGGTGATCTCATGCAGATCGAGGAAGGGCTGCATGGCCACCGAATCCCGGCGGTGCTTCACGAATTCGCTCCTGGTCGGCACCTGCCCGGCGGCCCGTTCCACCGCCTCGGCGTAGTAGGTCCACAGCCAGGCGACCGTGTCCCGCCGGAACTGCCGGATCCAGCGCGGCGAGCGGCCCTGGTACGTACGGGCCCGCAGGCCCACGAGCGCGTGCTCCATGGCGCCGAGGGGCTGTCCGCCGTCGAGCACGTCCACCAGCCGGTCGATCGCTGCCTCGCACATGCGCGGATCACGTCCGGCGGGGCCGTCGTCGAACTCGTCGTCGACGAGGAAGGCCCAGAAGAGCCATTGGCAGAAGAGATCGAGATGCTGCTGCGAAGCAGTGGGGAATATGAGGGATATCCAGAGTTCGGGCCTGGTCAGGATCATTTTCTTCCGGGCCATCGGGGAGAGTGCGAGACCATTGGATTCGGCCCATTCCCAAGCGGCCTTCCCGGTCTGCTCGATTCCGGGATTGCATCCCGCACTCTGGAACGGCATATGAAACTCTGGCAGCGCAATCTGGCTCATTGGTGCCCCTCGTCGAGACGATGCGGATGAACGATACGAACGGGGATCTGATCAAAATTCACGCGCCGGCGCCAGTACGCATAGGGGCGCGGGCCGCCTGCTCTCGCCCGGCCCTGGCCGGTGGGTCACCGTACGAGATGAGCCGGTCATCCCTGCTCGCTCTCCTCCGCCGGGGGTCGGGGCATCGGGGCCGGGCTCGCGGGCCCGCGATGGCAAGCGCCCTTGGCCCAGGACGGCGGCATCACCATGCGTGACCCGTAGTCAACCCTCTGTGGGCAAGGGAGGGAAGTCGTTTGTGGCTGAAATTGCGTGATCGTCACGAACATCTCTGAGCAGTTCACCGACGGCGCCGGGTCGCCCTCGGGCCCCACCCGGTCCGGAACCGACGCGGAACAGAACGGTGCCAGAACCGGAATGGACAGCTCAGACTGCTTTTCGGCAGACTCCCGAGTCCCATACATGCGCGCAACTGCTGGTGAGCGTGCGGAAATTGACAGGGAATCGACCGTGGACTGGGACAACTCTCCGCTGCCGGACCGTATCGGGCAGTACCGCATCGTCGCGCGCCTCGGCCAGGGAGGCATGGGCCAGGTCTACATGGGCCGCAGTCCCGGCGGCATGAAGGTCGCCGTGAAGGTGATCCGCCCCCATCGCGCCGACGACGCCGAGTTCCGCCGCCGCTTCGCGCGCGAGGTGCAGGCCGCCCGCCAGGTCAACAGCGCCTACACCGCGGCCGTCGTCGACGCCGACCCGGAGGCCGACGATCCCTGGCTGGCCACCGTGCACGTTGCCGGAGTCCCTCTTGACCAGGCGCTTCGGCAGCACGGCCCCTGGCCGACGGCGTCGGTCCGTGCCCTCGGCGCCGGCCTGGTGGAGGCGCTCTCCGCGATCCACGCCGCCGGGGTCGTCCACCGGGACCTCAAGCCGTCGAACGTCATCCTCACCTCGAACGGCCCCCGCGTCATCGACTTCGGTATCTCCGTGGTGGCCGACGCCTCCACGATGACCGCCCCCGGTGCGTTCCTCGGCACGCCAGGCTTCGCCTCGCCGGAACAGATCCTGGACCAGCCCGTCGGCGAGCCCTCCGACATCTTCTCCCTCGGCGTACTGCTCGCCCACACGGCCACCGGCCAGAACCCCTTCGGCCGGTACAGCACCGACCGCAACCTCCTCTTCTACCGCACCCTGCACGAGCGTCCGGCCCTGGACGACCTGTCCGCCGACCTCCGCGCCGTCGTCGAGGCCTGCCTTGCCAAGGAGCCGGCTGCCCGGCCGACCACGGCCGCCTTGCTCCGGCAACTGGTCGAGCCGACCGACGACGTGGTCACCGTCCTCGGCACCGACGCCTGGCTCCCGCCGCCGGTCGCCGAGTTGGCCGCCCAGCGCGCCGCCGAAGGCACCGGCGCGCACCTCCAGGCAACCGCTCCTCTCACCGAACCGGACACACCGCCTGTTGCCGACGCCTCGACGGCCACCGCCCCGTCCACGCCGCCCGCCGGCTCGGCGGCGCCCGGTTCACCGTCCTCCGCCGGAGCCGCGTCCCCCGACGCCGCTTCCGGCACCACCGTCTCCTCTCGCAGCAACCGGGCCGCACCGCGCAACGGCCGCGACGCCGCCGACCGCAGCGGACGCCGCCGGGTCATCCCCGCCCTCACCGCCACCGTGGTCGCCCTGGCCCTGCTGGTCGCCGGAGGCTGGTGGTGGACCCAGCGCGAGGACATCCACGACACCCACGCCGCCGCGACCGGCCCGGACACCTCCGCCACCGCCACCCCTAAGCCCTCCACCGACACGGCTTCGCCCTCTCCGTCCGTCACCGCGTCCCCCAGCAAGAGCGATACCCCGTCACCCAGCGCCGTCATCGACAAACCCGAGCGTCCGGCCGGTTCCGCACAAGCCGAAGACGACGATGCCCCGGACGCGCCCGACATTCCGGCGCTGCAGTGGCACTGCCGCGGCCAATGGGTGACCGAACCGAGTAAGCGGTTCAGCTTCAATCCCTGCGTCACCGCATGGGCGCCGGGACAGGTCGGCTACAAGGTCCTTGTCAGCTCGCCCACGGCCCAGACCGTCACCGTCTACTACTACCTGGGCCGCGCGGACGAGGATCCGAACGTCGCCGACGACATCTTCATCAGCAACCGCCAGACCTGCACCGTGACGCTGAAGCCCGGCGAGACCAAGGAGTGCGGTCCCATGAGCTCCCGTCCCAGCACCCCCGGCCCCGTCCACGCCGGCGCGACCCCCTCGCCCACCAGCAAGAACGGCGCCGGAAGTACCGCCTGGCAGTTCGACGGCTCCTCGCTCACCCACCAGCTCTGATCGCCCTTCACGCGACCGTCGTCCGCCGCACGGCAGGAAGGCGATACGGCAGGAAGGCGATACGGCAAGGGCCTGCGGCTCCATCCGAGCCGCAGGCCCACGCCGGAGGGTGCTTCCTCAGCACTCGATGATGTTCACCGCGAGCCCGCCCCGCGCACTGATGAAGAGTGCTTTGTCGGGGCAGATCTCTCGGCCATGAGTTGCGGAGCGGGTCAGATTTTCACCACGCGTACGACAGGGCCGCTCAGCATCAGGAGATCTTCGGGGTCTGAGGTCAAGATGGTTACTGGAGCGGGCGAGGCCAGTGCGGTGGCAGCCACGAGGGCGTCGAGGGCGTATTTGTGGCCGTGCAGGCCAGCGGCGGCGAGCAGCTTGCTCGCGTGGCGGGCGATGGCTTCGGTGGGCGGGACGATGTTGACGCGGGAGACGGCGTAGTCGAAGCGGGCCTGGTTCGTCCTGGGGTCGCGGGCCTCGACGAGGGTCACCGAGCTCGTGACGACACGGATGTCCTCCGCCTCGGCCGCGGCCAGCCACTCGGTGAGCTCGGGGGTGCGCCGTACGAGCTTGGACAGGCCTTCGCAGTCCAGCATCAGCGTGCCGCTCACGCGGCGTCCGCCGAGCCTGCCGTGTCACCGCGCAGGATCGCCCGCTTGGCGTCGACCGCCGCCTGATCCACCGGGCCCTGCTCGGCCTCCGCGTCTTCGATGAGTTCGCGCAGTCGGTCCCGTTCCAGTTGGCGCTGGATGAGGGCTTCGACGTAGGCGGACATGCTGCGCTTGCCGGTGCGTGCCTTGAGGGCGGCGATGGTGCCTTCGTGGAGGGAGACGGAGACCGGGCGGATAGGGCCTTCGCCGGGGGCAGGGTCGGGGCTGGTGGCCATGCAGCCACGTTAACAAAATTCTTGTTATTCGGGGGTGATTCTGTGGCATTGCGGCTTGACCGGAGGCGGCCTGGGATTTCCCGGGGCTTTTCGGGGACTTTCACGGTTGTCCCAGGGACATTCAGGGGACATTCCGCCGCGTAAGCAGGGAAGGCCCTGACGGCGCTGAAAGGTACGAACGCGCTGGTCAGGGCCTATTTGCCTAGCACTCGATGATGTTCACCGCGAGCCCGCCCCGCGCCGTCTCCTTGTACTTCACACTCATGTCCGCGCCCGTCTCCTTCATGGTCTTGATGACCTTGTCCAGGGAGACCTTGTGGGTGCCGTCGCCGCGCAGCGCCATCTTCGCCGCCGTGACGGCCTTGACCGCGGCCATGCCGTTGCGCTCGATGCACGGGATCTGGACGAGACCGCCGACCGGGTCGCAGGTCAGGCCGAGGTTGTGTTCCATGCCGATCTCGGCGGCGTTCTCGACCTGCTCGGGCGTGCCGCCGAGGACCTCCGCGAGGGCGCCCGCTGCCATGGAGCAGGCGGAGCCGACCTCGCCCTGGCAGCCGACCTCGGCACCGGAGATGGAGGCGTTCTCCTTGAAGAGCATGCCGATGGCTCCGGCGGCCAGGAGGAAGCGGACGACGCCGTCCTCCTTCTCCGCCTCGGTGGCGCCGCCGGCCGCGAAGTTCATGTAGTAGTGCAGCACGGCCGGGATGATGCCCGCGGCGCCGTTCGTGGGGGCGGTGACGACGCGGCCGCCCGCCGCGTTCTCCTCGTTGACCGCCATCGCGTAGAGGGTGATCCACTCCATCGCGTGGGTCTGCGGGTCGCCCTCGGCGCGCAGTTGGCGGGCGGTGTTCGCGGCGCGGCGGCGGACCTTGAGGCCGCCGGGCAGGATGCCCTCGCGGGACATGCCGCGCGCGACGCAGGCCTGCATGACGCGCCAGATGTCGAGCAGGCCCGAGCGGATCTCGTCCTCGGTGCGCCAGGCCTTCTCGTTCTCCAGCATCAGCGAGGAGATGGACAGACCGGTCTCCTTCGAGAGCCGCAGCAGTTCGTCGCCGGTGCGGAAGGGGTGCTTCAACACGGTGTCGTCGAGGACGATCCGGTCCTCGCCCACTGCATCCTCGTCGACCACGAAGCCGCCGCCGACCGAGTAGTACGTCTTCTCCAGGAGAGGGGCGCCCTCGTGGTCGAAGGCGAAGATCGTCATGCCGTTGGCGTGGTACGGAAGCGCTTTGCGGCGGTGCAGGACCAGCTGCTCGTCGGCGTCGAAGTCGATCTCGTGCATGCCGAGCAGATTGATCCGGCCGGTGGTACGGATCCGCTCCACCCGGTCGTCGGCGGACTCCACGTCGACGGTACGGGGCGACTCGCCCTCCAGGCCGAGCAGGACGGCCTTGGGGGTGCCGTGGCCGTGACCGGTCGCACCGAGCGAGCCGTACAGCTCGGCGCGTATGGAGACGGTGTGGGCGATGAGGCCGTCGTTCTTCAGCCGGCGCGCGAACATATGGGCGGCGCGCATCGGGCCGACCGTATGGGAGCTGGACGGGCCGATGCCGATCGAGAACAGGTCGAAGACCGAGATGGCCACGGGGGGACTCCTAAGGGTTGGTAGACGCCGTTGTCTGCCGGGTGATGCGATACGGGCGGTCGGCCCGAAGAGCAGCGGGGGACAAGGGATGGGGCACCGCGCCCACTGACCAGTGTGCGCGGTGCCCCGCCCGAAAGATGACGACCTGCGTCCCGGAACCGCTTCAGGACGACCTGCGTCCCGGACTACTTCAGGCCGGGGTACAGCGGGAACTTCTCGGCCAGCGCGACGACGCGGGCCTTCAGGCTGTCCGCGTCGTAGGACGGCTTGAGCGCCGACGCGATGATCTCCGCGACCTCGGTGAAGTCCTCGGCCTGGAAACCGCGGGTGGCCAGGGCCGGCGTACCGATCCGCAGACCCGAGGTGACCATCGGAGGCCGCGGGTCGTTCGGGATGGCGTTCCGGTTGACCGTGATGCCCAGCTCGTGCAGCCGGTCCTCGGCCTGCTGGCCGTCCAGCTCGGAGTCGCGCAGGTCGACGAGGACCAGGTGGACGTCCGTACCGCCGGACAGCACGGAGACACCGACCTCGGTGACGTCCGGCTGGACCAGGCGCTCGGCGAGGATGCGGGCGCCGTCCAGGGTGCGCTGCTGGCGCTCCTTGAACTCCTCGGTCGCCGCGACCTTGAACGAGACCGCCTTGGCCGCGATCACGTGCTCCAGCGGACCACCCTGCTGGCCCGGGAAGACCGCGGAGTTGATCTTCTTGGCGAGTTCCTGCGTCGACAGGATGACGCCACCGCGCGGACCGCCGAGGGTCTTGTGCGTGGTGGTCGTGACGACATGGGCGTGCGGCACCGGGTTGGGGTGCAGACCCGCGGCCACCAGGCCGGCGAAGTGCGCCATGTCGACCATCAGGTACGCGCCGACCTCGTCCGCGATGCGGCGGAAGGCGGCGAAGTCCAGCTGACGGGGGTACGCGGACCAGCCGGCGACGATCAGCTTCGGCTTGGACTCCTTGGCCAGGCGCTCGACCTCGGCCATGTCCACGACACCGGTGTCGTCGACGTGGTACGGGACCACGTTGTAGAGCTTGCCGGAGAAGTTGATCTTCATGCCGTGGGTCAGGTGACCGCCGTGGGCCAGGTTCAGGCCCATGATCGTGTCGCCCGGCTTCAGCAGCGCGAACATCGCCGCGGCGTTGGCCTGCGCACCGGAGTGCGGCTGGACGTTCGCCGCCTCGGCGCCGAACAGCGCCTTGATGCGGTCGATGGCGATCTGCTCGACGACGTCGACGTGCTCACAGCCGCCGTAGTAGCGGCGGCCGGGGTAGCCCTCGGCGTACTTGTTGGTGAGGACGGAGCCCTGGGCCTCCATGACCGCGACCGGAGCGAAGTTCTCCGAGGCGATCATTTCGAGGGTGGACTGCTGACGGTGGAGCTCGGCGTCGACAGCGGCGGCGACGTCCGGGTCCAGCTCGTGGAGGGAGGAGTTGAGAAGCGACATCAGGTGGTCCCTTGGGGTCTTTAGTTGCCGGAGAACTCGGTGTACTCGTCGGCGGAGAGCAGGTCCTTCGGCTCTTCCGCCAGGCGTACCTTGAACAGCCAGCCGCCCTCGAAGGGAGCGGAGTTCACCAGCGACGGGTCGTCCACGACGTCCTGGTTCGCGGCGGTGACCTCGCCGGTCACCGGCGAGTACAGGTCGCTCACCGACTTGGTGGACTCCAGCTCACCGCAGGTCTCGCCCGCGGTCACCGTGTCACCGACCTCGGGGAGCTGCGCGTAGACGACATCGCCGAGCGCGTTGGCGGCGAACTCGGTGATACCGACCGTGGCCACACCGTCCTCGACGGCCGACAGCCACTCGTGCTCCTTGCTGTAACGCAGCTGCTGGGGGTTGCTCATGACCTGAATTCTCCTGTATGCGGGGGAGTGCTGGTGAACGGGGGTCTTACGTTGTGAGACGCGACTGCGTCACTTCCGAGGTGCGCGGACGTCACTTCTGGCGCTTGTAGAACGGCAGCGCCACGACCTCGTACGGCTCGTGGCTGCCCCGGATGTCCACTCCGACGCCCCCGGTGCCGGGCGTGGCGTGTGCGGCGTCCACGTACGCGATGGCGATCGGCTTGCCCAGAGTGGGCGACGGGGCACCCGAGGTGACCTCGCCGACGACCTGGCCCCCGGCGACAACGGGATAGCCGGCCCTCGGCACCCGGCGGCCCTCGGCGATCAGACCGACGAGCTTGCGGGGCGGGGCGGTCTCGGCGCGCTCGGCAGCGGCCTGGAGGGCCTTGCGGCCGACGAAGTCGCCCTCCTTCTCGAACTTCACGACCCGGCCCAGACCGGCGTCGAACGGAGTCAGCTCGGTGGTCAGCTCGTGCCCGTAGAGCGGCATGCCCGCCTCCAGGCGCAGCGTGTCACGGCAGGAGAGTCCGCACGGGATCAGGCCGCGGGAGGCGCCCGCCTCGGTCAGCGCCTTCCACAGGTGCTCGGCGTGCTCGGGGGCGACGAACAGCTCGAAGCCGTCCTCGCCGGTGTAGCCGGTACGGGCGATCAGCGCGGGCACACCGGCGACCGTGCCGGGCAGACCGGCGTAGTACTTCAGACCGTCCAGGTCGGCATCGGTGACGGAGGCCAGGATGGCGGGGGACTCGGGACCCTGGACGGCGAGCAGCGCGTACGCGTCACGGTCGTCGCGCACCTCGGCGTCGAAACCGTCGGCCCGCGCGGTCAGCGCGTCCAGCACGATCTGGGCGTTGCCCGCGTTGGCGACGACCATGTACTCGCTCTCGCCCAGCCGGTAGACGATCAGGTCGTCGAGGATGCCGCCGTCCTCGGCGCAGATCATCGTGTAGCGGGCGCGGCCCACGGCGACGGTGCCGATGTTGCCGACCAGTGCGAAGTTCAGGAAGGCCGCGGCCCCGGGACCGGTGACGGTGATCTCGCCCATGTGCGACAGGTCGAAGAGACCGGCCCTGGTGCGTACCGCGTTGTGCTCGTCGCGCTCGCTGGCGTACCGCAGGGGCATGTCCCAGCCCGCGAAGTCGGTCATGGTCGCGCCCAGCGAACGGTGCAGGGCATCGAGGGCGGTGAGGCGGGGGGCGGTGCTCATGGATGTGACTCCCAGGGCATGACGACGAGGACAATCCCTCCCCATCTGTCATCGGAACCTGAGAGGTTCGCCGAGAGCCCCTGAAGGGTACGGCTTGCACCTTGGGTGGAGCCGCAGAGCGGCCCACTTTTCAGATCTGCCTCATCCACGCGGTACGGGGCCTGAGAGATTCAAGGGAGGAACTTGCTCCTTCGGCGCCCGGCACATGCAGTGACCGGAACTCTCCCGCGCGGATTCAAACGGCCTTTATGCAGTTGGCCGGGTCATCATCGCACGCATCGCGTCCGAGTGGGGCCCCGGTCCCTCACGGGAATCAACGGCGTGGACGGTTGTGCAGCATTACCTTTTCTTTACACTTCATGGGCATACGTGGGTGACCGACAGGGGGAGAGCGATGACGTTGCAGCGGTACGCGACGACCGCGGGGGTCGCGCACGACGCGATGCCCGCACGGCCGGGGGTTCCGGCCGGCGAAACGCTCGGCACGCAGGCGCCCGTCGTACGGGATCTGCGGGAGCGGGCCGGGCGCAGCCCGCGCAGCCTGCGCTTCGCGGCGGGCGATGTGGTGGTCGTCTCCGGGCTGCCCGGCAGCGGCAAATCGACGCTCATCCGGCGGGCGGTGACGACGGTGCCCGCCATCGACTCCCAGGACACCCGGGACCGCTGGGCGCGACTTATGCCCCGTTTGCTCCCGTACTCCCTCTACCGTCCCGTCGTTCGCGTAGCCCACTACTGGGGGCTGCGGCGGGTGCTGCGCTCCGGCGAGTCCGTCGTCGTCCACGACTGCGGAACCCAGGCGTGGGTACGCGGCTGGCTGGCCCGTGACGCGCGGCGCCGGGGCCGCGCCCTCCACCTCGTCCTGCTCGATGTCACACCGCAGACGGCGCGGGAGGGTCAGCGGGAGCGCGGACGCGGTGTCTCCGGATATGCGTTCGCCCGGCACCGCAGGGCGGTGGGCAGGCTGTTGCGGAACGCCGAGACCGGCCTGCTGCCGCCCGGGTGCGCTTCGGTGGTGCTGCTGGACCGGGCGGCGGCGGGGAAGCTGGGCCGGATCACGTTCGCGGGCGTATAGGCGGGGGTGAGGGGCCGGAGGGCCGGTAGATGGGGGTGAGGGGCCGGAGGGCCGGGCGGCCGGACGTTAATCTTCTGCCGGAAGGCTCGGGCAAGAAGGGGAAGCAGTGGACATTCCGGCACAGGTCCAGTCCCATCCGCAGGGCGGATGGCCGGCCAATGAGCTCGAAGAAGTGCTGATGGCATCGGTGGGCAGCCCGGAGGCGGGCGGGCGGCTCGTCGAGGTGCTCGGCCGCAGCCACGTCTGGGTGCCCCTGCCCAATGGCGGCGGGCCCGACTCCCCCGACCTGGACCTGCCCACACTGGAGATCGAGGGTGCCGCTTACGTTCCCGTGTTCAGCTCCGAACAGCAGTTCCTCACCTGCGTCGGCACCCATATGTCCTACACCGTCGCGCCCGCCCGCGAGTTCGCCCGCGGCCTGCCACCGCAGCTCGGTATCGCGGTGAACCCGGGCGGTGCCGTCGGGGTGCCGCTGCCGCCGCCCGCCGTCGCCGAACTCTGCCGCGCCGGACGCACCCCGCTGGACGGGCCGGTCACCGGAGGCAGGGTCCGGCTGTACGAACCGGCCTGGCAGGAGGAGCCCATCGACTTCCTCTCCGCGGCGGCCGGCGAATTCGAGGAGAGCGGTGTCGTGCTCACCGCCCGCCGGGCGCTGGCCAGCATCGAGGGGGGCGAGCCCGTCCTCTTCATCGGCGTCGAGGTCTCCACCTGGGAGGGCGCCGGGCGCAATGCCCCGATGGACGCCCTCGGCCGGGCGCTCGGCCGGGTCGCGGTGCCCTGGCCGGTCAATCTGGTCCTGCTCGACGTGGCACAGGACCCGGTCGGCGACTGGATGCGGGAGAAGGTCCGGCCGTTCTACCGGCGCGCGGGCTAGTAGGGCCCGGCACGGAGCCCGCGGACCGCTTCGGAGCGGATCAACGCGTTGAACCAAGGCGTCAAGTCGGTGTCAGGATCGGCGCATAAGCTGGTTTGATGGCTGGTGCCACGGCACCATGCCGCACCCGTGTGCCCGGGCGCGGCGGCCGACACAGTGGATCGAAGAGGGGCGGGGACCAGGTGAGTGCGTCAGGCACCGCGGCGGCCGGGCAGGTCGAGCACATGCTGCGCCAAGTGACGCCCGGGCGCTACGACGCGTACGAGGCGCTGCTGCAGGCCCTCGCCAACGGCCGGATCTGGATGCTCCTCTGGCACGGTCAGGCGGGCTCGCCCGATGCCCAGTACGGGAACGTGGAGATCGACGGCCTCGGCTACGCCCCCTGTGTGACCTCCGCCCAGGAGCTCTCGGCCAGTGGCTGGAACCGTGCCCATGAACTGGTCACCGGCCGCGACATCGCCCGCGCCCTCTTCCCGGACCGCTGGGGCATCTGGCTCAACCCGCACGCCCCGGGCGGCGGCGTGGGCATTCCCTGGCTGGACCTGCGCCGGATCGCCACCGGCCTCGACCGGATGCCCGCGGGCCCGCTCCGGCTCACCGAGCCGGCCATCGAGACCCCGCAGTTCTACGCCCTGCTCACGCAGAACGCCCATCACACGCCCGCGATCCGCTCGCTGCGCCGTGCCTGGGTGCAGCCCGCGCTCGGGGTTCCGTATCTCGCCATCGGTCTCGATCTCTACGACACGAGTCAGACCTCGGTCGACGCGGTGCGCGCGATGATGCAGCAGTCGATCGGCGCGGTACCGGAGGGACTGCCCGTCTCCACCGTCGCGATGTCGGACGAGTACGACCCGGTCGCGATGTGGCTGCGTGCCAACGCCCGCCCGTTCTACGACCGCGAGGCCCACGCGCCGGCGGCCCCGGTGGCGGGCTACGGCTACCCGCCGCCGCAGAACACGTACTGACCCTGCCGGCAACGGGGGCTGTACGTCCACGGCGCCCGGAATGTCGCCGATTGTTCTCAACTCCCGTAATGCAGCCGCGCGTTCGTTTTGCCGCGACGCGAAATCCGCGCCTCGCCCAAGTCTTCTTCGTGGCCCCTGACTCCTCATGTCCGAGATCTCCGCGCTGGGGCGTCTGGTGATGAATGCGAAGCGAATCTGTATCTGTGCCCTCTTTCCGCCTCAACTGACCTGTGTTCGACGGGCGTTCATGTCCGTTCGGATAACGGAACGCCCCTGCGCGCATCACGGTTAGGCATCCATTCGCCTGTCGGTATGGCTAGCTGTCGCGACGGCAATGAAGACTCCCGCAGCAAGGGCGTCTTGCCGCCTCTGCGTACGACTGACTGATCGTGCCGCCACAGCGGCCAGTTCGGCCCGGCCACCGCCGGTTGAGAGGGGTCCTTGCCACGATGACGGCACCACTGCACGAGCCGACCAAGGAAGCGGACCCGATCGCGACCGGCGGTCCCGCAGTCGACTCCGGGGTGAAGAAGGTCGAGGGACGGTCTCTCAAGCAGATCGCCTGGAACCGCCTGAAGCAGGACAAGGTCGCGCTGACGGGCGGTATCACCGTGCTCGTCCTGGTCGTGGTGGCGGTCTTCGCGCCGCTGATCGTGAACCTGCTGGGACACCCGCCGAACGAATTCCACCAGGAGATGCTCGACCCGCTCACCAATCTCCCCAAGGGCGACCTCGGCGGCGTGAGCGGCGACTACCTCTTCGGTGTCGAGCCCAACAAGGGGCGCGACATCTTCAGCCGGATCGTCTACGGCGCCCGGATCTCGCTGCTCGTGGCGTTCTTGGCGGCCCTGGTCGCCGTGGCGCTCGGCACGCTCTTCGGGATCGTCGCCGGATACTTCGGCGGCTGGGTGGACGCGGTGATCAGCCGGGTCATGGACGTACTGCTGTCCTTCCCGCAGCTCCTCTTCATCATCTCCCTCGTCTCGGTCCTCCCCGACGATCTGCTCGGGCTCACCGGCAGCGGGGTGCGCATCGCCGTACTCGTCGCCGTCATCGGCTTCTTCGGATGGCCGTACGTGGGACGCATCGTCCGGGGCCAGACGCTCTCGCTGCGCGAACGCGAGTACGTGGAGGCGGCGCGCAGTCTCGGCGGCGGGCGGGGGCACATCCTCTTCCGTGAGCTACTGCCGAACCTGGTGGCGCCGATCACCGTCTACGCGACGCTCATGATCCCCACCAACATCCTCACCGAAGCGGCCCTCAGCTTCCTCGGCGCCGGTGTCCGGCCGCCCACGGCCTCCTGGGGAGGAATGCTGCGGGACGCCCTGGAGACGTACGAGCACGACCCGATGTTCATGGTCTTCCCCGGCGTGACGATCTTCATCACCGTACTGGCCTTCAACCTCTTCGGGGACGGGCTGCGCGACGCCTTGGATCCCAAGGGGACCCGATAACCCACGACTTGCCCCTGCCGCACTGTCAGGTGGCTTTGCCCATGGTTCTCCGGCAAGCAATGGCCTGGGACCGCGATCTCGGAGGTTGCGAGAAAATGTCCACAGTTACCTCGAAACGACGGCTCACCGCTGGTGTGGCCTTCGTGGTCGCGGCGCTGGTGACCACCACGGCGTGCGGCGGCGGCGACGGCGACGGCGGCGGCGACAGCAAGGCGAAGGGTGCCGGCTTCAACGCGGCGTTCAACAAGGTCGCCAACCCGTCCACCAAAAAGGGTGGAACGCTGAAGATGGTCGGCAAGCAGGACCTCGACTCCGCCGACCCCCAGCGTGCCTACTACGGCATGGCCTGGGACTTCATGCGTTTCTACACCCGCCAGCTGGTCACGTACGACACCAAGCCGGGCGCCGCCTCCACCAAGCTGGTCGGCGACCTCGCCACCGGCCCCGGTGAGATCACGGACGGCGGCAAGACGTACACGTACAAGCTGCGGGACGGGCTCACCTGGGAGGACGGCTCCAAGCTGACCTCCAAGGACGTCAAGTACGGCATCGAGCGCATCTGGGCGACGGACACCATCACCGGTGGCCCGCAGTACCTGAAGCAGACGCTGGACCCCAAGGGCGAGTACGAGGGCCCCTACAAGGACAAGTCCGCGGACAAGCTCGGTCTGAAGGCGATCGAGACGCCCGACGACAACACCATCATCTTCAGGCTGCCCAAGCCCAACGGTGACTTCGAGCAGTTCCTCGCCATGCCGTCCGGCTCGCCCGTGAAGGCGGACAAGGACACCGGCACGAAGTACACCCAGCGCCCGTTCTCCGCCGGCCCGTACAAGTTCGAGTCGTACAAGCCGGGCAAGAGCATCGTGCTCGTCCGCAACGACAAGTGGCAGAAGTCCTCGGACCCGGTGCGCGCCGCGCTGCCGGACAAGGTCACCGTGACGATCTCCGCCAACCTGGAGGAGAACGACAAGAAGCTGATGGAGGGCGACTACGACGTCGACCTCAACGGCACCGGCATGACCCAGTCCGGCCGTGTCACCGCCGTTTCGGACCACAAGGACAGCGTCGACAACATGCTGACGTCCTTCGTCCGCTACGTCGCGCTCGTCCACACGACCAAGCCGCTGGACAACGTCCACTGCCGCAAGGCCGTCTTCTACGCCACGGACTTCGCCAGCCTTCAGCAGACCCGCGGTGGCGAGATCGCCGGTGGCGAGATCGCCAACAGCACGCTTCCGACCTCCATCAAGGGCCACAGCGACTACGACCCGTACGGTGTTCTCGCCCGCAAGGGCAAGCCGGACGCGGCCAAGGCCAAGGAAGAGCTGAAGGCGTGCGGTCAGCCGAACGGCTTCTCCACCAAGCTCACCGCGCGTAACAACAACCCGGGCGAGGTCGACGTCGCCGAGGCGATGCAGGAGCAGCTCGGCAAGGTCGGCATCAAGATCGAGGTCGACCCGATCGACGGTGCCGAGGCGTCCAGCATCACCGGTTCGCCGTCCGTCGTGAAGAAGCGCGGCTACGGCATGACGATGAGCGGCTGGGGCCCGGACTTCCCGTCCGGCCAGGGCTTCGGCCAGCCGCTGTGGGACAGCCGGTTCCTGGCCGAGACCGGTAACTACAACGAGTCGCAGATCAACGACCCGAAGATCGACAAGCTCTTCGACGACGCGATCGCGGAGACCGACCCGGTCAAGGCCGGCGAGATCTACAAGGAGCTCGACAAGCGGATCCTCGACCAGGCCGACTGGATGCCCTTCATCTACGAGAAGAACATCACCTGGCGCGGCGACCGACTGACCAACGTCTACATGTCCGACGCCTACAGCGGCCGTTACGACTACGTCTCGCTCGGCGTCGTCAAGTAGTCGCTGTAGTCAACAGCATTTGCAGTCAACCCGGTTGACTGCCCCACCGCCGCCGAAACCCGCCAGTCCGAAGGGCAGGTGATGGCCGGGGCGGTGGCCGGGAGCCCCCACAAGGGGTTCCCGGCCACCGCCGGGCCGCGCACAGTGCTTGCTTATCTCATCCGGCGCCTGTTCGCCGTAGTCATCATGGTGCTCGTCGTACTGCTCGCGACGTTCACCATCTTCTTCATGCTGCCCAAGTGGGCGGGTCAGGACGTCGCCGTCCTCTTCGCCGGCAAGGCCACAGGTGCCGAGCAGCTCCAGGGCATCCGGATCAAACTGGGTCTCGACGACCCCCTTCTCGTCCAGTTCTGGGACTTCGTCAAGGGCATCCCGATGGGGCGCGACTACGCGAACGGTGACGACGTCACCCACTGCGCCGCACCCTGCTTCGGATACTCCTTCCGCACGGAGGTACCGGTCTGGACCACGCTCAAGGACGCCCTGCCCGTCACCGGTGCGCTCGCCGCCGGTGCCTGCGTCCTGTGGCTCCTCGGCGGTGTCGCCACCGGTGTGGTGTCCGCGCTGCGGCGCGGCAGCATCTGGGACCGTGCCGCGATGACCACCGCCCTCGCCGGCGTCTCCCTGCCGATCTTCTTCACCGGCATGGTCGCGATGGGCCTGTTCGTGCACAACTTCGGCTGGGTGCACATCGCCGACAACCTCTCCACGGACGACAGCATCGGCACCTGGTTCCAGACGCTGATCCTGCCGTGGATCGTGCTCGCCTTCCTGAACGCCGCGATGTATGCCCGGCTCACCAGAGCCACCATGCTCGAGGTGCTCGGCGAGGACTACATCCGTACCGCCCGCTCCAAGGGTCTGGGCGAGGGCACCGTCATCACCCGGCACGCCCTGCGTTCCGCGATGACGCCGATCCTCACCGTCTTCGGCCTCGACATCGGCGTGCTCCTCGGTGGCGCCGTCCTCACCGAGTCCACGTTCAACCTCCCGGGGCTCGGGCTCGCGGCGGTCCAGGCCATCAGCAGCAAGGACCTGCCCGTGATCCTCGGCGTCACCCTGTTCGCGGCTCTCGCGATCGCCGTCGCCAACCTCGTCGTCGACATTCTGTACGCCGTCATCGACCCGCGAGTGAGGCTGGGATGACCGAACTGCACAAGAGCGGTGCCGCGCTGGGCGAACCCTCCCCGGCCGGCTCGCCCGCTCCCACCGCCTTCCTCGAAGTGCGCGACCTCAGGGTGCACTTCCCGACGGACGACGGTCTGGTCAAGTCCGTCGACGGGCTCAACTTCCAGCTGGAGAAGGGCAAGACCCTCGGCATCGTCGGCGAGTCCGGCTCCGGCAAGTCCGTCACCTCGCTGGGCATCATGGGCCTGCACACCGCGGGACAGTACGGAAAGCGCAAGGCACAGGTCACCGGGGAGATCTGGCTGGACGGCAAGGAACTGCTGTCCGCGGACCCCGACGAGGTGCGTAAGCTGCGCGGCCGCGACATGGCCATGATCTTCCAGGACCCGCTGTCCGCGCTGCACCCGTACTACACGATCGGCAAGCAGATCGTGGAGGCGTACCGGGTCCATCACGACGTGGACAGGAAGACCGCCCGCAGGCGCGCGATCGAGATGCTCGACCGGGTCGGCATCCCGCAGCCCGACAAGCGCGTCGACAGCTACCCGCACGAGTTCTCCGGCGGGATGCGCCAGCGCGCGATGATCGCCATGTCGCTGGTCAACAACCCCGAGCTGCTGATCGCCGACGAGCCGACGACCGCGCTGGACGTGACCGTCCAGGCACAGATCCTCGACCTGATCCGGGATCTGCAGAAGGAGTTCGGGTCCGCGGTCATCATCATCACCCACGACCTGGGCGTCGTGGCCGAGCTCGCCGACGACCTCCTGGTGATGTACGGCGGGCGCTGCGTCGAGCGCGGACCGGCCGAGAAGGTGTTCTACGAGCCCCGGCACCCCTACACCTGGGGCCTGCTGGGCTCGATGCCGCGCCTCGACCGCGACCAGACCGACCGGCTCATCCCGGTCAAGGGTTCCCCGCCGTCGCTCATCAACATCCCTTCGGGCTGCGCCTTCAACCCGCGCTGCCCGTACGCGGATGTACCCAAGGACGACGTCACCCGCACCGTACGGCCCGAGCTGCAGGAGGTCGGCAGCCGGCACTGGGCGGCCTGCCACATGTCGCAGGAGCAGCGGGAGCGTATCTGGACCGAAGAGATTGCGCCCAAGCTGTGAGCGAGGACAAGGCCGTGACGAGCGAGGACAAGGGCGTGGACGTTCCGGCACAGAGGTCTGCCGGGAGCGGCGCACCGGTCAAGGACGCCGCCTCCCGCGAGGTGCTGCTCAAGGTGACCGGGCTGCAGAAGCACTTCCCCATCAAGAAGGGGCTGTTGCAGCGCAGCGCCGGTGCCGTGAAGGCTGTCGACGGGATCGACTTCGAGGTGCGCTCGGGCGAGACCCTGGGCGTCGTCGGGGAGTCCGGCTGCGGAAAGTCGACGATGGGCCGGCTGATCACCCGGCTGCTCGAACCCACCGCGGGCAACATCGAGTTCGAGGGGAGGGACATCACCCACCTCGGCGTCGGCGCCATGCGCCCGATGCGCCGCGACATGCAGATGATCTTCCAGGACCCGTACTCCTCGCTGAACCCCCGGCACACGATCGGCACGATCGTGGGCGCCCCCTTCAAACTGCAGGGCGTCACGCCCGAGGGCGGCGCCAAGAAGGAGGTCCAGCGACTCCTGGAGGTCGTGGGTCTCAACCCCGAGCACTACAACCGCTATCCGCACGAGTTCTCCGGCGGTCAGCGCCAACGCATCGGGATTGCCCGCGCGCTCGCGCTCAACCCCAAGCTGGTCGTGGCGGACGAGCCGGTGTCGGCGCTGGACGTCTCGATCCAGGCGCAGGTCGTGAACCTGCTCGACGATCTGCAGGCTGAGCTGGGCCTCACGTATGTGATCATCGCCCATGACCTCTCGGTCGTCCGGCACGTCTCGGACCGGATCGCGGTGATGTACCTCGGCAAGATCGTGGAGCTGGCGGACCGCGAGTCGCTGTACAAGGCGCCGATGCACCCGTACACTAAGGCGCTGCTCTCCGCGGTTCCGATCCCGGACCCGAAGCGCCGTTCGGCCAAGAGCGAGCGCATTCTGCTGAAGGGCGACGTGCCGTCGCCGATCTCGCCGCCCAGCGGGTGCCGCTTCCACACCCGGTGCTGGAAGGCCACGGAGATCTGCAAGACGCAGGAGCCGCCGATGGTCGCGCTGAAGACCGGGCACCAGGTGGCCTGCCACCACCCGGAGAACGCGCCCGACCAGGCGCCCGGCGAGACGGTGACGGCGGCGGCGCGCGAGGCGATCGAGGTCGTCACGGTGCGGAATCCGGAGACGGGCGAGGTGCGCAAGCCGGAGGCTGCCGAGGTGCGCAAGCCGGAGACGGGCGAGACCGCTTCCGACGACGGCACCGCATCGTCCGATACGCCGGAGGACAGCCCGAAGGAGTAGTACCGGCACAATTACCCGGTGCTCAACGAACTGTTCACGCCCTCCGTCCAGCATGCGCTCGACATCGCCGGAATCTTCGTCTTCGCGATCTCCGGCGCACTGCTCGCCGTACGCAAGAACTTCGATGTCTTCGGCATCGCGGTACTCGCCGAGGTGACCGCGCTGGGCGGGGGGCTGTTCCGTGACATCGTCATCGGGGCGGTCCCGCCCGCCGCGTTCACGGATCTCGGCTACCTCACCACCCCGCTCCTTGCCGCCGGCCTGGTGTTCTTCCTGCATCCGCACGTCGAACGGATCCAGGTGGGTGTCAATGTCTTCGATGCGGCCGGCCTCGGGCTGTTCTGTGTCACGGGCACGGTCAAGGCGTACGAATACGGCCTCGGTCTCACCGCGTCGGCGACCCTGGGGCTGGCCACCGCGGTCGGCGGCGGTGTGCTGCGCGACGTACTGGCCAACGAGGTGCCTTCGCTGCTGCGCTGGGACCGCGACCTGTACGCGGTGCCCGCGATGGTCGGCGCCACCATGATCGCGCTGTGCCTCCGCTTCGACGTGCTCAACGCGTTCACCAGCGGCACCGCGGTGATCGTGGCCTTCGTGCTGCGGCTGCTGGCGATGCGCTACCACTGGCGGGCCCCACGCGCCTACAACAGGCGGTCGGCTACTGCCGAGGAGGGCCCCGCGGCCACCTGACAGGGGCTTCGCGGCGGGGCCGACGCCACGCGCCGGCATCTTCCGGCCACAAAAAAGCTACCGCTCAGTAATACAATCGGTGTACGGTGCATCGCATGGCACAGGCAGCAGAGCAGGCGACGCGGACCGCGCAGGCAACCATCGGGAACAGCGAGTTCGACTGCGACACCGCCGTCACTCGACGCGAAGAAGGCGTCTACGACGCCGAGCTCTCCGCCGGATGGACGATCATCCACGCGGTCAACGGCGGCTATCTGCTGGCCATGATCGGCCGCGCACTCGGCGAGGCCCTGCCGCACCCGGACCCCTTCTCGGTCTCCGCGCACTACCTCACCGCGTCCGTCCCGGGCCCCGCGGTGATCCGCACCCAGACGGTCCGCACCGGCCGCACCCTCTCCACCGGCCAGGCCTCCCTCTTCCAGTACGCGGAGGACGGCACCGAGGTCGAACGCATCCGGGTCATCGCCACCTACGGTGATCTGGACGCGCTGTCCGACGAGGTCCGCACCTCGGCGAAGCCGCCCGCCATCCCGCCGCCGGCACACTGCCTCGGCCCGAGCGACGGCCCGGCCCCGATCCCCGGCAGCTCCGCCATCACCGAGCGGCTCGACATCAGGCTCGACCCGGCGACGATCGGCTGGGCCGTCGGCGCACCCTCCGGCAAGGGCGAGATGCGCGGCTGGTTCGGCCTCGCGGACGGCCGCGACGCCGACCCGCTCTCGCTGCTGCTCACCGTCGACGCCCTGCCGCCCACTTCCTTCGAGCTGGGCCTCAAGGGCTGGACGCCGACCATCGAACTCACCACCCACATCCGCTGCCGCCCCGCCCCCGGCCCGCTGCGCGTCTCCATCACCACCCGCAACCTCGCGGGCGGCTTCCTGGAGGAGGACGCGGATGTCTGGGACAGCGCGGACCGCTTGGTGGCCCAGTCCCGCCAACTCGCGCGGGCGCCGCGCGCATAGCCGCACGGGAGCGGGGAGCGGGGCGCGGGGGGCGGGGGAGCGGAGGGCGGAGGGCGGAGGGCCACATACGTGCGTCCCGCACCGGCGCTCTCTGCCGGGCGCCGTCTCCGACAGGATCGGGCTTTGGATCGGGGTGGGCGACGGCCCGTGCCTGACCGGATCGGGCTTCGGATCGGGGCGGGCGACCGGGCGCCCTGCCCGGTGCGCGGGGCCGGGCCGCGATGCGCCCGCCATACGCCCCGCCGCGGGCTCGTAGAATCGATCCCACCATGGCTTACCTCGACCACGCCGCGACCACGCCGATGCTTCCGGAGGCGATCGCGGCGATGACCGCCCAGCTCGCCGTCACCGGTAACGCGTCCTCACTGCACGCCGCCGGGCGCCGGGCCCGCCGTACCGTCGAGGAGTCGAGAGAGACCCTCGCCGACGCCCTCGGCGCACGCCCCAGCGAGGTGGTCTTCACCTCCGGAGGCACCGAGGCCGACAATCTCGCGGTGAAGGGCCTGTACTGGGCCCGCCGCGCTGCCGCCCCCCACCGCACCCGGGTGCTGGCCAGCCCGGTCGAGCACCACGCGGTGCTGGACGCCGTCGACTGGCTCGCCGAGCACGAGGGCGCGAACGTCGAATACCTCCCCGTCGACCCGCACGGACGCATCCACCCGGACGCACTGCGCGAGGCGATCCTCCGTAACCCCGACGATGTCGCGTTGGTCACCGTGATGTGGGCCAACAACGAGATCGGCACGATCATGCCGGTACGTGAACTGGTGGCTGTGGCCCGCGAGTTCGACGTACCGATGCATGCCGACGCGGTGCAGGCCTTCGGACAGCTGGAAGTCGACTTCGCCCGGTCCGGGCTGGCAGCGATGACGGTCAGCGCGCACAAGATCGGCGGACCGGTCGGCATCGGCGCGCTGCTGCTCGGCCGTGAATACACCCCTGTACCCGTGCTCCACGGCGGCGGCCAGGAGCGGCACGTCCGCTCGGGCACCCTCGACGTGCCCGCCGTCGCCTCCTTCGCCGTCGCGGGACGGCTGGCCGCCGACGGGCGCGAGGAGTTCGCCCGCGAGATCGGCGGTCTCCGCGACGACCTGGTCGCGGCCGTGCTCGCGGCCGTGCCGGACGCCGTCCTCGGCGGCGACCCGGCCCCGGGCGGCCGGCTCCCGGCCAACGCCCACTTCACCTTCCCCGGCTGCGAGGGCGACTCCCTGCTCCTGCTGCTGGACGCCCAGGGCATCGAATGCTCCACCGGCTCCGCGTGCACCGCCGGGATCGCCCAGCCGAGCCACGTCCTGCTGGCCACCGGCACTGACCCGGACCTGGCCCGCGGCACCCTGCGCTTCTCGCTCGGCCATACGTCCACCAAGCAGGACATCGACGAGGTGGCCCGCGCGATCGGCCCGGCGGTGGAGCGGGCACGGACGGCGGGACTCAGCTGAGCGGATCAAGGCCGTAGACCAGATCGGGCCCGTAGACCAGATCGGGCCCGGTGAGCGGATCGGGCCCGTCGAGCGGATCGGGCCTGTCGAGCGGAACGAGCGGATCGGGCCCGTCGAGTAGATCGGGCCTCTCCGGCGACTGCCACGCCCTCAAGCGCCGGACGGCCTCGAATCCGCCGCCCGGACCAGCTTGAGATACCGGTCCCAGTCCCAGTGCTCCCCCGGATCGGTGTGGTCCGCGCCCGGCACCTCCACATGCCCGACGATGTGCTCGCGGTCGACGGGTATTCCGTACCGCCCGCATATCGCCGCCGTCAGCTGCGCCGATGCCCCGTACATCGCCGCCGTGAAGTCCTGCGGACGGTCCACGAACCCCTCGTGCTCGATACCCACACTGCGCTCGTTGTACGACCTGTTCCCCGCGTGGAACGCCACATCCAGTTCACGGATCATCTGCGTCACATGGCCGTCCTTGCGCACCACGTAATGCGCCGCCGCCCCGTGTCCCGGGTCCTGGAAGACCTTCACCGCACCTTGGTAGCTGCCCTGGGTGACATGGATGACGACCCGGTCGATGGCGTAGTCGGCGGGGCGGTCGGCCCGCCGACAGTTCGCCGACGACGCCGATATCCACTCGGCCCGCGCGTAGTCCACCGCGCCCGGCTTCCGGGGCTTGTCCACCCCGGGCAGCCGCCACCAGGCACGCTCCAGCTCTTCCCATGCCAGCGCGGCCGTGCCCGCGGCAGTGGCGGCAGCGCCGATCAGCAGCGCGCGTCGGCTGATGCCGTGCCCGGACTTCGCCCCCGCGGACGGCTTGGCGCCCGCCGCCCCATTGGTCTCCATGCGATCCACAACGCATATCCATGAGCGTTCGGTTCCCGGCGCCCCGTACCCTGGTAAAGCTATGACTCAGACTTCCCAGCGCCCCCTCCGTGTGCTCGCCGCCATGTCGGGCGGTGTCGACTCCGCCGTCGCCGCGGCCCGCGCCGCCGAGGCGGGCCACGACGTGACCGGTGTGCACCTCGCCCTCTCCGCGAACCCGCAGTCCTTCCGTACCGGAGCGCGCGGCTGTTGCACGATCGAGGACTCCCGCGACGCGCGCCGCGCCGCGGATGTCATCGGCATCCCGTTCTACGTCTGGGACCTGGCGGAACGCTTCCGCGAGGACGTCGTGGACGACTTCATCGCCGAGTACGAGGCCGGACGCACTCCCAACCCGTGCCTGCGCTGCAACGAGAAGATCAAGTTCGCCGCGCTGCTCGACAAGGCCCTAGCCCTCGGCTTCGACGCCGTGTGCACCGGCCACTACGCCACCGTCGTACTGAATGAGGACGGCAGTCGTGAGCTGCACCGCGCCTCCGACATGGCCAAGGACCAGTCGTACGTCCTCGGCGTCCTGGATGAGAAGCAGCTCGCCCACGCGATGTTCCCGCTCGGTGACACCCTCACCACCAAGGACGAGATTCGCGCCGAGGCCGAGCGCCGGGGCCTCGCCGTCGCCAAGAAGCCCGACAGCCACGACATCTGCTTCATCGCCGACGGCGACACCCAGGGCTTCCTGGCGAGCCGGCTCGGCACGGCCGAGGGCGACATCGTCGACGAGTCCGGTACGAAGGTCGGCACCCACGAGGGCGCCTTCGGCTTCACCATCGGCCAGCGCAAGGGCCTGCGCATCGGCCACCCCGCCCCCGACGGCAAGCCGCGCTACGTCCTGGACATCTCCCCGGTGAACAACACGGTGACGGTCGGCCCGGTCGAGTCCCTCGACGTCACCGCCCTCACCGCCATCAAGCCCCGCTGGTGCGGCACGGCCCCGGCCGGCCCCGGCACGTACACCGCCCAGCTCCGCGCCCACGGCGGCGAGACCGAGGTGACGGCGGAACTGGTCGACGGGACGCTGAACGTCTCGTTCACCGAGCCGGTACGGGGCGTGGCCCCCGGCCAGGCGGTGGTGCTCTACGACGGCACCCGCGTGGTCGGCTCGGCGACGATCGCGACGACGGTACGGCGGGAGACGGCAGCGGCGTCCGGCTGATCGCCGGACTCGCTCCGATGCCTGCGGGCTTCCCCGCCCGGTACCGCGCAGTTCACTGTCGTGCGAGAAATGGGGCTGCTGCGCCACTCAGCCGCCTGCACCCTGCGGATAGGTGTGAACGATGTACGCCCAGCGTGCTGCGCCTACTGCCAGAAAGATCAGTGACGGCGCCGGCCACCAGCGGCTGAGAGTCCGCCGCCGCACGGGGAGCAGGGCAAGCAGGGAGGTGAGACCTGAAACGAGCTACCCGCGAAGTACGGACCTGGGCCGTCCGGAGGCATCCGGATGGTGATCCGACGAATCTCCGGGAACCATGGTGCTCGAGCCTCCGGCGCAGCACGTTGTTGGGCGCTGTCTCGGTCCTGGACCACTGGTTCCGGAACAGATTTCCTACTCCGGAATGGTCGCGCTGATCGGCACGGTCGCGGCATTGTTGGCCAACTTCATGCTCCCCTGTTCGAGACACTCATGGACGGCGATTCCACGGCCTTCAAGGTGCTCTGGGGCCTGCTCACGGCGGGTTCCGCATGGTCTGTCATCGCGGTGTACTGGACCTCGGTCGTGATCCCCGCTCCGAAGCGGGTGGCCGCGGCACTGATCGTCTCCTCGGCTCTCGCGATGGCCAATTTCGGCTCTACGAAGACCTTTACCAGCCGAGCCAGCGCGGAGCCAAGCCCGTCGTCAAGATGACTGTGGGTCAGCCTGTTCTGAGTCAGGACAGTAAGGCATTTGCCGTGCCGGTCAACATCCATCTCGCGAACCACAGCGATGTGGGCGGTCTCGTCACATCCGTGACGGGCCCGATCGAACTGACGCTGTGGAACGTCACGAGCCAGCGATGACCGGCATGGCCGCACCGTGCGCGTGGGAGCGCTGGTTCAATCGCTCCAGCCACACCACGAGGGCGAGAGAGCTGTTCATACGATCCCAGGAGTAGGAGTCCCCTATGCCGATCTGCGCCTCCCTCACTGCCCGGCACAACGTCTCGACGTCGAACATCTCCGCGATCAGCGGATGCCTCGCGGAGCGGCAGAGGTCGATGAGTTCGTCGCCGTGTGTCCGCAAGCCGCGGGCGTAGAGCTGGTTGAAGGGAACCTTGACCGCCCGGCCGCGGATCCGGGGCGGGAGCAGATCTGCCATGGCCTCGCGCAGAACCGCCTTCGGACGGCCGGGATGGAACGTCGCTTCGGCGGGGAGGCGGCGCATCGTGGCGATGACTTCCGGGTCGAGGAAGGGGTGCGAGAGGAAGAATCCGTCCTGCCGTGCGCGGCGCCAGGACAGCGGGTCGGGAGCGGCGATGTAGTTGGCCGCGTCGTAGAGCGACTGTTCCGGCTTGCGCCCGAATACGAAGCGGCTCTCCGCGATGCTGGCCTCATGGTAGCCGTGGGCCCGCGCGAATCCGGATCGCAGCCATCGGGGGCGGGCGAAGTTGCCGAGGCCGCCGAGTACCGTTCCGCGGCAGCGGACGAGCGCTGTGATCCGTTCGGCTGTCAGCGGGAGAGCCGGCTGCACGACGTAGGCGGAGACGACGTCCCACAAGCCCCGCTCGCTGCCCGCGGCCCAGGCACGTGCGTGCTTCGTCATCTTCCGGAGCTGTCCTGTGCGGGCCAGCCTGTACAGGTGCAGCGGGTTGGCGTCCGCAATCGGATCGGCCCCGCAGCCGGTCACGAGGGTGTCACAGCCCAGTTCCGCCGCCGCGGCATGAAGCCTGCTCCAGAACGGGGCGCGGAAGGCGTGCGTATGAGGCTCGTCCGGGTCTCCCGCGTGGTGCTGGAAGTCGTCGAAGTCGGCCACATCGTCGACGTCGACGATCACCGGGCGGGCTGCGGGTGCGTGACGGCGGATCTCCTCCATTGCCTCGTGGAGGTACGGCTGTTCCCCAGCCAGTTCTCCCCGGCTGAAGCGCCCGGCGAGCAGGACAAGGTCCCTCGGGTGGCCCTGCCCCGCAATCAGCAGGCGTGCTGCGAGCAACGCGATGCTGGTGGAGTCCGTGCCGCCGGAGACGTGGCATGCCGTCATCGTGCCCATACGGCGTCCGACAGCATCCTCCAGCGCGAGGCGCAGGTCCTTCGCGGCGCCGCCGAGGCGGAGGCTGTCTGCTGCCGGTATCGGCGGGTCGTGCGTCTGACGGACGCGTCGCAGCGACCGACCGCGCATCTGCCCGGTGACCGAAAGTTCCACCACCTCGCCACCCAGGACCCGGTGTACCCCGGCGAAGGGGGTGAGTTCCGAGTGCGGTTGCGCCATGTTCCCGGTCAGGTACCGGCAGAAGTAGCGACGTTCCAGCTCTGCTCCGCCGCCCAGACGGAGCGCCGAGGTACTCACCGCGCTCACACGGCCACCGGACTCCCTGAAGAACAGGGGGATGCGTGCCTGCTCGTCCCGTATCAGCAGGATGCGGTCGCGGCACACCAGCACAGCTGCATAGTCGCCGGTCGGCAGACGCGGTGCGGCTCCCGGCCGGCCGAAGTCGTCGAGGAGGCCGCGCGCACCCGCCACGCGGTCACGGACCGAGCCGACCCAGCCGGCGACCACCGCGGTGCCGGCTCGTGAGGAGACCGTCGTCACGAGTCCCTGCCGCGCCATGGCCCCGACCGCCGAGAGCTTCGGTGCGCCCCCGGCCCACTCGAGACGGAGGGCTTCCATGTCACTGCCCTCCGCCGTTGATCGAGAGAACCGGCACGAACGCGTGCCCGCGCGGATCGGCGGCAGGGATGCACAGACCGGCCGAAGACGTCCAGGCGTGCAAAGCGAACGGGTGCTCGCGCACACCGACGTGAAGCACGGCCTTCAGGCCGCGCCGCCGCAGCAGGACGAAAGCCGTCACGGCCTCGGCCTTGCAGTCGTCGTTGACGAACCAGCTTCTGCAGCCGTGCGATTGCACTGCTCGTTTCAGCCGTGCGACATCCTCCGCGGAGGCGGGGTCTGCACGGGCATAATCCGGGGCTGCCAAGGACAGGAGCCGAAGGACGCGCCCGAATCCCATGGTTCGGATCAGCAGGTGCACTCCGCGCAGCCAGAGCCCGATCTCGACGTCCGAATGCTCCTGTCGGCGGGCCCTCGCACACCCGGCACGGCTGAGACCGTTGACGAGTTCGGCGCACTCCTCAGAGCTTCCGTCAGCGAACTTCTGAATGTCCGCCGTCGCCATTCCAAGAAAACGGGTCCGCCGCCAGTCCGCAATCAGCGCTCCGTCGGACATCCGGGTGACACGGCAATGCGGTGACAGGATCCGCTCCATGGCTACCAGGGCATCAGTCTCCTGCGACACCGTGCATCCTCCAAGGTCGGTCCGCCGCAGCGATTCTGCGGCGGACTCGGTTCGACTTGTGGACGGTGTCAGGACAGATATCCGTGACCGTCGTAGAGGCCGCCGCTGAAGCCCCGGATCAGACGGCCGTTGCCGAGAAGAACAAGCTCATCTGGCATACGACGCCGCAGCAGTTGGAGAAGCATGGCCTACCTCCAGGATCAGAGAGCGTCCGTCAATTCCAAGCTACTCTGCCCCGGATGCTCCGCAACCGAGCGCGAATTCGACCGGCCATGCCTGCGGAACATTACGCCCAAACGGTGACACAGTGTAGTGGCCTGTATGACGCACGACGCCATGAGTCCGGTATGGCTCGTATCACCTCAATGGCGAAGAAGTCCGCCAGGACCCAGGGCCATCGCCTGGGGCGCCAGATCGCGCGTCTGGCCCGCCAGGGTGCGGTGGCGGGCGCGCGGGAGAGCCTCCGCCGGCGCGCGGGTCGCGACCGGACCCAAGCCGGGGTGAGCCTGGAGTCGCCGCAGGCCACCGGCGTGCGCGCCGTGACAAACGACAACCCCTCGGCGAGCGGTGATTGACGATCAGTCAGAGACGGTCTCGGTGTCGTAGAAGCAGAAGTGGTCCTGGATTGTGGCGACTTCGGGTTTGGGTTCCGGATATACCCAGACGAGATCGGCCGCGTCCGGCAGCGACCAGTAGGAGGCATCGCCCTTGAACGGGCAGTGGGTGTGGGTGTCCGAAGCTGTCAGGAGTTCGGTACGGACGTCCTCGGGCGGCAGGTAGTAGCGGACCGGGCAGCCCGTCTCGCGCAGTATGAGCGGGCGCCGGCTCTCGGCGAGCACCTGCCCGTTCCGTACCACACGTACATGCTCGATGCCGGGTTCGACGGTGATGATGTGTCCTCGTGTGGAAGTCATGTCTGGTTCAGCCGTGTCGCGGGCAGATTTCTTCCCCTTGGCCCCTTGGCGCCGGCCGGATTTCCGCCCGGCTGCCCAGGTGTGTCAGTGGTGGCCCTTACGGTGGCTGCATGAAAATCTGCGTCTTCCTCTCCGCCGCCGACCTCGACGACTGCTACACCCGGCCCGCCCGCGAATTCGCCGAATTGCTGGGCCGGGGCGGACACACACTGGTCTGGGGAGGGTCGGAGAGCGGGCTGATGAAGGTCGTCGCCGACGGGGTGCAGGAATCGGGCGGACGGCTGGTCGGTGTGTCGGTCGACTTTTTGGCCGCGAAGGCGCGTACCAACGCGGACGAGATGGTGATCGCGCGTGATCTCGCCGAGCGCAAGGCGCTGCTCCTGGAGAAGGCCGACGCGATCGTGATCATGGTGGGGGGTACCGGGACACTCGACGAGGCGACCGAGATCCTGGAGCTGAAGAAGCACGGCAAGCACGACAAGCCGGTGGTCCTGCTCAACACGGCGGGCTTCTACGACGGGCTGCGCCAGCAGTTCCAGCGCATGGAGGACGAGGGCTTCCTTCCCTTTCCGCTGACCGACCTGGTGTTCTTCGCGAAGGACGGCGTGGGCGCCCTGGCCCACCTGGAGGAGTGGTCCGGCCTGCGGTGACGCGGCGGCGGGGTGCGACCATGAGGGCATGTCCACTCATGTCATCACCGGCGCAGGCTCCGGCATCGGCGCAGTTGTCACCCGTCGTCTTCTGGAGCGCGGTGACGAGACCGTGCTGCTGGCCCGTGACGCGGGCCGCGCGAAGGAGCTGGCCGCTCTCCACCCCGGCGCCCGTACGCTCGTCGGCGACCTCTCCAACCCGGACCGGCTCTCCTGGGCGTTCGCCCAGCAGGCGATGCCGGAGCAGGTCGACTCGTTGCTGCACATCGCGGGCGTCGTCGAGCTCGGCAGGGTCGGTGACCTCACGCCCAAGGCATGGCACTTCCAGCTCAACGCCAACCTGGTCGCGCCTGCCGAGCTGACCCGGCTCTTCCTGCCGCAGCTGCGCGTCGCCCAGGGCCATGTGCTCTTCGTGAACTCCGGCGCCGGCCTCGCCGCGCACGCCGAGTGGAGCGCGTACGCCGCGAGCAAGCACGGCCTGAAGGCGCTCGCCGACTCGCTGCGCCAGGAGGAGCACGCGAACGGCGTCCGGGTGACCTCCGTCTACCCCGGGCGCACCGCCAGTCCCATGCAGGCCAAGGTCCACCAGCAGGAGGGCAAGGAGTACGACCCCTCCCGTTGGATCGACCCGGAGTCGGTGGCCACCACGATCCTGATGGCCATCGACCTGCCGCGCGACGCCGAGGTCAACGACCTCACGGTGCGCCCCGGGCACTGACCGCCGCCGACCGGCCGTCATCGGCCGGGGCCGGCCAGCCGTCCCGTGACCGCTGACAGCACGGGTCGGGCACGGCCTTAGGCTTCCCGTGTGAGCGAGAAGAGCAAGTTCAGGGGTTGCCCGGCCACCGGAATCGGTTCCATGCCCGGGGGAGACGCCCGGGAGGCGGCGAAGACCGTCACCGGGTCCTTCGGGGGCGGCGAGGGCCTGCCGTATCTGGCGGAACTGCCGGCCCGCGGGCCCGGTGCGGACATGATCGGGCGGACCATCGGGCTGCTCGTCGACCTGTACGGTCACGTCGAGCCCAGCGGCTGGCGGATCAGCGACCGGCCCGGACGGGACACCCGCCGGGCCAGGTCCTGGCTCGGTGAGGACCTCGACGCCCTGGAGGAGTTCACCCAGGGGTACGAGGGACCTCTCAAGGTCCAGGCAGTCGGCCCCTGGACCTTGGCCACCGCACTGGAACGGCGGGGCGGCGAGGCCGCGCTCGGTGATCTGGGGGCCTGCCGTGACCTGGCGGGCTCACTGACGGAGGGGCTCCGCGCCCACCTCGCGGAGGTACGGCGCAGGGTGCCTGGCGCCGAAGTGATCCTCCAGCTCGACGAACCGTCGCTGACCGGTGTACTGCGCGGGCAGATCAGGACGGCGAGCGGCTATCGCACCTACCGGGCCGTGGACCGCCAGGTCGTGGAGGGGACCCTGCGCGATGTTCTGGCGGCGGGCGGGGACGGGGCGACGGTCGTTCACACCTGCGCGCCGGATGTGCCGTTCGCGCTGCTGCGCCGCGCCGGGGCCGACGGCATCTCGTTCGATTTCTCGCTGCTCACGGAGCGTGAGGAGGATGCGATCGGGGAAGCGGTCGAGGGCGGCACCCAGCTCTTCCTCGGGGTGGTGCCGGGCACCGAACCGGCCTCGGGTGGATTGTCCGACCCGGGCGGTAGCGTCATGGGTGTCAGGACGCTGTGGCGCAGGCTGGGGCTGAATCCGGGGACTCTGACGGAGTCCGTGGTGATCACCCCGTCGTGCGGGCTCGCGGGTGCCTCGCCCGCGTATGCGCGCGCCGCGCTCGCCCACTGCGCCCGGGCCGCGAGATCGCTCGCAGACAACCCTGAGTAACGGGGCAACGGGTAACGGGAGGACGAGACGATGGTCGGCGAACAGCAGATGGCAGTGCCCGCACAGGTGCAGGAGCAGCACGCACTCCTCGCCGAGCAGATCGAGGAGCACCGCTTCCGGTATTACGTGAACGACCAGCCGGTCGTGAGCGACGCCGAGTTCGACCGGCTGATGCGCGAGCTGGAGGCCCTGGAGGGGACGTATCCGCAGCTGCGCACACCGGATTCACCGACGCAGAAGGTCGCGGGGCCCTACCGGACGGAATTCACCTCCGTCGAGCACCGTGAGCGGATGCTCTCGCTGGACAATGCCTTCGACGACCTGGAGTTGGCGTCCTGGGGCGAGCGGATCGCCAAGGACATCGGCACCACCGACTACCACTTCCTGTGCGAGCTGAAGGTCGACGGCCTCGCGGTCAACCTCACCTATGAGCATGGGCGGCTGACCCGGGCCGCGACCCGCGGCGACGGCCGCACCGGCGAGGACATCACCCCCAACGTCCGTACGATCGCCGAGATCCCGCACCGGCTGAAGGGAGAGCGGATTCCGGCGCTGGTCGAGATCCGCGGCGAGGTCTTCTTTCCGATGGAGGCCTTCGAGGAGCTCAACGCCCGGCTCGTCGAGGCCGACGACAAACCGTTCGCCAACCCGCGCAACGCGGCGGCGGGTTCACTGCGCCAGAAGGACCCGAAGGTCACCGCCACCCGCCCGCTGCACATGGTGGTGCACGGCATCGGCGCCCGCGAGGGCTTCGACATCGACTGCCTCTCGTACGCCTACGAGCTGCTGCACGAATGGGGCCTGCCCACCGCCAGGCACAACAAGGTGGTGGACTCCCTCGACGAGGTACGGGAGTTCATCGCGTACTTCGGCGAGAACCGGCACTCCGTGGAGCACGAGATCGACGGCGTCGTCGTCAAGCTCGACGAGATCCCGCTCCAGGGCCGGCTCGGCTCCACCTCGCGCGCCCCGCGCTGGGCGATCGCCTGGAAGTACCCGCCGGAGGAGGTCAACACCAAGCTGGTGAACATCCGGGTCGGTGTCGGACGCACCGGCCGGGTCACGCCGTACGCGCAGGTCGAGCCGGTCGAGGTGGCGGGCTCCGAGGTCGAGTTCGCCACCCTGCACAACCAGAACGTGGTGAAGGCGAAGGGCGTCCTCATCGGGGACACGGTGGTGATCCGCAAGGCGGGCGATGTGATCCCGGAGATCCTCGGCCCGGTCGTCGATCTGCGCGACGGCACCGAGGAGGCGTTTGTGATGCCGACGCACTGCCCGGAGTGCGGGACGGAGCTGCGGCCCATGAAGGAGGCCGACATCGACGTCCGCTGTCCCAACGCGCGATCCTGCCCCGCGCAGTTGCGGGAACGCGTCGCCTATCTCGCGGGCCGCAAGTGCCTCGACATCGACCACTTCGGCTATGTGGCGGCCGCGGCCCTGACCAAGCCGCTGGAGCCCGCCGAGCCGCCGCTGCGCGACGAGGGCGATCTCTTCGGACTGACCATCGAGCAGCTGCTGCCGATTCGTGCCTATGTCCTGGACCAGGACAGCGGTCTGCCCAAGCGCGATCCGAAGACCGGTGAGGAGAAGACCGCCTGGGTCTTCGCCAACCAGCAGGGCGAGCCGAAGAAGAACGCCCTCGCCATGCTCGACTCCATCACCACGGCCAAGAACGCCCCGCTCGCCCGGATTCTCACCGGGCTCTCCATCCGCCATGTGGGCCCGGTCGCGGCCGAGGAGCTGGCCCGTCAGTTCCGCTCCATCGACCGGATCGACAAGGCGACCGAACAGGAGCTGGCCGACGCGGACGGGGTCGGTCCCATCATCGCCGCTTCGGTGAAGCAGTGGTTCGCCGAGGACTGGCACCGGGAGATCCTGCGCAAGTGGCGGGAGGCCGGGGCCCGGATGGAGGACGAGGGAGCGGGGGAGGAAGTGGGGCCGCGCCCGCTCGAAGGACTCACCGTCGTCGTCACCGGCACGCTGGCCGGCCACACCAGGGATGGCGCGAAAGAGGCGCTCCAGAGCCGGGGGGCCAAGGTCACGGGTTCCGTCTCGAAGAAGACATCCTTCGTGGTCGTCGGAGACAACCCCGGCTCGAAATACGACAAGGCGATGCAGCTGAAGGTGCCCGTGCTGGACGAGGACGGCTTCACCGTGTTGCTCGAACAGGGGCCGGAGGCCGCGCGCGAGGCGGCCCTGCCCGTCGGAGAACCGGCGAAATAGGGCAGCTCCCCGTCGGAGAACCGGCGGAATGGGGCAGCTTCGCGTCGGGGAGTCGGCGGAATGGGGCAGCTTCGCGTCGGGGAGTCGGCGGAATGGGGCAGCTCTCCGTCGGACAAATCCGGGATGGGGCCGATCGGTGGGCGAGCGGCCGACCAGAGGGCGAACAAGGCGTCACAGAAAGGGCGTAGACGGACGGACAGGGGCAAGAGTTGTCCTCGGGGCGCCGAGTTCACCCGATCGGCGCATACCAGATGCTGACGGACGGTCGGTCCGCATTCGGGCAAGAGCTGCACAGCGCTGCCCGTAGAAGCCTTCTGCGCCCTACTGTTGAGATGTGCACCTGCCGTGCCCGGCCACAGGGTGGGAAATCGGGGCGTGGTGGCATGGAGCCGAACCAACAGGTGACATCGGCACCGCCGGCTGTGAGAGGGACGGAATGCAACCGACCGAGAACGCCGCACCGGTGTCGCGGCTGCAAGGTTTCGTCGGCCTCACACCCAAAGTGGGTGCCGTCGTCATGGCGATCGCCGTTGTTCAGCTCGCGACCGGTTTCTACCGGACCGTGAGCGAAGGACACGCACTCTTCCCCGACGGCAGGGCCGGCTGGTCCCTCGCCGTCCTCATCGGAATCATCGTCGGCCATCTGGTCGCGCTCGGACGCGACCGCTGGTGGGGCGGCACCGGTTCCGGTGCCGCCCTCACCCTTGCCGTGCTGCTCCTCTACGGCTGGGTGCCGGCCGGTCTGGTCAGCCTGGTAGTCGTCGTCCTCGTCGGTGTGGCCCGCAGAAACCGCTGGTGGCAGGGGCTGCTGCACGGCGCGGTGGACATCCTGGGGATAGGCGCGGCAGCCCTGGTGCTCGCCGCGTTCGGCGAGGTGCAGACCGTCGAATCGCCCTGGCAGCCACTCGACTGGGGCATCGAAGCCGCCCCGGAAATCCTCCTGGCGGCCTCCACCTATCTCCTGGTCACCCGGGTCCTGCTGTGGTGCGCACGGGCACTCCAGGGCGGCAAGCTGCCGACCATCACCCGCACGGCCCTGCTGCGCCAGGGCCTCGTCGCGGTCGCCCTGCTCGGCATCACACCGCTGATCTGCGTCGTCGCGATGGCCGCGCCCGTACTCCTGCCGCTCTTCGCGGTCCCGCTGATCGCCCTCGACTCCGCCCTGTGGATCGCCCGCGCCCGGGCCGAGGAGCAGCTGCGCGACCCGCTGACCGGGCTGCCCAACCGGCAGTGGCTGCTGGAACGCACCTGGACGGCCCTGGAGGACGCCGAGTCCATCGGTGCCAGATCCGCTCTCGTCCTGATCGACCTCGACCGTTTTCGTGCGGTCAATGACACCCTCGGTCATCTGGCGGGGGACCGGCTGCTGTTGCAGATAGCGGAACGGCTCAGACTCGCGCTCCCCCGAGGAGCGGAGGCCGCGCGGCTCGGCGGTGACGAATTCGCCGTGCTCCTGCCGACCGCGGAATCCACCACCAGTGCCCAGCGGGTCGCCCGCCATCTGGTCGCCGATCTGTCCTCCCCGCTGGACCTGGACGGTCTGACCCTGGTGCTGGAGGCGAGCGCCGGAGTCGCCGTCTATCCGGACCACGCGCTGGATGCCGAAGGACTGCTCCGGCGCGCGGACGTGGCGATGTACCAGGCCAAGCGTGACCGTACGGGCGTCGAGGTGTACGAGTCGAAGCGGGACAGCAACACCCCGGACCGGCTCGGACTCCTCGGTGATCTGCGGCGTGCGCTGGACGCCGGCGAGGTGGAGCTCCACTACCAGCCGAAGGTCCGCTTCGACGGCCAGGTGGCCGGCCTCGAAGCACTGGTGCGCTGGGTGCATCCGGAGCGCGGGCGGGTCCCTCCGGACGAGTTCATCGCCATCGCCGAGTCGTCCGGCCTGATGCCGCACCTCACGGAGTACGTCCTGGAGACGGCGCTGGCCCAGGTGGCCCGGTGGCGGGCGCAGGGGTTGTTCGTCCCGGTCGCGGTCAACGTCTCCCCGCGCGACGTCCACACTCCCGGATTCGCGGGCGGCGTCGCGGCCCGGCTCGCCCGGCACGGCGTCCCGGCCGGGGCACTTCAGCTGGAAATAACGGAACACGTGCTGCTGGAGGACCCGCAGCGCGCCGCCGACACCCTCGCCGGACTCACCGGGCACGGCGTGAAGATGTCCCTCGACGACTTCGGTACGGGGTACTCCTCGCTGGTCCATCTGCGTCGGCTGCCGGTCAGCGAGCTGAAGATCGACCGGTCGTTCGTGGCGCGTCTGGCCGTCGACAACGAGGACGCGGAGATCGTCCGCTGCACCATCGACCTGGCCCACTCCCTCGGACTGCTGGTCGTGGCGGAAGGGGTCGAGGACGACGAGACCTGGGAACGGCTGCGGGATCTGCGCTGCGACGCGGTACAGGGGTGGCTGGTCGCCGCCGCGATGCCGCCGCAGGAGATGACGGCCTGGCTGCGGGCGCGGGGCGAGCACGGGTGGCGGCGGCCGGCGGAGCTCGCGGCGGCCGCAGCCGCAGCCGCAGCCGCGGCCGCCGCGGCCGCCGCGACGCCCGAGCTGGAGCAGCGGCCGCCCGGGCGGGCGGTCAAGTCGCGGCCCGCGACGACGTGAGCGTGAGGGGTGCGACCCGTGGGCACCGTCGGCGTCCGGTGGCCGCTTCGTCCTCAATCGCCGGACGGGCTTGAATCCGGCGTCCGACCAGGGTGTTCGCCCGGGTGGCGGGAGTGGCTGCGGCCGACACCATAGGATTGGGCCAAAACCACACACCAACCCCTGAGGATCGCTGCATGCCTGGCATCACGCGCGAGGAGGTCGCCCACCTCGCCCGGCTGGCGCGTCTGGAGCTGAAGGGCGAAGAGCTCGATCACTTCGCCGGTCAGCTCGACGACATCATCGGCGCGGTCGCCCGCGTCTCCGAGGTCGCCGAACAAGACGTACCGCCGACCTCCCACCCGCTGCCGCTGACCAACGTCATGCGCGCGGACGAGGTCCGTCCGTCGCTCACCCCCGAGCAGGCGCTCTCCGGCGCCCCGGCCCAGGAGCAGCAGCGTTTCAAGGTGCCGCAGATCCTGGGGGAGGACTAACAGCCATGACGGACAACAGCACCATCATCAAGCTCACCGCCGCCGAGATCGCCGCGAAGATCGCCTCCGGCGAGCTCACGGCCGTCGAGGTCACCGAGGCGCACCTGGCCCGGATCGACGCGGTCGACGAGAAGGTCCACGCCTTCCTGCACGTCGACCGCGAGGGCGCGCTCGCGCAGGCCCGTGCCGTCGACGCGAAGAAGGCGGCCGGTGAGAAGCTGGGCCCGCTGGCCGGTGTCCCGCTCGCGCTGAAGGACATCTTCACCACCGAGGGCATGCCGACCACCGTCGGTTCCAAGATCCTCGAGGGCTGGATCCCGCCGTACGACGCGACCCTCACCAGGAAGCTGAAGGCCGCCGACGTCGTCATCCTCGGCAAGACCAACATGGACGAGTTCGCCATGGGGTCCTCCACCGAGAACAGCGCCTACGGCCCGACCGGCAACCCGTGGGACCTCACTCGTGTCCCGGGCGGCTCCGGCGGTGGCTCCTCGGCCGCGCTCGCGTCGTACGAGGCCCCGCTCGCCATCGGCACGGACACCGGCGGTTCCATCCGCCAGCCCGCCGCCGTCACCGGCACCGTCGGCGTGAAGCCCACCTACGGCGGCGTCTCCCGCTACGGCATGGTGGCGTTCTCCAGCTCCCTGGACCAGGGCGGGCCCTGCGCCCGTACCGTCCTGGACGCGGCCCTGCTCCACGAGGCGATCGCCGGGCACGACCCGCTCGACTCGACGTCCATCGACGCCCCGGTCCCGCCGGTCGTCGAGGCCGCACGCAACGGCAGCGTCGACGGCATGCGCGTCGGTGTCGTCAAGCAGTTCGCCGGTGAGGGCTACCAGGCCGGTGTCGTCCAGCGCTTCAACGAGTCGGTCGAGCTGCTGAAGTCGCTCGGTGCCACGATCGTCGAGCTGGACTGCCCGTCCTTCGACCTGGCCCTGTCGGCGTACTACCTGATCGCGCCGTCCGAGTGCTCCTCCAACCTGGCCCGCTTCGACGCCATGCGTTACGGCCTGCGGGTCGGCGACGACGGCACGAAATCCGCCGAGGACGTCACCGCGCTCACCCGTGAGGCCGGCTTCGGCGACGAGGTCAAGCGCCGCGTCATCCTCGGTACGTACGCCCTCAGCTCCGGCTACTACGACGCGTACTACGGCTCGGCGCAGAAGGTCCGCACCCTCATCACCCAGGACTTCGAGAAGGCTTTCGAGCAGGTGGACGTCATCGTCTCCCCGACGACGCCCACCACCGCCTTCCCGATCGGCGAGCGTGCCGACGACCCGATGGCGATGTACCTCGCGGACCTGTGCACCATTCCGACCAACCTCGCCGGCAACTCCGCCATGTCGCTGCCCTGCGGCCTGGCCCCGGAGGACGGCCTGCCGGTCGGACTGCAGATCATCGCCCCCGCCATGAAGGACGACCGGCTGTACAAGGTCGGAGCCGCCGTCGAGGCCGCCTTCGTGGAAAAGTGGGGTCACCCGCTGCTGGAGGAGGCTCCGTCGCTGTGAGCGCACTGACCAAGGCCAAGGGCTTCAAGAAGTCCAAGACCGGTACGTACCTGTCCATCGGCACCACCGCCTTCGGTGCGGTCGGCGTGTTCAAGCAGGCCAAGAAGGCACGCCACGAGCACGACACGCTCCGACTGATCGACGCCGTTGTCTCCGCCGCCGCCATCGCCACTGGTGTCGCCCTGCTGGTGCGCGAACTCAAGCGCCTCGGCGATGACGACGTACTGCTGGGCTGAGAGGGAAGTTTCACCGTGACTGTCACCGACCTGGTGTCGTACGAGGACGCGCTCGCGTCCTACGACCCCGTCATGGGCCTGGAGGTCCATGTCGAGCTCGGCACCAAGACCAAGATGTTCTGCGGCTGCTCGACCGAGCTCAAGCAGGACGCCAACTCCCAGACCTGCCCGGTCTGTCTCGGCCTGCCCGGCGCACTGCCGGTCGTCAACGAGATCGGCGTCGAGTCCGCCATCAAGATCGGTCTCGCGCTGAACTGCGAGATCGCCGAGTGGTGCCGCTTCGCCCGGAAGAACTACTTCTATCCGGACATGCCGAAGAACTTCCAGACCTCCCAGTACGACGAGCCGATCGCCTACAACGGCTATCTGGACGTCCAGCTGGAGGACGGGGAGATCTTCCGGGTGCAGATCGAGCGCGCCCACATGGAGGAGGACACCGGCAAGTCGACCCACGTCGGCGGTGCCACCGGCCGTATCCAGGGCGCGTCCCACTCCCTGCTCGACTACAACCGCGCGGGCATCCCGCTCATCGAGATCGTCACCAAGCCGATCGAGGGTGCGGGCGCTCGGGCTCCCGAGGTCGCCAAGGCGTACGTCGCCGAGCTCCGCGAGCTCATCAAGGCGCTCGGCGTCTCGGAGGCCCGCATGGAGATGGGCCAGATGCGCTGCGACGTCAACCTGTCGCTGCGCCCCAACGGCACGGAGACCTTCGGCACCCGCTCCGAGACGAAGAACGTGAACTCGCTGCGTTCCGTCGAGCGTGCCGCCCGCTTCGAGATCCAGCGCCACGCGGCCGTGCTGTCCTCCGGCGGCACGGTCGTGCAGGAGACCCGGCACTTCCACGAGGAGGACGGCTCGACCACGGCCGGCCGCATCAAGGACAACGCCGAGGACTACCGCTACTTCCCCGAGCCCGACCTGGTGCCGGTCGCCCCGGCCCGCGAGTGGGTCGAGGAACTCCGCAAGGGCCTCCCCGAGCTGCCGCGGCTGCGCCGCAAGCGGCTGAAGGAGGAGTGGGGTGTCTCGGAGCACGACATGCAGTCCATCCTCAACGCGGGCGCGGTCGACCTGATTGTCGCCACGACCGACGCGGGCGCCCCCTCGGACCAGGCCCGCAAGTGGTGGATGGGCGAGCTGGCCCGTAACGCCAACGAGACCGGCCGCGGCCTCGACGAGCTGCCGATCACCCCGGTGCAGGTCGCCAGGGTGGCCGAGCTCGTCACCTCGGGCGACCTCAACGACAAGCTGGCACGCCAGGTCATCGAGGGCGTCCTGGCGGGCGAGGGCGACCCGGACACCGTCGTCGAGAAGCGCGGCCTGAAGGTCGTCTCCGACGAGGGCGCGCTGTCCACGGCCGTGGACGAGGCCATCGCCGCCAACGCCGCCATCGCGGACAAGATCCGCGGCGGCAAGGTCGCGGCGGCGGGCGCGCTCGTCGGCGCGGTCATGAAGGCCACCCGCGGCCAGGCGGACGCGGCCCGCGTACGCGAGCTGATCCTGGAGAAGCTCGGAGTCGAGGGCTGATCCCGGAGAGGCCCGGCGTCCGAGGGCTGATCCCCGAGAGGCAGGCCGTCCCGGACCTCCGGGCGGTTCCCGTACGTCCCTGAAGGGGCGGTGCACCCGTGAGCCGGGTGCACCGCCCCTTCGCCCGTCCGGAGAGGCACAGTCCGCCGAGCACAGTCACTGCCGAGACCGTCGCCGTCGTCCTTCTGCTCGGCGTGCAGGCCTTCGCTGTCGTAAGCCCCCGGGGGCGTTGGACGTTCACCACCGAGCCGTACGAAATCCTTCTCGGCGCCACATGCCTTGATTAGCTTCCCGGCTGTACGACAGGACTCGGGAGGCTCACTTGACCACGGACATTTCAAGGCGACGGCTTTTCGCGCTCGGCGGCGGTGCGCTCGGCGCCGCAGCGGCGGGGTCTCTGCTGCCGCCGTCATTGCAGGCTGCGATCGCGGCGCAGCCTACGCACTCGGCGGGGTCCGGTGGCGGGCTGGGAGCCATCAAGCATGTGGTGATCCTGATGCAGGAGAACCGTTCCTTCGACCACTACTTCGGGACGCTCCGCGGAGTGCGCGGCTTCGGCGACCGCAACGCCATCGAACTGCCCTCCGGCAAGCAGGTCTTCGAGCAGCCCGCTGCTGCGGGCACCTCCGTGCTGCCGTTCCCGGTGCGCGACGCGGCCGAGACGCAGAAGAAGGACCTTCAGTACATCGGCGCTCTCGACCACTCCTGGAGCGGCGGCGGCAAGGCATGGGCCGGGGGGTGGATGAACGGCTGGGTGACCGCGAAGACGGCCGCCACCATGGCGTACTACGACCGCCGCGACATCCCGCTGCACTACGAGCTGGCCGACACCTTCACGGTCTGCGACGCCTACCACTCCTCCATCCACACCTCCACCAGCCCCAACCGCAACCACCTGTGGAGCGGGAAGACGGGCAACGAGGCGAACGGCAAGCGGGCCGTCGGCAATGACGCGTACAACGAGGGCACGCATCCCGGATACGACTGGGGCACGTACGCGGAGCGGCTGGAGAAGGCCGGGCGCAGCTGGCGTACCTACACCGAGTGGGAGAACTTCACCGACAACCAGGTCGAGTTCTTCGCCACCTTCAAGGCGGTCGCCCGCAAGGCGCTGGCGAAGACCGGCGGCCATACGTTCATGGAGTCGTTCTACTCGGCGGTGCGGGACGCCGACGCCACGGAGCGGGAGCGGCTGTTCGGGCTGCTGGAGGAGGGTGTCGCCACCCTGGACAAGACCGAAAGCAGCCTCTTCGAGCGTGGGCTGCGCCGGGTGGAGACCGGAACGCTGGCCGATGAGTTCGCCAAGGACGTGGCGGCGGGCACGCTGCCCGAGGTCTCCTATCTGGTGCCGTCGGCAGTCGACTCCGAGCATCCGAGCGTCTCCTCGCCGATACACAGCGCGACGATCGTCTACAAGGTCCTGGACGCGCTGGGCAAGCACCCCGATGTGTGGCGGCACACCGCCGTCCTGATCAACTACGACGAGAACGACGGCTTCTTCGACCATGTGCCGCCGCCGGTCGCGCCGCCCGAGGTGGCCGAGGAGCAGTGGGAGGGCAAGCCCACCGGTCTCGGGATACGGGTGCCGCTGCTCGTCGTGTCGCCGTGGACCGTGGGCGGCTACGTCTGCTCCGAGGTCTTCGACCACACGTCCGTGATCCGCTTCCTGGAGCGCTGGACCGGGGTGCGGGAACCGAACATCAGCGACTGGCGGCGCGCCGTCACCGGTGATCTGACCTCGGCCTTCGACTTCAAGCGTGCGCGGCAGCGGCCCGAGGTGGAGCAGCCGGGCGCCATCCCGCCGTTCAGCGGACGCTGGTCGCCGCAGCCGCCGCTCGTGCAGCACATGCCCGTACAGGAGCCCGGTACCCGCCCGGCCCGCGCGCTGCCGTACCAGCCGGACGCCCGGGCGACGCTGGTGGACGGGGCGGTGCAGGTGGTCCTCAGCAACACGGGGCGCTCGTCCGCACACTTCGCGCTGTATCCGTACGCGGGGGAGTTCCCCGTACCGCAGCACCGGGATGTAAGGGGCACGGCGCAATGGACGGTGCCCCTTACCGGTGCGGAGTACCGGTTCACGGTGACGGGGCCGAACGGCTTCCGGCGCGAGTTCGCCGGGCCCGCCGAGGGCGGCGCTTCGGCAGGGGCCGAGGTCGCCTCGCGGGTCGACGCACATGAGCGGGATCTGCATCTCACCCTGCGCAACACGGGTAGGACGACGCTGACCTTCACCGTTCGGCCGCTGGGATACGTCGACGAGGCGGACCTGCGGGACTGGACCAGGACCGTCAGGGTCAAGCCGGGACGCAGCCGTACGGTCGTGCACTCGGCGGCCGACGCACACGGCTGGTACGACCTGGCCGTCACCGTCGACGGGGACGACGTATTCCGGCGCCGACTGATGGGGCACATCGAGAACGGCAGGGCGAGCGTCTCCGGCTGACGGGGTGAGGCGGTGCGGGGCCGTGGTGATTCTTGGGACCATTGTGAGCCTTGCGACCATTGTGAGTAATGCCACGAAAAGGACAAAGGATCACTATTGGCTGCCAGAGTGGTGTTCTCAGGTCATATGTCCATTGCGGGTAAAGCATGTTTTGTCCCGCTGAGGAATCGCGAACCATAAGGGAGCACGTCTGTTGGGTGCCATTGCCCGCTGGTGCATCAGGCACCGTCTCATCGCCGTCCTCATCTGGCTCGTCGCCCTCGGCGGCGCAGCCACCGCGGCGGGTTTCGCGGGCTCTGCCTACTCCAACGACTACGAGGTGCCCGGTACGGAGTCGGGCCGGGCGACCGAGCTCCTCGAGAGCGGCTTCCCCGACCTCGGTGGTGACAGCGACACCATCGTCTGGCACACCACCGAATCCACGGTGCGGGCCGCCGATGTCCAACAGACGATGACCCGGACCCTGCACGCGGTCGAGGAGCTGCCCGGTGTCGGCGCCGTCACCGGGCCGTACGGGGCGTCCGGCGCCGGGCAGATCAGCGAGGACGGACACACCGCCTACGCCACGGTCACCTTCGACCAGCGGGTCGAAGACATCCCGGTGGAGCAGGCCCAAGCCGTCGTCGACACCGCGCAGGCGGCCGCCGACGACCACCTCCAGGTGGAACTGGGCGGTTCGGCCGTCGCCCTCACCGAGGTGCCGTCCGCCCACCTCAGCGAGGCCGTCGGGGTGGTCGTCGCCGGCGTCGTGCTGTTCCTCGCCTTCGGCTCGTTCGCCGCCAGCATGCTGCCCATCGCCACCGCCCTCGTCTCCGTCGGCACGGCGTACGCGGGCACCGTGCTGCTCGGGCATGTGATGACCGTCGCCGACTTTGCCCCCCTGCTGGGCATGCTGATCGGGCTCGGCGTCGGCATCGACTACGCGCTGTTCATCGTCACCCGGCACCGCAAAGGCCTGCGCACAGGCATGACGGTCACCGAGGCGGCGCAGAATGCCGTCGCGACGACCGGGCGGGCCGTCGTCTTCGCCGGAGCCACCGTGTGCATCGCGCTGCTCGGCATGCTGATCCTGCGGCTCGAGTTCCTCAACGGTGTGGCGATCGCCGCCTCGCTCACTGTCATCCTGACCGTGGCCGCCTCCGTGACCCTGCTGCCCGCCCTGCTGTCCTTCATCGGCATGCGGGCGCTGGGCCGGCGCGAGCGCCGACAGCTCGCCGAGTGCGGGCCACAGCCCGAACTGCCCACCGGCTTCGCCGCCCGGTGGTCCGCGTTCGTCGAGCGCCACCCCAAGCTGCTCGCAGCGTTCGCCGCCGTGGTGATGCTGGTCCTCGCGCTGCCCGCGTTCTCCCTGCATCTGGGCACCTCCGACCAGGGCAACAACGCCTCCTCGTCGACCACCCGGCAGGCGTACGACCTGCTGGCCGACGGATTCGGGCCCGGCGTCAACGGCCCGCTGACGATTGCCGCAGAGCTCGACGGCGCGGACGACCGGCTCGCGATGGACGGCCTGCCGGCCACCCTGCGGGCCACCGAAGGCGTGGCCTCGGTCGGCCCGGTCACGTACAACAGCAGCGGCAGTACGGCCTTCGTCACCGTCGTACCGGAGTCGTCACCGCAGTCGCAGGAGACCAGCGCGCTCGTCGACCGGCTGCGTACGGATGTCATCCCGCAGGCCGAGGCGAACACCTCGCTCCAGGCCCATGTGGGCGGGGTGACGGCCGGTTACGACGACTTCGCGCAGATCATCATCGGTAAACTGCCGCTCTTCGTCGGCGTCGTCATGGGGTTCGGCTGTCTGCTTCTGCTGCTGGCCTTCCGGTCGATCGCCATTCCGCTGAAGGCCGCCGCGATGAATGTGGCCGCCATCGCCTCCTCGTTCGGAGTCGTCGTCGCGATCTTCCAGTGGGGGTGGGGGAGCGAGCTGCTGGGGCTGGGCAGCCCCGGGCCCATCGAGCCGTTCCTGCCGGTGATCATGGTGTCCGTGCTCTTCGGGCTCTCCATGGACTACCAGGTGTTCCTGGTGGGGCGGATGTACGAGGAGTGGCTGGAGACCGGAGACAACCGGCGGGCGGTCCGGGTCGGCCTTGCCGAGACCGGTCGTGTGATCAACTCCGCTGCCGTGATCATGATTTCGGTCTTCCTCGCGTTCGTCCTCAGCGGGAACCGGATCATCGCGATGTTCGGCATCGCGCTGGCCGCGGCCGTCGCCCTGGACGCCTTCGTTCTCCGTACGCTGCTGGTCCCCGCCCTGATGCATCTGCTGGGCGGAGCGAACTGGTGGCTGCCGCGCTGGCTGGACCGGTGGCTGCCCCGGATCAGCATCGAGCCTCCCGAGTGCCGCGCGCCGCATGCGAAGATCCCGCAGGCAGCGCAATCAGTGGAAGCGGTGCACGCCGTGCAGGCGGCGGAAGCGGTTCGAGAAGGAGCATGATGTTCGCGATATCCCTGGGCGACGACGGAGCGGAACTGCGTCCGCTGGAGATCTGGCAGGCGGAGGAGTTTCTCGCCCATATGGACCGGGCCCGCGAGCTCGTCGATCCCTGGATCCCCTTCGCCTCCTTCGCCACCGACCTGGAATCGGCGCGCGCCCTGCTCCGGCGGTACGCGGAGAAGCAGGCGGCCGACACGGGGCGGCTCTACGGCATCTGGCTGGACGGCACGCTCGTCGGAGGTGTCCTGTTCCGGATCTTCGACGAGGAGTCGGGCAACTGCGAGGTCGGCTGCTGGCTGGAATCGGCGGGGGAGGGGCGGGGCCTGGTCACCCGGGCGGTACGGAAGCTGATCGACTGGGCGGTCCACGAGCGCGGCATGCACCGCGTGGAGTGGGTCGCGTCCGCCGCGAACACCCGGAGCATCGCCGTGGCCGAGCGACTCGGCATGACACGCGACGGGGTGCTGCGCGAGAACTACCTGTACCGCGGGGAGCGGCACGACTCGGAGATCTGGTCCGTGCTGGCCCCGGATTGGCGGGCACGGTAGGCCTGAGGCCGGGGTGGGGGGACGGGGCGGGGCCAAACGTTAAGAAGGTTCTCATCCGGGCCGCCTAGCGTGCGGGACATGAACCCCAGAACTCCCACGAACCCCACCACCCCCACGGCTCCCGACGCCGCGGAGACGACGGCCGCGGAGACGGCGGCCGCGGAGACGGCGGCCGCGGAGACGGCGGCCGCGGAGACGGCGGCCGAGGAGAAGGCGACCGAGGACACGGCGCACGGCACCGACGAGGCGGCGATCAAAGCCGAGGGAGAGCTCGCGGTGGCCGACGAGGCCGGAGCGGGCTCCGGCCCGGACTCCGATGAGGATCTCGATCCGGATGCCGACTTCAAGGACTCCGATTCCGAGGACGCCGACCAGGGGCCGTCCGGCGTCGCCGCGGCCGCCGCGGGTGTCGTCGCGGCAGGTCTCGGTGTTGTCGCGCTCTGCGGGTCCTGGACCGGTAAGGTCGCCGCCGAGCGCGAGACCCTGATCGGGCAGATCGAGATAGCGAGCGGGGGCACCGCGGCCCAGCAGATCTCCCAGATCTACGGTGACGCCTGGCACGCCACGGCGATGGTCAACGGCCTCTTCGCACTGCTCGCCGTGCTGGTCGGCTTCTTCGCACTGGTCCGTCCGGCCTTCGGCGTACCCTCCGTCCACCCGCAGCCCGGCTGGGTGCGCGCCGTCGCGACCGCCGGCATCGTGCTCGGTGTCCTTGGTCTGGTGATCTCCGGCGCCATGTACTTCGACCTCATCATGCCCCTGCCGACCGTGGGCCCCACCCAGTAAGTGCGCACCTTCCCACGGCCGTCCAAGGCGCCGGACGCCTCATCCGGGTCGTCCGGGACCTGATCCTGGTCCGGGACGACCCGGGTCCGGTATCGCGTCACCGTCCGCCTCCGGGTCGCTGTCGGTACCGGCCGCCCTGACGATCACCTTTCCGGAGGCCAGGTCTATCGGACCGCGTCCCGGGTCGCCGACGCCGAGATCCACCCGGGTCAGCTCCAGCCGCTTCTGTTCATCGGCGGCATGCTTACGGCCCGGCGCGAAGAGTGCCTCGAAGAAGTTGAACACCGGCCGCACGCCCCTTCACCTGCTGTAGCCGCTACCGCACCTCCATCACCAGGGTCCTGTCGTCTCCCGGTTTCGGGGTGCCACGGGTGTCCGTATTGCTCGTGACGAGCCAGAGCTTGTCGCCGCCCGCAGCGAGCACGGTACGCAGACGGCCGTACTTCCTTTCCAGGAACGATTGCGGGGCCGCCAGAGGTTCCTCGGCTTCCGTGCCGGACAGCGGAATCCGCCAGAGCCGTTCACCGCGCAGGCCCGCCATCCAGATCGAACCCTTGGCGAAGGCGATCCCGCTCGGGGACGCCTCGGACGTCTTCCACTGTGCCACGGGATTGATGAAACCCTTCTTTCCCGCCTTGCCCTCGACCTCCGGCCAGCCGTAATTCCCTCCCGGCACGATCCGGTTCAGCTCGTCCCAGGTGTCTTTCCCGAATTCGGACGCCCACAGCTGCTTCTGCTCGTCCCAGGCCAGCCCCTGCACATTGCGGTGCCCGTACGAATACACCACGGAGTCGGCCTCCGGATTGCCGTGCAGCGGTTGGCCGTCCGGAGTCATCCGCAGGATCTTGCCCGCCAGTGACTTCTTGTCCTGCGCGAGCCTGTCGTCCCCCGTCTCCCCGGTGCCCGCGTACAGCATGTGATCGGGGCCGAAAGCGATCCGCCCGCCGTTGTGGATCGAGCCCTTCGGGATGCCCCGCAAAATCGTGTCCGGTGCACCCAGCAGCCGACCGGGCGTCGTGCCGTTCTCGTCGTACTGCATGCGCGCGATCCGGTTGTCGGACGCGGTCGTGAAATACGCGTACACCAGATGGTCCGAACCGTATGTGGGGGAGACCGCGATGCCCAGCAGCCCGCCCTCCCCGCCGGGCGACACCCCGGGCACGGCGCCCAGCAGGGTCTTCTTCCCGCTCTCCCCGTCGATCCGGGTGATCGTGCCCTCGTCGCGCGAGGAGACCAGCAGATCGCCGCCGGGCAGCTCCGCCAGCCCCCACGGCGAGTCGAGGCCCTCGGTGAGCGTGGAGACCACCCTCACCGAGCCCTTCGCGGCCGGCAGGGCGACCGACGGGGACGGGGAGGCCGACGGATCCGAGGCGGTGGCGGAGGAGCGGTGCGGCGGCATGTTCCCGGCCCCCGCCGCACCGCCGGAACCGTCCCCCGAGGAACACCCCGCGGTCAGGACCAGCGCACCCGCCGCCAGCACGGCCACCATCCCGTCGCGCACGCCTTGACGCCGCCCCGGACGGCCCGCAGGGCCTCGTAAAGATCCGAACAGAACACCGCGCACAGCACCGATCCCTTCGACGGTCACCCCAACTACTGTTCTTACACCGCGGCCCCGCCCCGGGGTGCCGATGAGCGCCGAATGTCTCTCCCGTTGATCACGTAGTCGGGCCCGGCGATTTGATCACGAAGTCGGCCCGGCGATCAGTCCCACGACCCCCGCGCCCGGGGCAGCCGGGCGATCTCCGCCAGATCCCGCGCGGTCAGCGTCAGCCCGGCCGCCCCCGCGTTCTCCACCGCCCACCGCTCCCGCTTGGTCCCCGGCACCGGCACCACATGCGGACCCTGCCGCAGCACCCAGGCCAGCGCGACCTGAGCCGGGGTCGCCCCGTGCCGCTCGGCGATCCGCCGCAGCCCGACCACCACCGGCTGGTTCGCCGCCATCATCTCGGCCGTGAACCGCGGATGCCTGGCCCGCAGATCGTCCCTCTCGAAGCCCTGCCCCGGGGTCAGTGTGCCCGTCAGATAGCCGTTCCCCAGTGGCATCGCCGCCAGCAGCCCCACACCCCGGGCCGAGCACCACGGAAGCAATGACTCCAGCGCCTCCGGCGACCAGACCGAGAGTTCGGCCTGCACCGCGCTCACCGGGAAGACCTGCTGCACACGCTCCAGCTGACGGATCGTTTCGTCATACATTCGGGCCCCTGGTCGGCGAGAAGCCCGCGCCCCGACCGCACAGAGCCCGAGCGCCCGGACCTTCCCGGCGGTCACCAGATCCGCCAGCGCGCCCCAGGTCTCCTCGACCGGCACCTCGGGATCGGCCCGGTGCAACTGGTACAGATCGATCACATCGGTCTGCAACCGCCGCAGCGAGGCGTCACAGGCTCGTCGCACATAGCCGGGGCGGCCATTGGCGACGATGTGCTGATCACCCACCAGCAGCCCGCACTTGGTGGAGACGAAGGCGTCGGACCTGCGGCCCTTCAGCGCCCGGCCCACCAGCAGCTCATTGGTGAAGGGGCCGTACATGTCGGCCGTGTCGAGCAGTTGGACACCCGCGTCGAGCGCGGCGTGCACCGCACGCAACGCACGGTCACCACTCTGCTGCGACGCGCTGTACGCCCAGCTCATCGGCATACAGCCCAGACCGACCGCACCCACGGCCAGCGCCGCCGCACCGAGACTCCTGCGCTCCAACTCCCCGAACCCTCCCCTAGGTCCCGCCGTCACAGGACCACACCGCACCCCAAACTAACCTCTGCCACCCTCCACCCTTCGCGCAGCCTCCCGGCGATTAGCCTCCTGACCATGACTTCGACGAAGACTCCCGACGTATGGCTGCCGTTTCCCGCCGACGAGATCGAAGGACTCCCGAAGGGTTTCGAGTACCACTTCTGGGACGGCGCGCAGGACTACCCCGCCGACCCGGCCGACTGCGCCTTCTACGTCGTGCCGTACATGAAGGGATCGGAGATCGCGGTCCGTCCGCTCGCCGGCATGGCGCAGGTCCGGATCGTGCAGACGCTCACGGCGGGCATCGACCATGTCGAGCCGGGGCTCGGCCTGCTGCCGGCCGGGGTACGGCTGTGCAATGCCAAGGGGGTCCACGAGGCATCGACCGCGGAGCTCGCCCTCGCCCTGATCCTCGCCTCCCTGCGGGGCCTCCCCGGGTTCGTCCGCGGCCAGGACAAGGAGGAGTGGCGGGCCGGTTTCTACCCGGCGCTCGCCGACAAGTCCGTGCTGATCGTGGGGTACGGATCGATCGGGGCCGCCATCGAGGACCGGCTCGCACCCTTCGAGTGCGCGCGGGTGGCGCGCGTCGCGCGCTCTGCACGGACAACAGCACGCGGCCCCGTGCAGACGCTCGACGACCTGCCCGCACTGCTGCCCGAAGCCGATGTCGTCGTGCTGTCCACGCCGCTGAACCCGTCCACACAAGGACTGGTCGGCGCGGAGTTCCTCGCCGCGATGAAGGACGGGGCGCTTCTCGTGAACGTCGCACGCGGCGGCGTCGTCGACACCGGGTCGCTGCTGCTCGAACTCGAGTCCGGCCGGCTGCGCGCCGCCCTCGATGTCACCGACCCGGAACCGCCGCCCGCCGGCCACCCCCTCTGGCATGCTCCGAACCTCCTGATCACTCCGCATGTGGGCGGCAGCACCTCGGCGTTCCTGCCGCGCGCCAAGCGCCTGGTGGCAGGGCAGTTGAGCCGTTTCGCCGCGGGGGAGCCGGTGCAGAACGTCGTACGGATAACCGAATGACCACGCTGTGAGTCCACTCGACTGCACACCGTTGCGACAAGCTCCCTGATCGTCACGGAGAGTAGATGGGCTATGTCCCTGCGTGACGGGTCTGGTGTATCGTCCCGAAAGGGGCGCTGCGTCGAGGAAGGGGCGGCGCCGGGGAGGACGCAACACGCGAGGGGGCGACGGGCGATGTATGGCCGATGGGCGAACGAACCGACAACGCGACGAGCGGGCGTGCCGGGCGTCGCGACGCAGGCGGGAAGCCCGCGACAGGCTCCGGCGAGGCGTCGGGCGCGCGCGCACCCGACGCCGGGTGCGCCCCGGTGAGCGCCCCGGCCGGCGCCCTCGGGGCGTTCCTCACCCGGCGGTCGGCCGTCGGCAGTGCGTCCGTGCTGATCTGGCAGATCCTGCTCGGCCTCGTCTGCGGCGGATACGCGGTGGGAGCGGCCCTCGGCTGGGGCTCGTTGGAACTGTCCCTCATCATGGGGGATTTCGGTCTCAGTGCTGCCGCGCTGGTCGCGGCCGTCTCCTGCTTTCTGTACGCCCGGACCGGCGGAGAGCGGACCGGCGGAGACCGGTTCCGGCCCGCCTGGCTGCTGTTCTCGCTGTCCTCGCTCATGGCCGCGGGCGGCAACGCGGTCTGGGGCTGGTACGAGGTCGTGCTCGGGCTCCCTGTGCCCAGCCTCTCCGTCGCCGATGTCTTCTATCTCTGCTTCGCACCGCCCGCCATCGTCGGGCTGCTCGTCCTCGCCAAACGCCCCGTCACCCGGGCCGGCTGGGTCTGTCTCGCACTGGACTCCTGGCTGATCGGCGGATCGCTCCTCACGCTCTCCTGGAGCCTCGCCCTCGCCCACACCGCGCATCTCGCGGACGCCGAGGGAGCGAGCGTGGCCCGGGCGGCGCTCTCACTTGCCTACCCGCTGCTCGACATCGTGCTGGTCTCCATGGTGCTGGCCCTGCACTTCCGGCGGTCCAACGTCAACCGCTCCGCGGTGAACACCGCCATTGCCGCACTCGCCCTGACGGTCCTGTCCGACACCCTGTTCACCTCCCCGCTGCTGCGCCAGACCTACCACTCCGGCCAGTTGCTGGACGCGGGCTGGTTCGCCGGTTCCCTGCTCCTCGCGTACGCACCCTGGGGCGCGAACAGCGCGATGGACCATGCCGTCCCGCAACGGGAGGCGCCGCGCTCGACCAGCCGCCCCGTCGCGGGTTCGCTGGCCGCGCTGACGCCGTATCTCGCCGCAGCCGTCTGCACCCTCGGCATTCTCTACAACGTCATCGAGGGCCGCCGGGTGGACCGCGTCGTGGTCTTCACCGGCTGCACAGTGGCGCTCGCCCTGGTCGTCCGGCAGGGCATCATGCTCGTCGACAACATCGCCCTCACCCAGGAGCTGGCGCAGAAGGAGAATCACTTCCGCTCCCTGGTGCAGGGCTCCAGCGATGTCATCATGATCGCCGCCCCCACCGGCGTCCTGCGCTACGTCAGCCCCGCCGCCACGGGGGTGTACGGGCGCGATGCCGACGACATGGTCGGCGCCGAGCTCGCGTCGATCATCCACCCCGAGGACCTGGGACGGGTGGTCCACGAGGTGCGCCGGTTCCTCGCCTGCCCTCCGGGCGAGGAACCCACCACTCGGATCGAGTGCCGTTTCAGATCCGGTACGGGTGACTGGCTCAATGTCGAATCCACGGTCAACCGCCACCAGGGCGGGCTGATCCTCAACAGCCGCGACGTGACCGAACGGGTGCGGCTGCAGGCCCAGTTGCAGCACAACGCCGAGCACGACCCGCTCACCGACCTGCCCAACCGGGCCCTGTTCACCGAGCGCGTCCGCCAGGCCCTTGGCGGACGCCGCTCCGGCGACCCCGGCACCGCCGTTCTCTTCATCGACCTCGACGGCTTCAAGGCGGTCAACGACCGCCTCGGCCATCAGGCGGGCGACGAACTCCTCGTCCAGGCCGCCCGCCGCCTCCATGAATCCGTACGGGCCGGCGACACCGCGGCCCGCCTCGGCGGTGACGAATTCGCGGCCATCATCCTCGGCGACGGGACCCGCGAGCAGGCCGCCCGGGAATGCCAGGTCCATGAGATCGCCGACCGGCTGCGCCTCACCCTCTCCCAGCCGTACCGCATCGGTGCCGGCGAGGTCCGGGTCGCCGCGTCCATCGGGGTCGCCTTCGCCGAGCCCGGCATCAGCCCCAGCGACCTCATGCGCAACGCCGATCTCGCCATGTACCGCGCCAAGGCAGGCGGCAAGGACCGCGTCGAGCTGTACGCTCCGCAGATGCAGGCCGAAGTCGTACGCCGCTCCGAACTGGCGGCCCGGCTGCGCGCCGCCCTGCGCGACGGCGAGTTCGCCCTGCTCCACCAGCCCGTGGTGCATCTCGCCAGCGGCACCGTCGCCGCCGTCGTCGCTCAGGCCCGCTGGCGCTCCGCCCAGGGCATCCTGTTCACCCCGGCCGAATTCCTCCGCGTGGCCGAGGACAGCGACCGCACCGCCGAGCTCGGCCGCTGGCTCCTCGAAGAGGCCGTCGAGCAGGCCGCCGACCGGGCCAGGGCCGGACACCCGGTCTCCGTCGCCGTGCGGCTCTCCGCCCGCAAGCTCCTCGACAAGGGGGCGCCGTTCGGCTCCATCGAGGCGCTGCTCACCCGGCACAGCCTGCCGTCGGGCGCCCTGATGATCGAGGTCGCCGACAGCGACCCCCGGATCTCCTTCGATGAACTCGAACAGCGTCTCGTCGCGCTGCGCCGGCTCGGCGTCCGTATCGCGCTCGACGGCTTCGGCAGTGGCTACGCCGCGATCAACGCCCTGCGCCGGCTCCCCATCGACGTACTGAAGCTGGACCGCGGTCTCGTCGAGGGCGTCGTGGAATCCGCCCGGCTGTACAAGATCACCAGTGGCCTGCTGCGCATCGCCTGTGACCTCGGCATGCAGTCCGTGGCCGACGGGGTCGACGTACCGGAGCAGGTTCTCGCGCTGCGCGCCATGGGCTGTACGCACGGCCAGGGAATGGCGTTCTCCGGGCCGCTGGACGAGTACCGGCTGCGTCGCGCCCTGACCCGCGGCGAGTTCCCGGTGCCCGGAAGTACCACCGCCCAGCCGGTCCTGGCCGGCGGCTCGGTCCCACTCCTCAGCGGCTCACATGTTGAGACGCCTGTCCCACCCACTTGACACGCTGCGTGCGTCGGAGAGAGGGTCATTGCCATGCGCACCCGAATTCTCGTACTTGGACAGCGCGTCGGCTGAAGCGGAGTCCCTCGTTGACACTCTGCAAACCACACCGACGCGCTCCCCTCGCTTGCCTCACGGCACGAGGGGTTTTTTGTTGCACTGGCACCAGGCAAACCGTCGCAAAACATCCGCAGAAACCCTCAGCTTCGAGAAGAGAATGCCGATGACCGAGCAGGCCACCGGGGCCCACCATCCCCAGCCGCGGGCCCGTAACGGCGGATCGTCCGCCGCCACCGTTGAGCACGTCACGGGCGCGCAGTCCCTCATCCGGTCTCTTGAGGAAGTGGGGGCCGACACGGTATTCGGCATTCCCGGCGGCGCCATCCTTCCGGCGTACGACCCGATGATGGACTCCACCCGGGTCCGCCATGTGCTCGTCCGTCACGAGCAGGGCGCCGGGCACGCCGCCACCGGCTACGCACAGGCCACCGGCAAGGTCGGCGTCTGCATGGCCACTTCGGGCCCCGGCGCCACCAACCTCGTGACGCCGATCGCCGACGCCCACATGGACTCCGTCGCGCTGGTCGCCATCACCGGCCAGGTCGCCTCCAAGGCCATCGGAACGGACGCCTTCCAGGAAGCGGACATCTGCGGCATCACCATGCCGGTCACCAAGCACAACTTCCTGGTCACCAAGGCCGAGGACATCCCGCACACCATCGCCGAGGCGTTCCACATCGCCTCCACCGGCCGTCCGGGACCCGTCCTCGTCGACATCGCCAAGGACGCCCTGCAGGCGCAGACCACGTTCAGCTGGCCGCCCACCCTGGATCTGCCCGGCTACCGCCCGGTCACCAAGCCGCACGCCAAGCAGATCCGCGAAGCCGCCAAGCTGATCACCCAGTCCAAGCGCCCGGTGCTGTACGTCGGCGGCGGTGTCATCAAGGCGGGGGCCACCGCCGAACTGAAGGTCCTCGCGGAGCTCACCGGAGCACCCGTCACCACCACGCTGATGGCGCTCGGCGCATTCCCCGACAGCCACCCGCTGCACGTCGGAATGCCGGGCATGCACGGTGCGGTCACCGCTGTCACCGCGCTGCAGAAGGCCGACCTGATCGTCGCCCTCGGAGCCCGCTTCGACGACCGCGTCACCGGCAAGCTGGACAGCTTCGCCCCGTACGCCAAGATCGTCCACGCCGACATCGACCCGGCCGAGATCGGCAAGAACCGCGACGCCGACGTCCCGATCGTGGGCGACGCCCGCGAGGTCCTGGCCGACCTGGTCCAGGCCGTCCAGGCCGAGCACACCGGCGGTCACGTCGGCGACTATGACGCCTGGTGGAAGGACCTCAGCCGCTGGCGCGACACCTACCCGCTCGGCTACGACCTGCCCGAGGACGGCAGCCTCTCGCCGCAGCAGGTCATCCAGCGCATCGGCAAGCTCGCCCCCGAGGGCACGATCTTCGCGGCGGGCGTCGGCCAGCACCAGATGTGGGCCTCGCACTTCATCCAGTACGAGCAGCCCGCCACCTGGCTGAACTCCGGCGGCGCCGGAACGATGGGGTACGCGGTCCCGGCCGCGATGGGCGCCAAGGCCGGCATGCCGGACCGCACGGTCTGGGCGATCGACGGCGACGGCTGCTTCCAGATGACCAATCAGGAACTCACCACCTGCGCGCTCAACAACATCCCGATCAAGGTCGCCGTCATCAACAACGGCGCGCTCGGGATGGTCCGCCAGTGGCAGACCCTCTTCTACAACCAGCGGTACTCCAACACCGTGCTGCACTCCGGCGCCGACACCGAGGGCATCCCGGCGAAGGGCACGCGCGTCCCGGACTTCGTCAAGCTGTCCGAGGCCATGGGCTGCTACGCGATCCGCTGCGAGGACCCGGCCGATCTGGACAAGGTCATCGAAGAGGCCAACTCCATCAACGACCGACCCGTCGTGATCGACTTCATCGTCCACGAGGACGCCATGGTGTGGCCGATGGTCGCCGCCGGCACCTCCAACGACGAGGTCATGGCCGCCCGTGGGGTCCGCCCCGACTTCGGCGACAACGAAGACGACTGAGAGACAGAGAGGGACCGACTCCATGTCCACCAAGCACACGCTCTCCGTCCTGGTCGAGAACAAGCCCGGTGTCCTCGCCCGGATCACCGCCCTGTTCTCCCGCCGAGGCTTCAACATCGACTCGCTCGCGGTCGGTACCACCGAACACCCCGACATCTCGCGCATCACCATCGTCGTCAATGTCGAGGACCTGCCGCTCGAGCAGGTGACCAAGCAGCTCAACAAGCTGGTGAACGTCCTGAAGATCGTCGAACTCGAGCCGTCCGCTGCGATCCAGCGTGAGCTCGTCCTGGTGAAGGTCCGCGCCGACAACGAGACCCGCTCCCAGATCGTCGAGATCGTCCAGCTGTTCCGCGCCAAGACCGTGGATGTCTCCCCGGAGGCCGTCACGATCGAGGCGACCGGCGGCGCCGACAAGCTGGAGGCCATGCTCAAGATGCTGGAGCAGTACGGCATCAAGGAGCTGGTCCAGTCCGGCACCATCGCCATAGGGCGCGGCGCGCGCTCGATCACCGACCGTTCGCTGCGCGCCCTCGACCGTTCGGCCTAGGCGCCGCCACCTCGCCGCTCGTATGGCGAGACCCGAAAACGTATCTGATGCACCCCGCCGTACGGTGGGACGCAACACCTGCACACCAAGGAGAGATCCAGTGGCCGAGCTGTTCTACGACGACGATGCCGACCTGTCCATCATCCAGGGCCGCAAGGTCGCGGTCATCGGCTACGGCAGCCAGGGGCACGCCCACGCGCTGTCGCTGCGCGACTCGGGTGTCGACGTCCGTGTCGGTCTGCACGAGGGCTCCGAGTCCAAGGCCAGGGCCGAAGAGCAGGGCCTGCGCGTGGTGACCCCGTCCGAGGCCGCAGCCGAGGCCGACGTCATCATGATCCTCGTCCCGGACCCGATCCAGGCCAAGGTCTACGAGGAGTCCATCAAGGACAACCTCAAGGACGGCGACGCGCTGTTCTTCGGACACGGCCTGAACATCCGCTTCGACTTCATCAAGCCGCCGGCCGGCGTCGATGTCTGCATGGTCGCCCCGAAGGGCCCGGGCCACCTGGTCCGCCGCCAGTACGAGGAGGGCCGCGGCGTTCCGTGCATCGTGGCCGTCGAGCAGGACGCCTCGGGCAACGGCCTGGCGCTCGCCCTGTCGTACGCGAAGGGCATCGGCGGCACCCGCGCCGGCGTCATCAAGACGACCTTCACCGAGGAGACCGAGACCGACCTGTTCGGTGAGCAGGCCGTTCTCTGCGGTGGCACCGCCGCTCTGGTCAAGGCCGGTTTCGAGACCCTGACCGAGGCCGGTTACCAGCCGGAGATCGCGTACTTCGAGTGCCTCCACGAGCTGAAGCTCATCGTCGACCTGATGTACGAGGGCGGCCTGGAGAAGATGCGCTGGTCCATCTCGGAGACCGCCGAGTGGGGCGACTACGTCACCGGCCCGCGGATCATCACGGACGCCACCAAGGCCGAGATGAAGAAGATCCTCGCGGAGATCCAGGACGGCACCTTCGCCAAGAACTGGATGGCCGAGTACCACAACGGTCTGCCCAAGTACAACGAGTACAAGAAGGCGGACAGCGACCACCTCCTGGAGACCACCGGCCGTGAGCTGCGCAAGCTCATGAGCTGGGTCAACGACGAGGACGCGTAACACCGACGCCCCGGGGGGGCGGGTCTCCTGACCCACCCCCCGGGGCGTTCCCCCTGCTTCACCGCTGGAAGAGCGGCGTCGTACGTGTGTACAAGTCGTCCACTCCGTGTGGGTGATCCTTCCATCGGGGCGCAGTATGCGTGCCGGGCGCATGACTACACTTCTCCGTACATACACGCGTCAGGCCCACAATGTCGTGCGTCTTCCACGCGGCAAGCCCCTCCACCGCCTGCGGCCGTCGGGACGGCCGTCCGCACTGGACTTGTGAGGACTCACGTGAGCTCGAAACCTGTCGTACTCATCGCTGAAGAGCTGTCGCCTGCCACGGTTGACGCCCTGGGACCGGATTTCGACATCCGGCACTGCAACGGCGCGGACCGCGCCGAGCTCCTTCCCGCGATCGCCGATGTCGACGCCATCCTGGTGCGCTCCGCCACCAAGGTCGACGCCGAGGCCATCGCCGCCGCGAAGAAGCTGAAGGTGGTCGCCCGCGCGGGCGTGGGTCTGGACAATGTCGATGTCTCCGCCGCCACCAAGGCCGGCGTGATGGTCGTCAACGCACCGACCTCCAACATCGTCACCGCCGCCGAGCTGGCCTGCGGTCTGCTGGTCGCCACCGCGCGCAACATCCCGCAGGCCAACACCGCCCTCAAGAACGGCGAGTGGAAGCGGTCCAAGTACACAGGCGTCGAGCTGAGCGAGAAGATCCTCGGCGTCGTAGGCCTGGGCCGCATCGGCGTCCTGGTCGCGCAGCGCATGTCAGCCTTCGGCATGAAGATCGTCGCGTACGACCCCTATGTGCAGCCCGCGCGTGCCGCCCAGATGGGCGTCAAGCTCCTTGCGCTGGACGAGCTGCTCGAGGTCGCCGACTTCATCACCGTGCACCTGCCCAAGACCCCCGAGACGCTCGGCCTGATCGGCGAGGAGGCGCTGCACAAGGTGAAGCCCTCGGTCCGCATCGTCAACGCCGCGCGCGGTGGCATCATCGACGAGGTGGCGCTCGCCTCCGCCCTCAAGGAGGGCCGGGTCGCCGGCGCCGGTCTGGACGTGTACGCGAAGGAGCCCTGCACGGACTCGCCGCTGTTCGAGTTCGACCAGGTCGTCTGCACCCCGCACCTCGGTGCCTCCACCGACGAGGCCCAGGAGAAGGCGGGCATCGCGGTCGCCAGGTCCGTGCGCCTCGCCCTCGCGGGTGAGCTCGTACCGGACGCGGTCAACGTCCAGGGCGGCGTGATCGCCGAGGACGTACGCCCCGGCCTCCCGCTCGCCGAGAAGCTCGGCCGGATCTTCACCGCGCTCGCGGGCGAGGTCGCGGTCCGCCTCGATGTCGAGGTGTACGGCGAGATCACCCAGCACGACGTCAAGGTGCTCGAACTCTCCGCGCTCAAGGGCGTCTTCGAGGACGTGGTCGACGAGACCGTGTCGTATGTGAACGCCCCGCTCTTCGCGCAGGAGCGCGGTGTCGAGGTCCGCCTCACCACCAGCTCCGAGTCGCCGGACCACCGCAACATGGTCACCGTCCGCGGCACGCTCTCGGGCGGCGAGGAGGTCGCGGTCTCCGGCACGCTGGCCGGACCCAAGCACCTCCAGAAGATCGTCGCCGTCGGCGAGTACGACGTGGACCTGGCGCTGGCTGACCACATGCTGGTGCTGCGTTACGAGGACCGTCCCGGGGTCGTCGGCACGGTGGGCCGGATCCTCGGCGAGGCCGGTCTGAACATCGCGGGCATGCAGGTCTCGCGTACGGACGCGGGCGGCGAGGCGCTGGTCGTGCTCACCGTCGACGACGACGTCCCGGCGTCGGTGCTCGCCGAGATCTCCACGGAGATCGGTGCCGTGTCGGCCCGTACGGTGAACCTGAACGACTGACGGCCCCAGGCCTTCCCAGCGCACCCGACATCTAGACGTACGTCTTACACGAACGTCTGCATGCCGGGTACGCTGCTTTTATGGGACACCGTGAGGATCTGCTCGAAGGCGCGAAGCGCTGCCTGCTGGAGAAGGGGTACGCCCGGACGACGGCACGCGACATCGTGGCCGCCTCCGGTACGAACCTCGCCTCCATCGGCTACCACTACGGCTCCAAGGAGGCCCTGCTCAACCTCGCCTTCCTCAAGGTGACGGAGGAGTGGGGCGATGTGCTGACCGAACAGCCGGACGAGGCCGCGGACAGCGACGGTGGGCCCCGGTTGCCGCTCGACCAGTTCCGCGACACCTGGGAGCGGGTGATCGACAGCTATGAGCAGACCCGGTCCGTCTGGCAGCTCCAGATGGAGGTCGTCTCCCGGATCGACAAGGACCCGGAGCTGCGGAGGGCCCTGATGGGCCCGCAGCGCGAGGGCCGTGACGGACTTGCCCAGAACATGCTCGGAATCGACCCGGAGGCGGACCCGGAGAAGGCGCGGGTGGCCGGGCTGTTCTGCCAGGCGCTGCTCGCGGGTGTGATGGTGCAGTGGCTGATGGACACCGAATCGGCCCCGTCCGCACAGGATCTGACGGACGGCCTGAAGGCGGTGCTTGAGGGGCGGGTGCGGTAGCCGGGGCCGATCGACACGGAGCCCCTGCCCTGTCCCTGTGCGAGCCGGGGCTCGCGCGTGCTGCGTGCCGCGTGGCACGTGCCGCGTACGGCGCGCAGGATGTCGCGGACGCCGTTCCGGCGGCCCGCGCGATGTGCGCAACGCCAGGGCGTGGCCGCCCGGTCGGAGGTCACCCGACAGGCTCTGAGGCGCCGCCCTGGACCCGTCCCGGGGCCCGGGTGGCAGGGGCGGCGAAGGACATCGCGAAGACATCCAGGGCCACCTCCACCCGGCCAGGACCCGAAATCGCTCACGAAGCCCCGGATTGCTTACGAGGCGCCGAACCCCGGGCGGGCTCGGAGCCGTGCGCCCTTGAGTGCCATGTGCAGCAGCAGCCGGTCCTCACCGTCGTTCGGATCGAGGCCGGTGAGCTGATGGACCCGCGAGAGCCGGTAGTAGAGCGTCTGGCGGTGGATGCCGAGTGCGGCGGCCGTCCGGGACGCCTGGCCCGCGCAGTCGAGGAACACCTCGGCGGTGCGGGCCAGATCCTTGTGCAGCGGGGTGAGCAGGGTACGGACCGCGGGGTCGGCGGTCGCTTCCGCGGGGAGCGCGGTCAGCAGCCGGTACGGGCCGATCGCCGACCATTCGGCGACCGGCCCGAAGCGGGACTCGGCCGCCGCCGCGTGGGCCGCTGCCGACGCCTCGTGCCAGGCCGCGGCCAGGTCCGCCAGACCGCGGCGGGGCACCGCGACCCCGGCGGTGGCGCCCCGGCCCGCGGAGGAACGCAACCGGTCCGCGGCGGTGAGCGCCGGGTCGAGGACATGGGTGGAGCGCAGCCGGACCAGCGCGGCCAGCGAGGGGGGCCCCAAGGCCCCGGCGGCCCTCGGAGCCGGGACCGAGGACAGGGCCGCGGCCGACGACACCATACGGACCGATGGCGGATCGTCCGGCCACGGGGTCACGCACACCACCGTGTGCAGCCCCTCCGCGTCCCGGCCCAGTGCCTCGTGCAGAGCGGCCACTGCCGTGTCGCGCTGCCAGCCCCGCCCGGCGGTGAGGACCACACCGAACTCCCGGGACAGATCCGTGCCGGCCCGCGCCTCGTCGGAGAGCAGCGCCCCGATCCGGGCCGCCACCTCCATCGACGCCGCCAGCTGCTCGTCGGTCGGCCCGACGTCGGCGTCGAGCAGCCATACGTAACCGAGCACCACGCCCCGATGGCGTACCGGCAGACAGATTCGGCCCCGGAACACCCCGGCCTCCGGGGCGGCCGGAATGCGGACCGGGCCGGTGGCGCGGGCGATGCCGAAGCCCTCGAACCAGGCACGGACCGCGGGAGTGGAGCGCCTGGTCAGGATCGAGCGGGTGCGGACCGGGTCCATCGCCATGTCGTCGTCGCTGTCGTGGGCGCCGAAGGCGACCAGGCCGAAATCCCGGTTCTCCAGCGTCGCGGGGGCGCCGAGCAGCCCCGAGATCTCGTCGACCAGCTCCTGGTAATCGCCCTTCACCCGGCCATTCTCGCACCCCTTCAGACATCTGTCTGAGATCCGGGGAACGGATGCGTGACAGCTGTCGATGGCACACGATCGGAGGGATCCTTAGATTTCACGGTGGTTCTCCGTGCTGTACCGCTCTGTGCCCCATGTGCCGGTATGGCCTTCGTTCGTACTTTCCGTGGAGGTGCCCCGTGCTGGGTCCCGTGATTCTCGCCGCGTCCCGCAGCGACAAGATGCGCCGTTTCATCTCGGCCGCGCCTGGCACCAAGCAGGTCGTCGACCGGTTCATCGCCGGTGAGACCGTCGACCAGGTCGTCCCGATCATCGAGGACGCCGCCGACAAGGGCCTCGAAGTCACCCTGGACGTGGTGGGCGAGGACATCACCACCCCCGAGCAGGCCGCCGCCGCCCGCGACGCCTACCTCGAACTGGTCGACCGCCTCAAGGACCTGGGCCTGGGCGTCAAGGCCGAGATGTCCATCAAGCTCTCCATGTTCGGCCAAGCGCTGGACGGTGGCCACGAGCTGGCGCTCGCCAACGTCCGCCCGGTCGTCGAGGCCGCCGCCGCGATCGGCACCACGGTTACGCTGGACGCCGAGGACCACACCACCCTCGACTCGATGTTCGCGATCCACGAGGAGCTGCGGAAGGACTTCCCGCAGACCGGCTGTGTGATCCAGTCGTACCTGTTCCGCACCGAGGACGACGCCCGCCGCCTGGCCGCCGCCGGCAGCCGCGTCCGCCTCGTGAAGGGCGCCTACAAGGAGCCCGCCTCCGTCGCGTACCAGGACAAGGCCGAGATCGACAAGGCGTACGTCCGCATCCTGAAGACCCTGATGGAGGGCGAGGGCTACCCGATGATCGGTTCGCACGATCCGCGTCTGATCGCCATCGCCCAGGAGCTGGCCCGGAAGGCCGGGCGCAAGCTGGACGAGTACGAGTTCCAGATGCTGTACGGCATCCGCAGCGAGGAGCACATCCGGCTCGCGGCCGAGGGCCACCGGATGCGTGTCTACACCGCGTACGGCACCGACTGGTACGGCTACTTCATGCGCCGTCTCGCGGAGAAGCCGGCGAACCTGCTGTTCTTCGGCCGCTCCATCCTCACCAAGGGCTGACCTGCCCGGCTGACCCCCACCCCCTGACACAAGGAGACAAGGCACTCATGGACGCTGTTACTCAGGTCCCCGCGCCGGTCAACGAGCCGGTCCACTCCTACGCCCCGGGTTCCCCGGAGCGCGCCCGCCTGGAGGCGAAGCTCAAGGAGCTCAGCCAGAACCCGATCGACCTGCCGATGACCATCGGTGGGGAGAAGCGGATGGGCGGCGGCGAGCGTTTCGACGTCGTGCAGCCGCACAACCACAAGGCCGTCATCGGTACGTTCGCCGGCGCCACGCAGCAGGACGCCCAGGACGCGATCGACGCCGCGCTGGCCGCCGCCCCGGCCTGGCGCGCGATGTCCTTCGACGACCGCGCCGCGATCATCCTGCGCGCCGCCGAGCTGCTGTCCGGCCCCTGGCGCGAGACGCTGGCCGCGTCCACGATGCTCGGCCAGTCGAAGACCGCCCAGCAGGCCGAGATCGACACCCCCTGTGAGCTCGTCGACTTCTGGCGCTTCAACGTGCACTACGCACGCCAGATCCTGGCCGAGCAGCCCCCGGCCAACTCGCCGGGCGTGTGGAACCGCATGGACCACCGCCCGCTGGAGGGCTTCGTCTACGCGATCACGCCGTTCAACTTCACGGCCATCGCGGGCAACCTGCCCACCGCCCCCGCCCTCATGGGCAACGTCGTGGTGTGGAAGCCGTCCCCGACGCAGACCCACGCCGCCGTGCTGCTGATGCAGCTCCTGGAAGAGGCGGGTCTGCCCAAGGGCGTCATCAACCTGGTGACCGGTGACGGCATCGCCGTCTCCGAGGTGGCCCTGAACCACCGCGACCTGGCTGGTATCCACTTCACCGGTTCGACCGCCACCTTCCAGCACCTGTGGAAGACGGTCGGCAACAACATCGCCAACTACCGCACCTACCCGCGGCTCGTCGGCGAGACCGGCGGCAAGGACTTCGTCGTTGCCCACCCGTCGGCCGACCACGCCGTCCTGAAGACCGCGCTGACCCGTGGCTCCTTCGAGTTCCAGGGCCAGAAGTGCTCGGCTTCCTCCCGTGCGTACGTCCCGGCCTCCATCTGGAACTCCGGTTTCAAGGAGAAGTTCGCGGCCGAGGTCGACTCCATCACCATGGGCGACGTCACCGACCTGTCGAACTTCATCGGTGCCGTCATCGACGAGCGCTCGTTCACCAAGAACAAGGCCGCGATCGACCGCGCCGAGTCCGACCCGTCCTGCACGATCATCGCGGGCGGCACGTACGACGACTCGGTGGGCTACTTCGTCCGGCCGACCGTCATCGAGTGCAGCGACCCGGAGAACGAGGTCTTCACGACCGAGTACTTCGGCCCGATCCTTGCCGTGCACGTCTACGAGGACGACAAGTACGACGAGATGCTGGAGCAGATGGAGTCGGTCTCCGACTACGCGCTGACCGGTTCCGTCATCGCGGGCGACCGCGCCGCGGCCGCGCACACGATGGAGAAGCTGCGGTACGCCGCGGGCAACTTCTACATCAACGACAAGTCGACCGGTGCCGTGGTCGGCCAGCAGCCCTTCGGCGGCGGCCGTGCCTCGGGCACGAACGACAAGGCCGGCGCCCCGCAGAACCTGCAGCGCTGGACGCTGACCCGGGCCATCAAGGAGACGCTGGTTCCGCCGACCGACTACACCTACCCCCACCAGGGCTGACCCCCACCAGGGCTGACCCCGGGGTGCCGCACCCCCGGCGCCCCGCCATGAATCCCGCCTCCCGCCCGGTTCCCCTGCCGGACGGGAGGCGGTTTCCATTCCGGTGCCGTCCCTGAGCACAGGAGGGCCGTCCCTCAGTGCAGGCGAGCGGCCGTAAACCCCCGTCTCAGATAGTAGGAAGTCCGAGTAATTGTGGAGACAGACCGGCCGAGCTGCCCTAGCTTTGTAGGAGCCGAACGTCTCGCTAGATCCAGCGACTGGCGGTCGTGAGTGCGCGCCCCGTGCAGGCAACCCCTGTAGCGCCCGCTCCCCGCCCCTTCCGGCGCCTCGAAATCTCGATCTCGAAATCCCGATCTCGAAATCCCGATCTCGAATTCACGTTCACGAATTTCGATCTCGAAATCCTCGCGATCTCAAGGAGTCGATCCACCATGGCCGAGACGACTGTCCGCCGCGTCCGTCACACCCACCGCCCGACCGAGTCGGAGCGTCAGAATGCCGCCGCCGCCCTGCAGCGGGCCCTCGACCGCAGGGACAACGGCGGCTCCACGGGGCACTGAGAACGGTCGCCCGGGGCAGGTCGCCCGCACCGCTCATGGCGACCGGCCCGGCGGGTGTCGCCGAGGAGAGGCTCAGCCGCGGCTGATCTCGAAGTGGTCGATGCGCTCGCCCGATTCGGCGAGTGCGGTGACCTTCATCCGGTCTATTGGGTGCTTCTCGAAGAGCGGTACCCACGCGTCGGACGAGAACATCCACCTGCTGCCTGACACCGCCCCGTCGGGTAGGTGAGCGATACACGTACAGCTCCCGGCGCGTCCGTATGGTGGACGTCACGTGTCATGAAATGGGACGCGCAGTAGGGTGCGGACATGTCTCGCAGCATCAATCTCGCAGTGATCCCCGGTGACGGTATCGGCCAGGAGGTCGTGGCTCAGGGCCTGAAGGTCCTCAACGCTGTTCTCCCGCAGGATGTGAAGCTGGAGACCAAGGAGTACGACCTCGGTGCCCGGCGCTGGCACCGCACGGGTGAAACCCTCCCGGACGCGGAACTCGAAGCCCTCAAGGGCCACGACGCCATCCTGCTCGGCGCGATCGGTGACCCCTCCGTGCCGTCCGGCGTCCTGGAGCGCGGGCTTCTGCTGAAGCTCCGGTTCGTCTTCGATCACTTCGTCAACCTGCGGCCGTCGAAGCTGTTCCCGAACACAGCGACCCCGCTGGCCGGCTGCCCGGACATCGACTTCGTCGTCGTCCGCGAGGGCACCGAGGGCCCGTACACCGGCAACGGCGGTTCGCTGCGCACCGGTACGGAGCACGAGGTCGCCACCGAGGTCAGCGTCAACACCGCGTACGGCGTCGAGCGTGTCGTCCGTGACGCCTTCGAGCGGGCGAACGCGCGGCCACGCAAGAAGCTGACGCTGGTTCACAAGAACAACGTCCTGGTGTACGCGGGTCACATGTGGAAGAGCATCTTCGACAAGGTTGCGACCGAGTACCCCGAGGTCACCACCGACTATCTGCACGTCGACGCAGCGACGATCTTCTTCGTCACCCAGCCGGAGCGCTTCGACGTCATCGTCACCGACAACCTCTTCGGTGACATCCTCACCGACCTCGCCGCGGCCGTGACCGGCGGCATCGGCCTGGCCGCCTCCGGCAACATCAATCCGACGGGCGCGTACCCGTCGATGTTCGAGCCGGTCCACGGCTCTGCCCCCGACATCGCGGGCCAGGGCAAGGCCGACCCGACGGCCGCGATTCTCTCCGGCGCGCTTCTGCTGCGTCACCTCGGCTACGAGGCCCAGGCCGTGCGCATCGAGGACGCCGTCTCCGCCGACCTCGCGGAGCGCGAAGGGGCGACGAGCCGTACGACCGACGAGATCGGCGACGCGCTCGCGGTACGCGTAGCGAGCTGACCCGACGACTCCATTTTCGAAGCCGCCGGGTCGCAAGCGCACCCGGCGGCTTCTCCTGTGCGGTCCCAGGTGTCACCATCGACCACTGGATCGCATTCGCGTCATTTCGTGCACGGCCACCCGGGAGCGATAATCGAACGGGGCCGTGGCTCGCGGTGAAGCTCGGACGTCCTGGCACCTGTCTGCGTCCTGGCACCTGTCTGACAGGAGTGACGTGAGCGCGGTCCAACACACACAACCGGTGAAGGACACGCACTCATGACGACGCCCACGATCGAGCTCAAGCCCTCCTCGAACCCGCTGTCCGACGCGGAGCGCGAGGCGATCCTGGTCAAGCCCGGATTCGGCCGCTACTTCACCGATCACATGGTGACGATCCGGTGGACCGAGGGCCGCGGCTGGCACGACGGTCAGCTCGTCCCCTACGGCCCTCTCTCCCTGGACCCCGCGACCACTGTCCTGCACTACGCGCAGGAGATCTTCGAGGGCCTCAAGGCCTACCGCCAGCCCGACGGCAGCGTGGCCACGTTCCGTCCCGAGGCGAACGCCAAGCGTTTCCAGACCTCGGCGCACCGGCTGGGCATGCCGGAACTGCCCGTCGAGACGTTCATCAAGGCATGTGACGTGCTCGTCCAGCAGGACGAGGCATGGGTCCCGACGCACGGCGGCGAGGAGTCGCTCTACCTGCGGCCGTTCATGATCGCGACCGAGGTCGGCCTCGGTGTGAAGCCCGCCAACGAGTACCTCTTCGTCGTCATCGCCTCGCCCGCCGGCGCGTACTTCCCCGGTGGCGTCAAGCCGGTCTCGATCTGGCTCTCCGAGGACCGCGTCCGCGCCGTCCCGGGCGGCATGGGCGACGCCAAGACCGGCGGCAACTACGCCGCGTCCCTCCTCGCCCAGGCCGAGGCGGCGGCGAAGGGCTGCGACCAGGTCGCCTACCTCGACGCGGTCGAGCACAAGTGGGTCGAGGAGCTCGGCGGCATGAACCTGTACTTCGTGTACGGGAACAAGATCATCACCCCCGCCCTGACCGGCTCCCTGCTCGCCGGTGTCACCCGTGACTCGCTGCTCAAGGTCGCCCGCGACCTCGGTTACGAGTCCGAGGAGGGCCGCGTCTCCATCGACCAGTGGCGGGCCGACACCGCGAACGGCACCCTCACCGAGGTCTTCGCCTGCGGCACCGCCGCCGTCATCACCCCCGTCGGCACCGTCAAGTCCGCGGGCGGCGAGTGGACCCAGGGCGAGGGCACGCCCGGCGAGGTCACGATGAAGCTGCGCGAGCGCCTGCTGGACATCCAGCGCGGTGTCGCCGAGGACACCCACGGCTGGATGCACCCGCTCGGCTAGTCCGCCCCGTCCGTCGTTGCGCGAAGGCCGCACCCGGTTCCTGCCGGGCGCGGCCTTCGTCGTATGCCCGAGCCGGTCGCCCGCCCCGGCCGCATCATTGGAGCACCAGTCAAAGATGACGGACAGATCTTCCACTTTCTCCTGTTCCACGGTTAGAGTGCTGCTCTAAACAGGAGGTGTGTAGGCGTGCGACTGACCCCGACGGAACGTGACCGGCTGCTGCTCTTCGGCGCCGCCGAACTGGCCCGGGCCCGCCGTGCCCGGGGGCTGAAGCTCAATGTCCCCGAGGCGACCGCCCTGATCGCGGACACGGTCTGCGAGGCCGCCCGCGACGGGCGCAGGCTCGCCGAGGCCATCGAGGCCGCGCGGTCCGTGCTCGGACCCGACGATGTGCTGCCGGGGGTCGCCGATGTCGTCACCGAGGTCCATGTGGAGGCCGTCTTCGACGACGGTTCTCGGCTCGCCGTGGTCTCCCGGCCGCTGGGCGGCGGGCTCGGCGACGACGCGCCCGGGGCTGTCGTCCCCGGCCCGGCCCTGCCCGAGCCGGAGCCCGTGGCGCGGCTGGCCGTCCGTAACACCGCGACCGTGCCGGTCTCCGTGACGTCGCACTTCCACTTCTTCGAGGCCAACCCGCGGCTCGACTTCGACCGGGCTGCGGCGTACGGGATGCGGCTCCGCGTCCCCGCCGGGTCCTCCGTCCGCTTCGGGCCGGGGGAGTCGGTCGAGGTGGGGCTGGTGCCCATCGGCGGTGACCGGATCGCCATCGGGTTCGCCGGACTGGTCGACGGACCGCTCGATGCGCCCGGCGCACGTGAGGAGGCCCTGCGGCGCGCGGCGGCCTGTGGATATCTGGGAGCAGAGCGATGAGCATCGATCCGTACGAGTACGCCTCCGTGCACGGCCCGCGCGCCGGGGACCGGGTCAGGCTCGGTGACTCCGGTCTGACCGTCCGTGTCGAGTCCGACGCACAGCGGTACGGCGAGGAGTTCCTCGCCGGATTCGGCAAGACCGCCCGCGACGGGCTGCATCTCAAGGCCGCCGCCGTCCGGGACACCTGCGATGTCGTCATCAGCAATGTGCTGGTCATCGACGCCGTGCAAGGCATCCGCAAGGTGTCGATCGGTATCCGCGAGGGCCGGATCGCGGCGATCGGGCGGGCCGGTAACCCGGACACCCTCGACGGCGTCGACGTCGTCGTCGGCACGGGGACCACCATCGTCTCCGGCGAGGGGATGATCGCGACGGCGGGCGCTGTCGACACCCACGTCCATCTGCTCTCGCCGCGGATCATGGAGGCGTCGCTCGCTTCCGGCGTCACCACGATCATCGGCCAGGAGTTCGGCCCGGTCTGGGGTGTCGGCGTCAACTCACCGTGGGCCCTGCGTCATGCCTTCAACGCGTTCGACGCCTGGCCGGTCAACATCGGCTTCCTGGGCCGCGGTTCGTCCTCCCACCACGCTCCGCTGGTCGAGGCGCTCGCGGAGGGCGGGGCCTGCGGCTTCAAGGTCCACGAGGACATGGGCGCCCACACCCGCGCCCTGGACACCGCACTGCGGGTCGCCGAGGAGCACGACGTCCAGGTCGCCCTGCACAGCGACGGGCTGAACGAGTGCCTGTCGGTCGAGGACACCCTGCGTGTCCTCGAGGGCCGTACGATCCACGCCTTCCACATCGAGGGCTGCGGCGGCGGACACGTCCCCAACGTCCTCAAGATGGCGGGCGTCCCGAATGTCATCGGCTCGTCCACCAACCCGACGCTGCCCTTCGGCCGGGACGCCGTCGCCGAGCACTACGGGATGATCGTCTCCGTACACGACCTCAAGACGGACCTGCCGGGCGACGCGGCCATGGCCCGCGACCGCATCCGTGCCGGGACGATGGGTGCCGAGGACGTCCTGCACGACCTGGGTGCCATCGGCATCACCTCCTCCGACGCGCAAGGCATGGGACGGGCCGGTGAGACGGTACGCCGCACCTTCGCGATGGCCGGGAAGATGAAGGCCGAACTCGGTCCGATGGACGGCGACGGTCCCGCGGACGACAACGCCCGGGTGCTGCGCTACATCGCCAAGCTGACCATCAACCCCGCCATCGCCCATGGCCTTGCGCACGAGATCGGCTCCATCGAGACCGGGAAGCTCGCCGACATCGTGCTGTGGCGGCCCGAGTTCTTCGGCGCGAAGCCGCAGCTCGTGCTGAAGTCCGGCTTTCCGGCGTACGGAGTCACGGGAGACCCGAACGCGGCCACCGACACCTGCGAACCCCTGGTCCTCGGACCGCAGTTCGGAGCGTACGGAGCCACCGCCGCCGATCTGTCCGTGGCCTTCGTCTCGCAGGCCGCGACCCAGCTCGGGGCGGACCTGATGCCCACACGCCGGCGCCGCGTCGGAGTGCGCGGTACCCGCGGCATCGGCCCCTGCGACCTCGTCCACAACTCCCGTACCGGAGAAGTCGCCGTGGACGCCCGCAACGGTCTGGTCACCCTCGACGGCGACCCGCTGCGCTCCGAGCCCGCCGACTCCGTCTCCCTCAACCGCCTCTATTTCCTCTGACTCCTCTGATTCCTCTGAATCTTTCTCAAGGACTCTCCATGACCTTCCGTATGCCGCCCGAGTGGGCCCCGCACGAACGCACCTGGATGGCCTGGCCGGGCCCCAACCCCACCTTCGAATCGGACGCCGAACTGAACGAAGCCCGCAGTGCCTGGGCCACCGTCGCCCGCGCCGTCCGCCGCTTCGAACCCGTCACGATGGTCGTAGGCCCCGGCCAGGAGGACAGCGCCCGCGCACTCCTCGGCCCGGACATCGAGCTGGCCGTCCGCCCGCTCGACGACGCCTGGATGCGCGACATCGGCCCCACCTTCGTCAGTGACGGGCGTCAACTTGCCGCCGTCGACTGGACGTTCAACGGCTGGGGCGCCCAGAGCTGGGCCCGCTGGGAGCACGACCAGCACATCGCCCGCAGCGTCGCCGAGATCGCCGCCGTCCCCGTACACAGCTCCACGCTCGTCAACGAGGGCGGCGCCATCCATGTGGACGGCGAGGGCACCGTCCTGCTCACCGAGACCGTCCAGCTCGGTGCGGAACGCAACCCCGACTGGACCCGTGAGCAGGTCGAGGCCGAGATCCACGCCCGGCTCGGCACCGAGAAGGCCATCTGGCTGCCGCGCGGACTGGCCGGTGACTACGGCAGGTACGGCACCCTCGGCCATGTCGACATCGTCGCCGCCTTCGCCCGCCCCGGCACCGTCGTCGCCCATGTCCAGCCGGACCCGGCCCACCCCGACCACGAGATCACCCGCGAGACCGTCCGCGTCCTGCGCGCCGCGACCGACGCCAGGGGCCGGTCCCTGAACGTGGTGGAGGTCCCGGCGCCCACCGTGCTGAAGGCCGACGGGGAGTGGGTCGACTACTCCTACATCAACCACTACCTCTGCAACGACGGCGTGATCCTCTGCGCCTTCGACGACCCGCGCGACAAGGAAGCGGCGGCGATTTTCGGCGAGCTGTTCCCCGACCGTACGGTGACACTCGTCGACGCCCGTACGATCTTTGCCGGCGGTGGAGGCATCCACTGCATCACGCAGCAGCAGCCGAAGGTCTGAACCGTGCCCCCCGCTCCACGCCGCCGCAACACCGCCCCGCCCCGCGAGGACGTGCTGGCCGCCGCCATGGCCACCATCGCCGAACGGGGCCTCGACGGCCTCACCATGGCCGGGCTCGGCCGTGAGGTCGGCATGAGCAGCGGACACCTCCTCTACTACTTCCGCACCAAGGACGAGCTGCTGCTCCAGACCCTGGAGTGGAGCGAGGGCCGGCTCGGCGCACAGCGGGGCACCCTGCTGTCCGGGCGGGCGACGGCCCGCGAACGGCTCGACGCTTACATCGATCTGTACCTCCCCGACGGCCACCGCGATCCGCACTGGACGCTCTGGCTGGAGGTCTGGAACCGCTCGCGGAACGCCGACGACGACGCACGCTCCCGGCAGGCCGCGATCGAGGGCGCCTGGCACCGCGACCTGGTGGCGCTGCTGGCGGAGGGCGCCTCGCGCGGCGAGTTCCGTGCCGTCGACGCCGAACGGTTCGCGACCCGGCTGCGCGCCCTGCTCGACGGGTTCAGCGTCCATGTCGCCGTTGGCATCCCGGGTACCGGGCGGGAGCAAGTCCTCGCCAGGGTCCGGGAGTTCATCGACGATTCGCTCAACGTCCCGGAGCGGCCCGGCGTGCCGTGAACGAAACGCACGTAAGTACGCGTGATCGTTGCCCGTTGCGGCCTTGTTCCGGTCCTGGCTGTTCGGGCACGGTGACGGACCATGGGACGAGAGCAGTGGAAGAAAATCTGGGTCGGCTCCGCCGGCAACATGGTCGAGTGGTTCGACTGGTTCGTGTACGCGACCTTCGCCGTCTACTTCGCGGATTCGTTCTTCCCCGAAGGCAATGAGACCGCGAACCTGATGAATACGATGGGCATCTTCGCCGTCGGCTTCTTCATGAGGCCGGTCGGTGGCTGGATGCTCGGCCGGATCGGGGACCGCAGAGGACGCAAGGCCGCGCTCACCCTCACCGTCACCCTCATGTCGGCCTCCGCAATCCTCATCGCCGTCGCGCCGACGTACGACGTCGCGGGATACGGCGGTGTCGCCGTCCTGCTGGTGGCCCGGCTGCTCCAGGGCCTTTCCGTCGGGGGCGAGTACGCTGCCAGCGCCACCTACCTGACCGAGGCGTCCGCACCCCGAAGGCGCGGCTTCGCCTCCAGCTTCCAGTACGTGTCCATGACCGCGGGACAGCTCGTCGGCCTCGGCCTCCAGATCATCCTCCAGCGCACCATGTCCGACGCGGCCCTCCACAGCTGGGGCTGGCGCATCCCGTTCATCGTCGGGGCGCTCGGCGCCGCGATCGTCTTCTATCTGCGCCGCGCGATGCTGGAGACCGAGGTGTACGCGGAGTCCGGCGTGGCCGAGCAGGAGGACCGCGGCACGCTGAAGGCGCTGTGGCGGCACAAGCGGGAGGCGTTCCTGGTGATGGCGCTGACCATGGGCGGGACCGTCGCGTACTACACGTACACGACCTATCTCACCAAGTTCCTCTCCAAGAGCGCCGGGATGGAGAAGTCCACCGCCTCGCTCGTCAGCTTCTGTGCCCTGTTCGTCTTCATGTGCATCCAGCCGTTGGCCGGAATGCTCTCCGACCGGATCGGCCGCCGCCCGCTGCTGATCACCTTCGCCGTCGGCTCCACCTTCCTGACCGTGCCGATCATGACGATGCTCAAGCACGCGGGCACCTTCTGGCCCGCCTTCGGCCTGGCGCTCCTCGCCCTGGTCGTCGTCACCGGGTACACCTCGATCAACGCCTGCGTGAAGGCCGAGCTCTTCCCGACCGGCATCCGCGCCCTGGGCGTCGCCCTCCCGTACGCCATCGCCAACGCGCTCTTCGGCGGCACCGCCGAATACGTGGCGCTCTGGTTCAAGAAGGCGGGCATCGAGTCCGGCTTCTACTGGTACGTCGCGGGCTGCGCCGCGGTCTCCCTGGTCGTCTACCTGACCATGCGTGAGACCCGCGACATCGACCTGGGACGGGTCGGTGCCAAGGAGTCGGAGCAGGAGCGTCCGGAGCGGTCCGGAGCGACCAGCGTCACGCCCGCATCCTGAGACGGGACACGGCACGGAGGCAGCCCTGTGCAAGACTGCCCCCGTGCCCTCGTTCGTCATGATTATTGGCAACAGGCGCGCCGGTCCGCAGTGACCGTCCCGTACCACCCTGTGCGGCACGGCCACCGTGCCCCAGACCCGCGCGCAGACCTCTCGCACCCGCGAGGGGTTTTTTCGTTTTCCGGCCATCACCTCGGCAGGGGCGAGGCGCGCGGGATGATGGGGGCAAGTGGAGCCAGATCGTCCGGATCCACTCATCCGACAGGAGTCAGACCAGCATGACCACCAAGGCCAAGGCCACCGACGACAGTTTCCATGTCTTCGACACCACGCTGCGCGACGGGGCCCAGCGCGAAGGCATCAACCTGACGGTCGCGGACAAGCTGACCATTGCCCGGCACCTGGACGACTTCGGCGTGGGCTTCATCGAGGGCGGCTGGCCCGGCGCCAACCCCCGCGACACCGAGTTCTTCGCCCGCGCCCAGCAGGAGATCGAGTTCAAGAACGCCGAGCTGGTCGCCTTCGGCGCGACCCGCAGGGCCGGTGGCAAGGCCGCCGAGGACCCCCAGGTCAAGGCACTGCTGTCGTCCGGCGCGCCGGTGATCACGCTGGTCGCCAAGTCCCATGACCGCCATGTGGAATTCGCCCTGCGCACCACCCTCGAAGAGAACCTGGAGATGGTCCGCGACACCGTCTCCTTCCTCCGTGAGCAGGGCCGCCGGGTCTTCGTGGACTGCGAGCACTTCTTCGACGGCTACCGCGCCAACCCCGAGTACGCCAAGGCCGTCGTCCGCGCCGCCTCCGAGGCCGGCGCCGATGTCGTCATCCTCTGCGACACCAACGGCGGGATGCTCCCCGCCCAGGTCCAGGCCGTCGTCTCCACCGTTCTCGCCGACACCGGCGCCCGGCTCGGTATCCACGCCCAGGACGACACCGGCTGCGCCGTCGCCAACACCCTCGCCGCCGTCGACGCGGGCGCCACCCACGTCCAGTGCACCGCCAACGGCTACGGCGAGCGGGTCGGCAACGCCAACCTCTTCCCCGTCGTCGCCGCCCTGGAACTCAAGTACGGCAAGACCGTCCTCCCCGAGGGCGCACTCGCCGACATGACCCGTGTCTCGCACGCCATCGCCGAGGTCGTCAATCTGACGCCCTCCACTCACCAGCCCTATGTGGGTGTTTCCGCCTTCGCCCACAAGGCCGGACTGCACGCCTCCGCGATCAAGGTCGACCCGGACCTGTACCAGCACATCGACCCCGCACTGGTCGGCAACACCATGCGGATGCTCGTCTCCGACATGGCGGGTCGTGCCTCCATCGAGCTCAAGGGCAAGGAGCTCGGCATCGACCTCGGCGGTGACCGCGAGCTCGTCGGCCGGGTCGTCGAGCGGGTCAAGGAGCGCGAGCTCAAGGGCTACACGTACGAGGCCGCCGACGCCTCCTTCGAGCTGCTGCTGCGCGCCGAGGCCGAGGGCCGGGTACGCCGCTACTTCCGTACCGAGTCCTGGCGCGCCATCGTCGAGGACCGCCCCGACGGCACGCATGCCAACGAGGCGACCGTGAAGCTCTGGGCCAAGGGCGAGCGCATCGTCGCCACCGCCGAGGGCAACGGCCCGGTCAACGCACTCGACCGGGCGCTCCGCGTCGCGCTGGAGCGGATCTACCCGCAGCTCGCCAAGCTGGAACTGGTCGATTACAAGGTCCGCATCCTCGAAGGCCGCACCGGCACCGAGTCCACCACCCGAGTCCTCATCACCACGGCCGACGGCACCGGCGAATGGGCGACGGTCGGTGTCGCGGAGAACGTCATCGCGGCGTCCTGGCAGGCACTGGAGGACGCGTACACCTACGGGCTGCTGCGGGCCGGGATCGAGCCGACGGAGTAACGCGGCTCGTCCGCGACCGCGAAGGCGGCGTACCGGGCCGCGGAGTCCCACCGAAAGAGCTGACCCAGGTGGGTGGCGGCGCGAAAGCGGCCCACCTGGGTTAACTTTTAAGTATGCGGAACAGGCTGTTCCCTACCTTGTTGGCCGGCCTGCTGCTGATTCTGTCGGTGGCCGTGCTCGCCATGGTTCCAGCTGCGCCCGCGGCGGTCGGCGCCTCGGCCATCGACGAGGTCGCGCAGGCGCTGCGCAAGGGCCCTGTGTACGTCGACCCGGCCGCCGCCGACCAGCTCTCCGCAAGCCAGGCGACCGCCCTGACGAAGAAGATCAAGGACGCCGACAAGCCCGTCTTCGTGGCGGTGCTGCCACGGACCTCGGCGTTCCCCGAGCAGACCCTGCTGGCGACCCTGCGCACCGACACCGGCATCACGGGCGTTTACGCGGTCCGCCTCGGCAACGGGTTCGACGCGGGCGCAGACCCGCAGGTGATGTCCACCCGAGCGGTCGAGAACCTCACTGCCGCTGTGAAGGCACCCGGCGCGGACACCGACGCCGCGACCCAGCTGAACGCCTTCGTCGACCGGGCCGTCGAACAGGCCCGGGGCAGCGCCCCCGCTTCCTGGGGCGCCTCCTTTGCGGGCGACGGACCACCGTCCCTGGTCGGACTCATCACGGCCGGCGCGATCCTGGTGCTGGGCGGCGGCACGGCCTACACGATCTTCCGGCGCAACCGGAACCGCAAGAAGGCCGAGGAACGGGCCGCACTCGACAAGCTCCGGGTCGTTGTGGACGAGGACATCACCGCGTACGGCGAAACCCTGGACCGTCTCGACTTCCGCCCCGCGGAGCCGGGCGCCGACGACACCATGCGCGCCGACTACGAGCGGGCACTGGACTCCTATGAGAGCGCGAAATTCCGCATGTCCCGGGCCCAGCATCCGTCCGACGTGCGCGGAGTCACCCAGGCCCTGGAGGACGGCCGGTTCTCCCTGGCCGTCCTGGACGCCCGCCGCACGGGCAGTGAAGTGCCGGCCCGCCGCCCGCCGTGCTTCTTCGACCCGCGCCACGGTCCTTCGGTCGCCGACGTCCACTGGTCCCCGTCCGGCGGCACGGCCCGTGAGGTCCCGGTCTGCGGGGCGGACGAGATCCGGCTGCGCGAGGGCGAGGAGCCGCTGAGCCGCACCGTCGACACGGGGGACGGCCGCCGCCGCCCGTACTGGGAGGCGGGCCCTGCGTACGGCCCCTGGGCGGGCGGCTATTTCGGCGGCGGCCTGCTCCCCGGCCTGTTGGTCGGCACGATGCTCGGCTCGATGCTGTCGTCCCCGGCGTACGCGGCGGAGTATGGCGGCGGCGACTTCGGCTCCGGCGGAGACTGGAGCGGCGGGGACTTCTCCGGCTCCGACTTCGACAGCGGAGGTTTCGGCGGCGGCGACTTCGGGGGCGGCGGCGGATTCGACGGCGGCGGGTTCTGAGCCCGCTGACCGGCTACCTCTCGGGCAGGTGCGATTCATGCTAGACCTAAAGTTATGTCTGGTATCGGCCGGTTCCGGGCGAGGCTGCGACGCTCCGTCCGGCGACCACATCGGCACGATGGGGGGCGCTCGGGCCAAGCCACCCCCGCGCCGCCCGACCGGGACATGACCCACCGCGCCACGACCCGCGAACTGTGGTCCCTGTTCAGTGTGCGCACCGTGGCCGGCCAGGTCTTCTGCTTCGTGCTCGCGCTCGTGTTCCTGCTCATCTCCGGCGCCACGATCGCCCTGGTGGCGCAGGGCCGTCGCGACACCATGCAGGCGGCCGAAGCCCGCACACTGAGCGTGGCCGAGACGTTCGCCCACTCGCCGGGGATCGTGCAGGCGCTGGACAGCGAGAACCCCCCCGCGATATTGCAGCCACGCGCGGAGCAGATCCGCAGAGAGGCCGATGTCGACTACATCATCGTGGCCAGCACTGAGGGCATCCGCTACACCCATCCGGACCCCTCGCTGATCGGCAAGCGCGTCCCAGGCTCGACGTACAAGAAGGCGCTGACCGGCGAAAGCTTCACCACAACCATCACCAGCGCCCAGGCGCCCGTGGTCAGCTCGGTGGTGCCCGTCCCCCGGCCCGACGGCTCGATCGCCGGCCTGGTGGCAGCGGGAGTCACCGTCGAGTCCGTGAACAGCCTGGCGGACCGCTCCCTCCCGTTGAGCGCGGGAGCAGCGGTGGCCGCCCTCGCGCTCACTGCGGGCGGCGCCGCCCTGCTGAGCAGACGGCTGCGCCGCCAGACCCATGGGCTCGGACCGGCCGAGATGACCCGCATGTACGAGCACCACGACGCGGTGCTGCACGCGGTCCGCGAGGGCGTCCTCATCATGGATGCCGACCACCGGCTGATCCTGGCCAACGACGAGGCCCGCAGGCTCCTCGCCCTGTCCCCGGACGCGGAGGGTCGAGCGGTGACGGGCCTCGGGCTGGACCCCGCCATCGCCGGTCTGCTCGCCTCCGGCCGGACCGTCACGGACGAGGTGGTGCGCGCCAGCAGTTCCCTGCTGGTCGTCAACCTCCGTCCGACCGATGCGCACGGTGGGCCTCCCGGCACCGTGGCGACCCTGCGGGACACCACCGAGCTCCGAAAGGTCACGGGCCGGGCGGAACTCGTCCACGAACGTCTGCTGCTCCTCTACGAGGCCACTGCCCGGATCGGTACCACCCTCGACGTGACCCGGACGGCCCAGGAGCTGGCGGATGTGGCGACCCCCGGATTCGCCGACGTCACGACCGTCGACCTAGCCGCTCCCGCGCCCCCCGGGGAGGAACCCGTCACGCCGCCAGGTGCCCCGCTGGACATGCGCCGTACCGCCATCGCCACCACGGACCCGGACCAGCCCCTGCTCGCGATCGGCCGACTGGTCGGATTCGTCCCCGACAGGACCGGGGCCATGCGCGTGAACAGTGAGGAGGTCGGACTGGGGACCGAGGTGATCACACAGCTGGGATGGCGCTACTGGGATCCCGAGCGGGCCGCGGACATCCTGGACTACGGATTCCACTCGGTGCTGTCCGTACCCCTGCACGCACGTGGCGTCGTTCTGGGCCTGGTCAACTTCTGGCGTGCGGGAAATCCGGAACCGTTCGACGACGACGACCAGTCCTTCGCCGAGGAGCTGGTGGCCAGGGCGGCCGTCAGCGTGGACAACGCCCGCCGGTACACGCATGAGCACGAAATGGCCGTGTCGCTGCAACGCAGCCTGCTGCCCCGCGACCTGCCCGGGCAGAACGCCCTCAATGTCGCCCACCGCTATCTGCCGGCGCGGGCGGAGGTGGGCGGCGACTGGTACGACGTGATCCCGCTGTCCGGCGCCCGGGTCGCGCTGGTCGTCGGTGACGTGGTCGGGCATGGTCTGCACGCCGCCGCCACCATGGGACGGCTGCGCACCAGCATCCACAACTTCTCCGCGCTGGACTTCGCGCCCGACGAACTCCTGGGACATCTCGACGAACTGGTCAACCGGATCGACCAGGAAGAAGCGGCCGACGGTGGCGGCGCCGAGATCGCCGGAGCCACCTGCCTGTATGCGATCTACGACGCGGTCTCCGGGAACTGCTCGGTGGCCCGGGCCGGCCACCCCGGACCCGTGCTGGTGCTCCCGGACGGCAGCGTCGAGTGCCCCGACGTTCCGGTCGGACTGCCCCTCGGTATCGGGGGCATGCCCTTCGAGGCGGCCGAGTTCCACGTACCCGAGGGGAGCCGTCTGGTCGTCTACACGGACGGTCTCGTCGAGCACCGCGGCAGGGACATCGACACCGGCATGGAAGTGCTGCGCGCCGTCCTCGCCGGTCGCGACCGGACACCGGAGGAGACCTGCGACGACGTGCTCGACGCGATGCTGACCGATCAGCCGACCGACGACGTGGCCCTCCTCGTGGCCCGTACCCGCAGGCTCGATCCCGACCAGGTCGCGCAATGGGCCGTGGCCACCGATCCGGCGGCCGTCGCCGGAGTCCGCAAGAACGTCACCCGGTGGCTCACCGAGCGCGGCCTGGACGAGGAAGCGTTCACCACCGAGCTGATCCTGAGCGAGCTGGTCACCAACGCGGTGCGCTACGGCTCGGCGCCCATCGAGGTCCGCCTGCTGTACGACCGCAACCTGATCTGCGAGGTGTCCGACAGCAGTAGCACCTCACCCCATCTGCGCTACGCGGCGACGATGGACGAGGGCGGCCGTGGCCTGTTTCTTGTCGCCCAGTTCGCCGAACGCTGGGGCACCCGCTACACCGAGACCGGCAAGGTGATCTGGTCGGAGCAGTCGGTCGGTGAATCGGAGGAGAGGGATGACCTCCAGGGCCGGTCTCGGTGATGTGCGGTGGCGTATCGCTGCGGCGGGGCGGGGATCTCGTGGATGACGCTCCCTCGGGCGAAGACCCGGCCCTGGCCGGTGACGGAGTCGGCGGTGTGCACCCGGTCGGCCAATGCGCGGCGCCGAGGGTTGCCCCTGAGGGGTCCGCTGACGGAAGGGCCGCTGCGGAGTCTGATGTGAATCAGTGAGCGGGGTTGGCAACCCCGTTGCTCGACGCGGGACGCATCGGCGATGCCCAGATGGTGGCCTGGCGCTGGACCGAGCCGGGTACGGTCGGTGTCGCGGGCAGGGCCGCCTGATCGACGGGCAGGCCGCCGATCACCAATGTGCCCTGCGGGCCGGAGTGCCTTCGAGACCGGCGCACCCCACGGCGCAGCGGGAACGGAACGTCCTCCCAGGTGTCCCGGGCCCCTGCCACCCACTCGGGGTTGTCGAGCTGGTCGTGACCGCCGGTGCACAGGGTGCGGGCCAGCCGCTCGCCCGCGCCGGTATCGGCCGGGTCAAGTGCCCAGTCGGCGGCGACGGCGCTGGAGTTGGCCGGCGAGGTCCGCGGCTGCGGGCCCGGCATGCCCCGCGGACTCCGGTCCTAGGGTCCGTACTGGTGAGCTCGCGGATTGCGCTCGGCACCACCAAATGCCCGCAGCCGGGCGAGGCGGGCGTCGGATCAGGCCGAATGGGCGCCGCGCACCGCTCTCCGGGCAAGTACCGCCGCCCGGCGGCGCGTCGGTCGCGCTGGCACATGTGGGACGTGGCGCTTTGGTGCCAGCGGACTGCTGTTCCCGCACAGGAGCCGGGCCGATAAGAACCCCTGCATGACTTCTCTCACACCTCCCCGCCGGCATCGCCGGCGGGCATTCGCGGCGGCGGTCTGCACCGTCGCCGTCCTGACGCCATTGGCCGGGCCGACCGGCTCCGCGGTGGCGGACGTGCCGTCAGCCGCTGCCGTAACCCACCCCTCCGCGACCGGCACCACCGGGGACCACACCGTCACCCTGCTCACCGGTGACATCGTGCGCGTCGCCGATGTCGGCGGCGGTAAGGAGAGCGTCGACGTGACGCGCCCGCGCGGCGCCACCGGCGGCGTGCGCACCGAGACCATCGGCGACGACCTCTACGTCTTCCCGGACGAGGTGCTGCCCTACCTGGCCGCGAACCGGCTGGACCGGCGGCTGTTCAACGTCACCGAACTGATCGAGCAGGGCTACGACGACGAGCACAGCGACGGCATCCCGCTGATCCTCGGCTACCGTTCCTCGGCCGCGGCGTCCGCCCGGACCGTGCCGCCTGCCGGAGCGACGAAGATCCGGTCGCTGCCGGCCGTCAACGCCACGTCCGTCCAGGCGGCGAAGAAGAAGACCCGCGAGCTGTGGACCGCGGTCGCCCCCGCCGCGCCCGCCGCCGGCTCCGCCGATCCCGAGCTGAGCGACGGGCTGGACAAGATCTGGCTGGACGGCAAGGTCAAGGCCACCCTCCAGGACAGCACCGCGCAGATCGGCGCGCCCGCCGCCTGGGAAAAGGGCTACGACGGCAAGGGCGTCAAGGTCGCCGTGCTGGACACCGGCGCCGACCTCAACCACCCCGACCTGGCCGGGCGGATCGGCGAGTCGCAGAGCTTCGTTCCCGACGAGACCGTCCAGGACGGCCACGGCCACGGCACCCACACCGCCTCCACCGTCGGCGGCAGCGGCGCGGCCGCCGACGGCGCCGAGAAGGGCGTGGCGCCCGGCGCAGAGTTGCTGATCGGCAAGGTGCTCGCCGACGAGGGCTCCGGCCAGGACTCCTGGCTCATCGCCGGCATGGAGTGGGCCGTCGACCACGGCGCCAAGGTGGTCAACATGAGCCTGGGCACCTCGGAGCCCTCCGACGGCACCGACGTGATGAGTCAGGCCGTGAACCGGCTCACCGAGGAGAGCGGCGCCCTGTTCGTCATCTCGGCCGGCAACGCCGGCGCCGAGGCGACCGTCGGCAGCCCCGGCGCCGCCGACGAGGCCCTGACCGTCGCCGCCGTGGACTCCGCCGACAAGCGCGCGTCCTTCTCCTCCCAGGGCCCGCGCTACAAGGACTACGCCCTCAAGCCCGACATCTCCGCCCCCGGTGTCGACATCCTGGCGGCCAAGGCCGGCGGCAGCGCGGCCACCGGCTGGTACCAGAAGATGAGCGGCACCTCCATGGCGAGCCCGCACGTCGCCGGCGCGGCCGCGATCCTGGCCCAGGAACACCCGGACTGGAAGGCGCAGCAGCTCAAGGACGCGCTGATGAGCACCTCCAAGGAACTGTCGGCGTACACCACTTACCAGGTGGGCAGCGGCCGTGCCGACATCGCCGCCGCGACCGCCGCCACGGTGACCGCGACCGGCTCGGCGTACTTCGGCCTCGACGCCTGGCCGCACGACGGCGCGGAGTCCGTCGACCGTACGGTGACCTACCGCAACAGCGGTGACGAGCCGGTGGAGCTGCGTCTGGCGCTGAACGCCACCGTGGCCGGCGGCCCGTACGACACGGACCCGGCCGCCGACGCGGGCAAGCCCGCGCCGGCGGGAATGTTCACCCTCTCCTCCGACACCGTGACCGTGCCCGCCCACGGCTCCACCACCGTCACGGCCACCGCCAAGCCGGGCCTGGGCGCCGACGGCCGCCGTTACCTGGGACAGATCACCGCCAAGGACGCCACCGGCGAGCTGCGCGCCCGCACCCAGGTCGGCCTGTACCGGGAGGACCAACAGCACAACCTGGACATCGTCCTGAAGGACCGTTCCGGAAAGCCCGCCGCAGGCTATGCCGTGATCCAGCACCTGGGCACCGGCAAGGACCCCTTGGTCATCACCGTGGACGAGACCGGCCGTCTCGACCTGCGGCTGCGGGCCGGCACCTACAGCGTCTTCACCTACCTGACCGTCGCCGGCAGCAACGGCCCCGACTCGGTCGGCATGGCGCTGATGGGCGACCCGGAGATCACCCTCGACCACGACCAGGAGGTCGTGCTGGACGCCGGCCGGACCCGCGAGGTGCGCGCGGAGGTGCCGCGCAAGACCCAGGACCGGATGCTGTCCATGAACTGGTACCGCTCGGACGACTCGGCCGACGGATCGGGCGCGTTGGACCAGCAGTACATTCTGCCGCCGACGTACGACAGCATGTTCGTGCTCCCCACCCGCAAGGTGACCCAGGGCAGCTTCGAATACGAGACCCGCTGGCGCAAGGCGTACCCGCTGCTGACGCTCACCGCCGACGGCCGACCGGTCCCGCTGATGGACCAGGCCGGCTCCTCGTTCTACGACGGGCGCAAGCGCCTGGACGTGGTCTACGCCGGCACCGGCACCCCCGCCGAGTACGCCGGGCTGAACGTCAAGGGCAAGGCGGCGCTGGTGACCAGCTCGGACGAGCTGAAGGGATCGGCGCGTGCCCAGGCGGCCGCCGACGCCGGGGCCGCACTGCTGATCGTCGTCAACGACGGGCCCGGCAAGCTGCGGGAGTACGTCGGCGGCAACGGCACGAACAGCAACGTGCCGGTGGCCTCGGTGACCGCCCGCGTCGGAGCGCCGCTGATCGCGGACGCCAAGCGCGGCCGGTTGCAGCTGGACGTCAAGGGCGTGCCCAACTCCCCGTACGCATACGACCTGTCGGACCCGCACACCGGCCAGATCCCGTCCACCGGGCTGACCTACCGTCCCCGCTCGTCCGACCTGGCCACCGTGGAGATGCGGTACCACGGCACCACCACCATGCCCGGCGGCGAGGGCCGGGTGAACTTCCGCCCGTATCGCGAGGTCACGTCCGGGTACACGATGCCCATCGACATGCCCGGGACCCGCACCGACTACGTCTCGGCGCAGCCCGGCACGGTGTGGGCCGAGTTCGCGGTGAACGGGCCGAAGCGGGTGTGGGAGTCCCGCAGCGGCCGGTTCAGCTACGAGCCGGGCTCCCGGCAGATCCACAACTGGTTCGGCCCCGTGACACGCCCTGCCGTCGGCGGTGGCTACTGGTGGCCGCAGCGTTACAGCAGCTCCCTGTCGGTCAACTTCCAGCCGTGGTCGGACGGCGGCAACAACCCTGCGGGCGGCATGGGACACGGCGGCGCCATTCAGCAAGGCGGCGACAAGCTGGACCTGAAGATCTACCAGGACGGCACGCTGGTCAAGACCACCGGCCGGCCGGCCGCGGTGATCTTCGACCTCCCGACCACGACCTCCGTCTACACCTTCGACCTGAGCGCCGAACGCGACGCGGACGTCTACCGGCTGTCCACCCGCGCCCACACGGTGTGGCAGGTGAAGTCCGACCCGGTCACCGACCCGAAGCAGATCGACCGGATGGCGATGCTGCAGCTGGACTACCACATCGACACCGACCTGGCCGGTGACGCCCGCGGCGGCCGCCAGTCGCTCCGGCTCACCGCGAGCCACCTGCCGGACGCGGCCGGCGCCGGGAAGGTCGAGGGAGCCACGCTGTCGGTGTCGTACGACGACGGCGCGACCTGGAAGCCGGCGCAGCTGCTCCCGGACCCGAAGTCCGGTACCTGGACCGCCTCTTACGATGCCCCGCGCCACGGCTATGTGTCACTGAAGGCCGAGGCCTGGGACGACGCGGGCAACCGCATCAGCCAGGAGGTGATCCGCGCCTACGGTCTGAAGTAGGCGAAAAGATCCGATACGGAGGCTGTCGGCCCCCCTTCCGCCACGTCACCCAGCCCCGGGTGACTGACGGGGCGACAGCCTCCGTATTGTCATCGGGACTTCGCTCGATCGATGCGATCGAACCACTCGATCACGAGGAGGTTCCGTGCTCTCGATGCTCGGGCTCGGCCCGGCCGAGGAGGAGGTCTACCGCCTCCTGGTGGCCCGTGCCGGCGCCAACGCCGACCAACTGGCGGCCGAGACCGGCCGCCGCCCCTGCGAGGTGCAGCCGCTGCTCACCGCGCTGGCTCGGCGCGGCCTCGCCATGGTCGGCGCCGACGGCGGTGAGGGCGAGGACGACGGCGAGGGCGACGGCGCACGGCCGGGGATGTCGACGGTCTTCACCGCCGCGCCCCCGGCCGTAGCGCTCGGCGGAACTTTACGGCAGCGCCGCGACGATCTACGGGCCGCCGAAGAGGCCCTGCTGGCACTCACCGAGGAGTATCGCAACGCGGCGGCCGGCGGCAGCATCGTCGAAGTGATCACCGACTCCGGCGCGGTACGGCACCGCTTCATGCAGCTCCAGGAGTCCGCGCGGCACGAGATCCGGGCGATGATGGTGCCGGAGTCCACCGTCGTGCGGCGCGAGCACAACACCGCCGAGCATGCCGGGGTGCGCCGCGGTGTGCTCTACCGCACCATCGTGCAGCGCGAGGTGCTGGGCCAGCCCGGCATGGTCGCCGAGGTACTGGGTGCGATCGCGGCCGACCAGCAGGTCAGCGTCGCGGAATCGGTGCCGGTGAAATTCATGATCGCCGACCGGGAGCTGGCCATGGTGCCCCTGCTGCCGGGATGCCGCTCCGCCCCTGCCTCGATCCTGCTGCACTCCAGCGGGCTGCTGGAGGCCCTGATCGCCTACTTCGAACTGGCCTGGGAGCATGCCTATCCGCTTTCCCCCAATACGGTGGGCGGCAGCATCACCGAGGTGCGCCCGGACGGCCTGGACGAGATGGACGCCCGGGTGCTGGCCCTGGTCCTGGCCGGTCTCACCGACCAGGCTGCCGCCGGCCAGCTCGGCGTCTCCCGCCGCACCGTCCAGCGCCGCATCGGCGAACTCATGCTCAAGGCGGGCGCGGAAAGCCGCATCCAGCTCGGCTGGATCGCCGCCCGCAGGGGGTGGGCCTGACGGCCGCGCACGCCCAGACGTACGGTGCGGATGGTCGCGGACGGCGACCCGTCTGCTCATCCAACCCCTTGCACCCTCTGGCGGACGCGCGTAGAACTCGGGCACTATCTTCCTGCCCCTTATTTGTCATGAGCAGGAGGAGTCCCCCATGGTGTCCCGTATGACACTGCGCCCCGTCCTGACCGCCCTCGCCCTCGTTCTCGGCGTCCTCTTCGCCCCCGGCGTCGGCGTTCTCGGCAGTGGTGCGACCCAGGCCCACGCCGTCACCAAGCTCACCCACGCCCAGGCCACCGCCCGGTTCAGCTCTTCCGGAATCACCTGGTCGTCCTCCGGCGGCTGCTCCAACCGCTACGTCTCCACCTGCACCTCGTTCGACCAGCTCAACCTGGCCACCGCCCAGGGCGCCCAGACCCTCAAGAGCGCCACGGGCTGCGCGCTGAACATCACCGGCGGCACCGAGACCGGGCACGCCAGTGGCACGTACTCGCACTGGAACGGCTACAAGCTCGACTTCGCCAAGTCGACCTGTCTCACCAACTACGTCCACAACGCCTTCACTTACATAGGCGTGCGCGGTGACGGCGCCCCCCAGTACAAGGCGGGCTCCGGCAACATCTACGCCGACGAGGGCAACCACTGGGACGTGACGTACTACAACTGCGGCGGCTGCTGACCTCCGCTGACTTCCGCGCCGCGTCCGCTCGCGCTGGTGCCCCCTCCGCCGGACGGGGCACCCGTGCGGGTACGCGATCTCGTCGGCAACGAGCCGACGGTGAACACTGCTTGCTCCAGGCAATGAGCCGGGTCCCGCCGACCGCGGGCTGACCCCGCCCGGCCCGTTGGCCCGCGCCGCCACCGAGGCCGGCGCGGACCAACGGTGCGCCGGTGCCGGGGCGGGGCGGCCCGCCGTGCCGTCACGGCGTGCCGCCCCGCCCCGGGCTCAGGCCCTCACACTCGCCCTCGTCACTGGCCCACCCTCCCGTCGACGCACTCGCGCAACAGGTCGGCGTGCCCGCAGTGACGGGCGTACTCCTCGACCCGGTGCACCATCAACTCCCGGACCGCGGTGCGGTCCTTCCCCAGGCGCTCGCCCAGATCCGGGTGTTCGGCCAGCGCGGCGTCGGTCGCGGCCTGCTCGCGCTCCAGATCGGCGTACGCGGCGTCGACCAGGGCCTGATCGGCGACGGCTCCGTCGAAGTCCGCGTCACGCACGCCGTACAGCTTCGGGAGCGGATCGCCGTCGCTGATCCAGTTACGCCAGTCCCGTTCCGCCTCGGCGAGGTGACGGAGCAGACCGAGCAGCGACATCGTCGACGGCGGAACCGACCGCCGGGCCAACTGCTCCGCGTCCAGGCCCTCGCACTTCATCCGCAGGGTCAAGCGGTACCCCGTCAGGAAGTCTTCCAGCGTCGCAAGCTCGCCGTCCGGACTGGTCCCGTTCTTGTTGCGGGGATCGTTGTCCGGGTCGGCCCACATATCGGGGTAGACGGTCGCCTGGCTCCATCGTGCGGGTTGATCACTCATACGCCCCATGCTCGTCCCCAACGACCCGAGCCCGCCACTGTTTTGTGTCCGCAGGGGCCACGGCAACGAAGGAGCCCACGCGCTGCGCACACGAGGTGACAGCGGATACCGGCGCCAGGGGCGATCTGCACATGACGATCAGGGACTGTCTCGACCGGCTGCAGGCGGAAGCAACCGGCTGCAGCCGGGCAAGAGGCGGGATGGGGCCGACCGGATTCGAACCGGCGTCCTCCCACACGCGGTGAAGGCGCGACGACCACTGCGCTACGAGCCCCCATCCCGCTCGCGAGTATACGAGCCCCCTGCGCACTGCCGCTCACGAATATTCGTGACGACGCAGACCTCAGCGCGGCCGCATCACAGAAGCAACGTCCGGTCCAGGCAAGTTCTTTGCACCGCTGATGGCCGCAGCCGTCCACGACCCTGACCCCAGCTTCTGCCGTTGGTTCATCGAGCCGGCGCTCTACACCTTCGGGCGCCGCCGAGTCATAACGGCACTGCTCAACTATCTACGGACCGGTACGGCTACCGAGCAAGCAGGCGCCAAGCCGCAGGTCGCCCGATCAGGTTCCCGTTCCGCGGTCTTCGGCTCCGGCGGTGTCAGCGCCGTCACAAAGGCACGCACGCCAAGATTTGCTGCGTCGGTGAGCAGGCCATGGCCACGCTCAAGGGCTGGTGTTTTCTGCGAAAGATCCGCTGCAGCACCAACCGGATCACGGACCCTGCGAAGGCGATCGTCCTCTTTCACCACGCGCCAGCGTCAGGATAGAAGGGGTTAACTGGTCGAACGAGCAAGTTGGCTGCGGCTCGTCAGCCCGCGGGAATGGCCACATAGGGATGGGTGGAAAGTGACGCAAAACAGGGTTCAGGTGTACTACTGCGTACAGCATGCAGACGAACCATTGGTAGTCCGAACCCCTGAGGATGTCGATGCGCTTATCGATGCTCTTGCTACGGGCCATGAGTTCGAGAACTTGGCTGTTCTGCACAGTTCGGAGCGTGAGCTTCTGTCGTCAGGATTCCCAGATCATGAGTTCATGGTTGGCGCCGACAAGAAACGGCAGGTAGGGGTTCTGAGTTTCATGGACGAGAAGAACTTCGTCTCGCTCGGATCTTCGGGGAGCAATGGAGGGGAGGTTGCCTACTTTGTCGCAGGGAATCGGACCGAGTTTCCCGCCACTGCGGAAATCCCCCTAGCTTTGGTACGTCAGGCTGCAAAAGAATTCCTTTCTTCCGGGGGGCAGCGTCCAACGTGCGCCCAATGGCAGGAGCCAGAAATCTGGTAGTCGCCAGTCCTGGTCCCGCACCCGGTAAGCGGGAGTACGTCACGACCAGATGCCACTTACCGTAAGTCGTTCGTGAGGGAGCGGTCCAGGGCGGTGTCGGCGCGGAAGAGTGGTGTGCCCCGGTCGGGGCAGCCCGCGCCGACCCGCCTCAGGCTCCCACGCTCACCGTGAAGTGGCGCGGGTTGCCGTCGTTCGCGGCGCCTTGGTCGACCGAGGCGACCGAAGCGCGCAGCCTCCTGCGGATACGGGAACAACTCGTGTGCTATGCCGTGCCCCTGGCGATGCATCACAATTGTCACACATGAGAGGTTCTGGGCGTCGGACGTCCGACCGAGCCCTGGGCCCGGGCAACCGCAGTCGCTAATTCCCTGACGGCTACACAGAGTTGCTTGCCATGACTCGGCTTGGCGGAGCGGCAGCTATCGGTTGCCCGTTCCTGTCCTGGCGGTTGTCGCTCCGGATAGTGCTTTCATCGAGTACCTGCGATGACGACCGAGGAGGTCGGTGTGCCGAAGGATCCGCACGGGCTCACGACGGACGACGTGAGCGCCCTCATCAGGGCGCATGGCTTCGACGTCCCACCGGGTCAGATGAGGGCCGCCGTCTCGGCCCACGGGGTCCATGTCATGGGGTTCCCCGTCCGGCATCCCGACGCCTTCGCCGTGTGGCAGCTGTGGCTCGACCGGCGTGATGTCACCGGCCGGTATCCGGTTGTCACGCCGCTCGACCCGGACGGTCTGGTTTCGGACCCGGCCGGGCGGCTTGGCGCGGGCGGGCGTGAGGCCCTTGCCGCCGCCCTGGCGCGTGACCCCGACGCGGTCGTGGAGGAGGTTGTCGTGGCGGCAGTGCGCGACACCCTCGCGAAAACTGCTGACGAGGAGGACGTAGAGGAATGGCTCGACGAGCTCGTTCCCGAGCGGCTCGCGGATGCGTTGAAAGAGGCTGCCGCCACCCCCCAGGAGGGCGACATCTGGGAGGGCATGCGCCTCGGTAACGCACCGAAGCTGTGGCTGTGCCTCGTGGAGGCGAAGCAGGGCTATGAGATCCCGGCCCTGCTCCCCGGGTACCCGGACGCCCCGAACTGGTGGAGCGAGCCCACCGGGCGGCGGCTGCTGCCAGCCGACCATGTGGCGTTCTTGCTCAGCTGGCACGAGCGCTTCGGCGCCGACCTGTTCTTTCTGGACGGCAGTCGCATGCGACTCGTCGTGCGGAGACCGCCTCTCGCCCCCGCCACCGCTGCCCGTGCGGCGGTGGAGCGTTTCGCGTACTGCAGCGACGGGCTTCCGGACCTGCCGGTGCTCGGCGACGGCGAGGTCCGGTCGACGGCATGGAGATTCTGGTGGGACTGATGAGGAGGAGCGCCCGGATTCTGGCGCCTGTCTTGGCGGTCCTGGTTGTGGGCTGTGGCACGGAGCGTGTCACCGTGGACGACGCGGCCCGCCTCCTGGCCACCCCGGAAGCCAGCAACCCTCTGCGCTAACAAGCAGGCAAGGGCAGGGGTGCGCATGGCGGTTATGGACTTGCGATCGACGACCATGAGACGGAGGTCGGAGACATGGTCCTGGCCTGGAGCCGCTCTGACGGGCGGGGCAGTGCGGGGGTTTGCGGTTGAAGAGCTTCTGCCGATCGAGTCGGCCCGCTACCCACTCCCCCCGCTCTTCCACCTCCAGAGGTGGGTAGAGGCAGGAGAAGACGAACCGGGCGTACACCTCGGGGCGAAGGAGGCCCGCGAGCGGGTGGTGAAGAACCGAGCCGCCAACAACCAGCAGGCCGCTCAGGCACGCAGTGAGCGGGCCGCTCGCTGGCCGAAGGCTTCACACAGCACGCAGAAGATATCCGGCAAGCCGGGAACGGCTCCCGTCTTCGTCACCACCCCCCGCCCCGCGAAGGCCGCAGCACGTGACGGAAAGCCGGCCGTTGCTGCCGCAGGCACTGCCACGGTGAAGGTGCTCGACCAGAAGACAGCCCGTAACGCGGGTATCACCGGCGTCGTGTTCACCGCAGCAGCCGAATCCCCCGGTACTGTCGGCATCACCGTCGACTACTCCACCTTCGCCGACGCGATCGGCGGCAACTGGGGGCCTCGTCTCGGCCTGGTCTCCCTGCCCGCCTGCGCGCTCACCAGTCCGCAGAAGGCCAAGTGCCGTACGCAGACACCCGTCTCTTCCAGAAACGATGCCACGAAGCAGAACGTCTCCGCGCAGGTCTCCCTGCCACAGGCGACCACAGCCAAGAGCGGCACGTCAGCAGCGGGTGTCTTCGCCGTGACTGCGGCCGCCGCTGTTCCGGCATCCGGGTCCGGTGACTACAAGGCGACCCCGCTCACTGCCTCCTCCAGCTGGGAAGCGGGCGGTTCATCCGGGGCGTTCACCTGGTCCTACCCGATCAGCGTGCCACCCGCAGCAGCGGGCCCCGCCCCCGCGCTCTCGCTGTCCTACGACTCGGGCAGCACCGACGGGCGGACCGCGAACACCAACAACCAGGGCACCATGCTCGGTGAGGGCTTCGACCTCACCTCCTCCTACATCGAGCGCAAGTACGGCTCGTGCGAGGACGACGGCCAGGACGACAAGTCCGACCAGTGCTGGAAGTACGAGAACGCCTCCCTCGTCCTCAACGGCAAGGCCACCGAACTTGTCAAGGACGACACCAAGGGCACCTGGCACCTGAAGAACGACGACGCCTCCCAGGTCACCCACGAGACCGGCGCCGACAACGGCGACGACGGCGACAACATCGTCGACGGGAAGGGCGACGGCAAGGGGGAGTACTGGAAGGTCGTCACCGGTGACGGCACCACCTACACCTTCGGCCTGAACAAACTCCCCGGCGCCGACACCGAGCGCACCAACTCGGTCTGGACCGCCCCCGTCTTCGGCGACGACTCCGGCGAGCCCGGATACTCCTCCGACACCAGCTTCTCCGGACGCGCCAAGACACAGGCATGGCGCTGGAACCTCGACCTCGTCACCGACATCCACGGCAACGCCTCCACCTACTGGTACAAGGCGGAGACGAACCACTACGCCAAGAACGGCGACAAGACCAAGCTCGCCGCCTACACCCGCGGCGGCTACCTCGAAGAGATCAAGTACGGACAGCGCTCCGACACACTGTTCACCGGCAAGACCTCCGGCATCGTGAAATTCACCTACGAGGAACGCTGCACAGCAACGGACTGCTCCTCCCTCTGCCTGGACTCCGCCGGGGCCGTCATCACCGACGACAAACTGAACCTCCCGGCAAACTCCAAGACCCCCGGCGACGTGCTCTCTGACACCGCCGCCGTCTACGACGACACGGACGCCACCGGCTGGTCCGCCTCGCAGATCCCGACCCGCGGCCTCGCCACCTGGACCGGCAGAGCCAAGGCATACCCGGCCGCCATCGGCACGAATGACCGCACCCCGGCCCTCAACGACGGCTGGCAGACGGTCACCAAGATCACCCACGACACCCTCGGACGCCCGCTGACCGTGACGGACGCCAAGGGCGGCGTCACCACCACGACGTACTACCCCGCAGCGGCCGGCCCGCTCACCTCCACCGTTGTCGCCGCACCCAAGCTCGCCTCCAACGGCCAGAGCCACAAGACGTACACCTACGTCGACCCGGCACGCGGATCGGTCACCAGCATCCTCGACGCCAACGTCAAGAAGACCGAGAACTCCTACGACGCACTGGGCCGGATCACCGACACCTGGGCACCCAACCGCCACAAGGGCATCGACGCCCCGAATGTGAAGTACGCCTACAACTTCGCCCGCGGCAGCCAGCCCTGGACCTCCGTCGCCACCCTCAAGGCCGACAGCCAGAGCTACCAGACCAGCTACGCCATCACCGACGCACTCCTGCGCCCCCTCCAGACCCAGACCGCCTCACCCCTCGGCGGCCGCATCCTCACCGACACCCGCTACAACTCACGCGGCCTCGCCTACGAGACGTACGCCGACATCTACGACAACACCACGGCTCCGAACGGCACCTACGCCCGTGCCTCCTACGCGCACACCCCGGCCCTGACCCGGAACACGTACGACGCGGCAGCACGCCCCGTAACCAGCACGTTCACGGTGTTCGGCGAAGACCGGTGGTCGACCACCACCAGCTACACCGGTGACTCCACGGCCACGACCGCCGTCAAGGGCGGCAACGCCACCCGCACCATCACCGACGCGCTGGGCCGCACCACAGAAACCCGCACCTACGCCGGCACCGAACCGAACGACACCGCGTACGGGGCCATGACCGGCACCGACTACACCCGGGTGAAGTACGACTACACCCGCGACGGCAAGCAGTCACAGATCACCGGCATCGACGACGCCAAGTGGACGTACGCCTACGACCTGTTCGGCCGCCAGACCAGCGCCACCGACCCGGACAAGGGCACATCGACCACCGAGTACACCGACCTCGACCAGATCGACACCACCACCGACTCACGCAACGCCGCCCTCCTGTACGGGTACGACGAAATCGGCCGCAAGACCGACTTGTGGCAGACCGCGAGGACGGACGCCAACAAACTCGCCCACTGGAGCTACGACACTCTGCTCAAGGGCAAGCCCACCGCTTCCACCCGCTACGTCGGCGGCACCACCGGCAAGGCATACACCAAGCAGATCACGGCCTACGACACCCTCGGCCGCGCCATCAGCACCGACGTCGTACTGCCGGCCGACGACCCCCTGGTCACCTCCGGGGCGGTGCCGTCCACGATCACCTTCGGCACGGACTACCGACTCGACGGCACTCTCAACAACACCAAAGAGCCGGGCGTCGCCGGACTCCCCAAGGAAATCGTCGAACCCAAGTACAACTCCGTCGGCCTGACCACCGAACTCTCCGGAACGAGCACCTACCTCCTCGGCGTCACCTACTCCGCCCTCGGCCAGACCGAACAGCTCACCCTCGGCATCGCGGGTGCCAAGAACGCCTACATCACCAACAAGTACGAGGCGGGCACCGGCCGTCTCACCCGCAGCCACGTCACGGACCAAACCCATCCGTACATGCTGCAGGATCTCAACTTCACCCAGGACGAAGCAGGCAACGTCCAGTCCATCTTCGACCCCACGACCCTCGGCGGCACCACCGAGGCCGACAACCAGTGCTTCACCTACGACGCCAACCGGCGCCTGACCGAAGCCTGGACCCCCAAGACCGCCGACTGTGCAACCGGTGGCCGCACCACCGCCAACCTCGACGGCGCCGCCCCGTACTGGACCAGCTACACCTACAACAACGCCGGCCAGCGCGACACCGAGACCACCCACGCGGCCACGGGCGACGCCACCACCACGTACGGATACAAGACACCGACCGGCCAGCCCCACCCGCTCGTCCAGACCACCGGCGCCAAGGCCGCCACGTACACGTACGACGAGGCGGGCAACACCACAGGGCGCCCCGGCACCCAAGGCACCCAGACCCTGGACTGGAACACCGAGGGCGAACTCGCCTCCACCACCGAGCCGGCAGCCGGCACCAAACCCGCCCTCGGCACCACCTACCTCTACGACGCCGACGGCGAACTCCTCATCCGCCGCGCCACCGGAGACGGCGACACCGTCCTCTACCTCGGCGCCACCGAAGTACGCCTCACCACCAAGGGCGCAACCGAAACGATCTCCGGCACCCGCTACTACACCGCCGCGGGCCAGACCATCGCCGTCCGCACCGCAACAGCCGGCACCGCAGGCAGCAAGCTCAGCCTCCTCGCCGCCGACCACCATGGCACCAGCAGCATCGCCATCGACGCCACCACCCAGGACGTCACCAAGCGCTACACCACCCCCTTCGGCGCCCCCCGCGGAACCACCCCCACCACCTGGCCCGACGACAAAGCATTCCTCGGCAAGCCCGCCGACACCACCACAGGCCTCACCCACATCGGGGCACGTGAATACGACCCCACCATCGGCCAGTTCATCAGCGTCGACCCCGTACTTGCCCTTGACCAACACCAGTCGCTCAACGGCTACAGCTACGCCAACAACACCCCGGTCACGTCGGCAGACCCCACCGGACTGTGGATCGACGACGGCACCGGCCACAGCGAGCCCAGGCGCGATGGAGGGCCAGCTGGCCCATCAAGCCCGACTCCCGGCAAGACAACAGGCACTGCCAGCAGTGGCCGTAGCAGTGGTGGCCGGGCCGGTGCCAGTGTGGCTCATGCAACGAAGAGCCAGGAATACGCCCAGCATCACAATGATAACTACGCGAAAATAGCAAGAGAATATCGCCTCAACCAGTTGCTAAACGGGGATTACGGAGAGGTTGCGGATATTGCGGGCGATGCGGCGAAAATGAACTGCAGGCTCGGTGGCGGCAAGATGTGCGGACTCTCCGACTTCCTCGTGGAAGAAATGGTAAAGAAGCAGATAGAGAAGTACTTGGAGGGGGTTCTGGATAGGATTGATGAGAGTTGGGGGCGCAATTGGGGTCCCAAGGCGCGTAGAAAGACAGGACTGTCGTTCGATATAGGATTCAGCGATCAGGAATTCGAGACGGCCTTCTACCTTGCTCGCAAGGGCCACGACGTCATGTCCAGAGACGACACAACGGGCGGCGATGCTTACGTCGACGGCGTCCGAGCGGACTTCAAGCGAGTAACCAAGGATAAATCCTCGACGATCGTCGATCGACTTGCCAGCGCCAACAAGCAGGCCGCGGCAGGTGTACGCATGGCAGTCATAGATTTGCGGCCTGGTGGGGCAAGTGAAGAGACGGCGCGAACAGCGTTGAAGGATTTCCAGCGGGAAAGAACGTCCCATTTGGAATCGGTTATGTTCATCACCGGTAACTCTGATTTCACTCTTCCTGGTGGTGGTTAATCATATTGCTCGGAGCAGACGCTTCAGGGGTTTCAGCAGCATCCTCGGGCCTGTGGTGTGCCCATAGGGAATCGGCTCACCTCTGGAATGACTGTCCCTCCTCTGCGCTACACGCTTGGGCAGGTATGCCGTCGGCTCCGCGTTGATGCAGAATCGCGGGTCGTCTTTTCGCGGTGTGCATCTTGGGTTCGCGTGGTGCTGGCGACGTGCGCCGGCTGGCGAGAGACTGCCCGCCATGTAAGCTGTGGGATTTAGAGGTCGCGTACATAGGTGAGTCGGCGTCGCGTACCGATGGGCGCGTCGCCTTCCCCCTCCGCCTTGCCAGGCTATGCCCCTCGCCCCGATCCTTCCTCCACCCACCTATGTGCGCGACCGCTTAGGGGGGAGGGGTCGAATTATCCGCTGCCAGTCAGGATTCCTTTCCTGGTAGCGATGCATGGAAAAGTTCCGGAAGGTTCTAGGGGTGGGGGTATCCGACTGAACAGCGGGAGGAAATGGGAATGTATACGTACATGCTGCACGTCGGATTCAGCGGTGATCTGCTCGAGCGTTGGCGACAGGCCGAGGCGGATCCGGAGTTCATGTTCGAACGTCTCGTAAGCGTCGTTTCTGCCAGCCTTTCCGTAGAGCCCGTGTGGCATCGCGATGCCCCACACTTCTTCAGTGCTAACTTTGATTCGGAAGATTTCTTCGTCCAAGTCCTTGTAGACGATGCGGTTGATTCTGGATGGCCGTACAGGATGGTTCCTGCGCACGTGAGGATCCTTCCTCGAGGTGACTGTCCTGAGGACTTTTTCGCAAATCGAATCTATGACAGCTTCATTGCGGATGGGGAATATTATGTTCTCCTCGAAGAGGAGGAAGCCGGTGTGTTCGTTTCCTCGAATTTTGCGGATGGCTTGTAATAAAAGTGGTTATGGTCAGGCCAGGGCTGCCGCAAAGTCCTGCGTGTAGATGTTTCCGCTGGTGAGAGGCCCGTGTCTGGGAAGGCCGAAGCTCGGTTGGGGTGGGTGACCTCGCAAGTCGTCCTGAACCAACGGAGCTTCGGTGAAACGTCAGTTTGTCACGTCCGTGCCCCGGTTGGAGTTGCTGTCCGGTGGCGGCGGACGGCAAGGCCCTGCGGGGATCACGGCGGGGTACGGAGAGTGCTGTGATGCTGATCGGCGCGATGGCTCAGGACGGCACGCTGGTAGCGATCCAGCGGGTCGCGGGCAAGAGCAATGAGATCCGGCCCTGGCCCCGCTGCTCAGCATCCTGGACCTGTGGGGTGTGGTGGTGACGGCTGATGCCCTGCATAGCCAGGCGGAGACCGCGAAGGTGCTGGTGAGGAGATGGGCGCGCATTTCGTCTTCACCGTGAAGCGGAACCAGCCGGCTTTGTGGGAGGCGTGCCGTTCGATCCCGTGGGAGGAGCTGACGGCCATGCACAAGGAAAGCGAGCGGGGGCACGGCCGGCTGGAGACTCGGGTGACCAAGGCGGGGACCTGGGGCGATCTGGCCTTCCCGCATGTGCGGCAGGTCGCCCGGGTGGAGGCGTCGGGGAAACGGACCCGCGAGACCGTCTACCTGATCACCGACCTCACCTTGCGGCGGGCGGCTCCCGAGAGCGTCGCGAGGTATGCGAGGGGTCACTGGGGGAGTGGAATACAAGATCCATTATGTGCGGGATGTGGCCTTCGGCGAGGACGCCGCGCGGATCCGCACTGGCCACGGCCCGCACAACATGGCCACGTTGAGATCGATCGCCATCAATTTTCTTCGCTGGACCGGCAGTTCCATCGTCGACGCGCAACGTCGCCTCGCACTGGCGCCTACAAGGCCCCACTCGACCTCTTCGGAGTACCCGCTGACCAGCAGGTTTCCTCATGAAATACGACTTTGCGGCAGCCCTGGCAGGGCGACGGACACGATTTCATCGAGTACCTGAGATGACGACAGAGGAGGTCGGTGTGTCGAAGGATCCGCACGGGCTTACGGCGGACGACGTGTGCGCCCTCATGAGGGCGCACAGCTTCGACATCCCGCCGGGTCAGGTGAGGGCCGCCGTCTCGGCCCACGGGGTCCATGTCATGGGGTTCCCCGTCCGGCAACCCGACGCCCTCGCCGTGTGGCAGCTGTGGCTCGACCGGCGTGATGTCACCGGCCGGTATCCGGTTGTCACGCCGCTCGACCCGGACGGTCTGGTTTGGGACCCGCCCAGGCGGCTTGGCGTGGGTGGGCGTGAGGCCCTTGCCGCCGCCCTGGCGCGTGACCCCGACGCGGTCGTGGAGGAGGTCGTTGTGGCGGCAGTGCGCGACACCCTCGCGAATACTACTGATGAGGAGGACGTAGAGGAATGGCTCGACGAGCTCGTTCCTGAGCGGCTCGCGGATGCGTTGAAAGAGGCTGCCGCCACCCCCCCCAGGAGGGCGAAATCTGGGAGGGCATGCACCTCGGTACCGCACCGAAGCTGTGGCTGTGCCTCGTGGAGGCGAAGCAGGGCTATGAGATCCCGGCCCTGCTCCCCGGGCACCCGGACGCCCCGAATTGGTGGAGCGAGCCCACCGGGCGGCTGCTGCTGCCCGCCGACCATGTGGCGTTCTTGCTCAGCTGGCACGAGCGCTTCGGCGCCGACCTGTTCTTTCTGAACGGCAGTAGCATGCGCCTCGTCGTGCGGAGACCGCCTCTCGCCCCCGCCACCGCTGCCCGTGCGGCGGTGGAGCGTTTCGCGTACTGCAGTGACGGGCTTCCGGACCTGCCGGTGCTCGGCGACGGCGAGGTCCGGTCGACGGCATGGAGATTCTGGTGGGACTGATGAGGAGGAGCGCCCGGATTCTGGCGTCTGTCGTGGCGGTCCTGGTTGTGGGCTGTGGCACGGAGCATGTCACCGTGGACGACGCGGCCCGCCTCCTTGCCACCCCGGAAGCCAGCAACCCTCTGCGCTGACAAGCAGGCAAGGGCAGGGGTGTGCATGGCGGTTATGGACTTGCGATCGACGACCACGAGGTGGAGGTCGGAGACACGGTCCCGTGCCTGGAGCCGCTCTGACGGGCGGGGCGGTGTGTCTCAGACCGTTGCTTCGAGGAAGGCGGCCCAAGCGGTAGGGGGAACGGTGAGGACGGGGCCGCCCGTGACCTTGGAGTCGCGGATGTGCACGGCGGCGGGGTGGGTGGCGACCTCGACGCAGTCGCCGCCCTGGTCGGTGCTGTAGCTGGACTTGCGCCAGTCGTAAGCGACTTCGACGCAGTCGCCGCCCTGGCTGCTGCTGTAGCTGGACTTGAACCAGACGAGGGTGGCGGAGTGAGGGGCCGGGTGTGCTGCGCGGGTCATGACTCTCCAAGCAGTTCGTCCAGTAGGCGCGCGCTCTTCTCGACGGAAAGCGCCTGCGAACGCAGCATCCCATACATCTGCTGGAGGACGCTGACGTCATCTGGATCTTCGTGAAGGTAGCTGGTCAGCTGACCCTCCACGTAGACGAGGTGGTCGTGATCGGGGGTCTCCAGCAGCACCATCGGCCCCGCGAGCCCGGCGTGCTTCGGGAGTCTCATCGGCATGATCTGCAGCCCCAGGAAGGGGAGTTCCATGCATTGGCGCAGATGCCGGATCTGATCTCGGAGCATGACGGGATTCCCGATCTCGCTGCGCAGAATGCTCTCCTCCAGCACGAAGTGCAGCATGGGGCGTGGTTTGCGTTCGAAAAGCTTCTGTCGGTCGAGTCGGCCCGCTACCCACTCCTCTCGCTCGTCCTCTTCGAGCGGCGGATACAGGCAGGAGAAGACGAACCGGATGTACTCCTCGGTCTGGAGCAGCCCAGGTACCACCTGGCTCTGGTACGAGAGAAGCGTCACTGCCTCCTGCTCGTACTCCACGAAGTCCTGTACGAACGCCGGGAATCGCTCCTTCTTCGGGACCTTCGACACCGCGACCTGCAACACCCCCTTGGTGTCGAACAGTTCGTCCAGTTGCGCCGCGAAGTCCGCCTGAAGCGGCCTGCGCCCCTGTTCGATCGACGCGATCGTGTCCTCGCCCACGCAGCACTGATCAGCCAGTGCCGTCTGTGTCATCCGGGCCGCCTTGCGGAACGTCGCCAGCTGGGCGCCGATCAGGTGCCAGGACGTGATCCGCTTGTTCCTCTTTGCCGAGTGCATGAACTGCCTCTCCCCGTTGCCGACCCCGGATGACCCGCCAGAAGCCGTACAAGTCCGTTGTACGACTCGACGCGCTGATCAACGGTAGTGACTTTGTGTGACGTTGGCTGCGTGAACGAACCAACTCAACTCCCCCACTTCCGCGAGGCGTTCTACCGTCGCGAACGCCGGTCCGTGCCGCTCGTACGACAGTTCGTGCGCCAGGCCCTCGTCGACTGGGCGTGCGACGCCCGCGCCGACGACGTATTGCTCTGCGTGAGCGAACTCGCCACCAATGCCCTGCTGCATGGCGTCCCGCCCGGTCGCGGTTTCCGTGTCCACCTCTACTTGGAGCCGGCCGACGGCATCCTGCGCGTAGAGGTCCACGACAGCGGCGAGGGGGAGGTGCGCCCCGTCGTCGCGGACGCGGCTCCCGATGCGGAGGGCGGGCGCGGGCTGCTGCTGGTGGCGGCGCTCGCCGACAAATGGGGGCTGAAGGAGCGGAACCCCGGCAAGGTGGTGTGGTGCGAGTTCGCGGTGCGTGGGGCGGCCCCGTGTCCCGGGCCGTACGGAATCGTTAACGGAAACGTACTTCTGGGAAATGTGATTCCGTAAGCCAGTACGAAAGTGGTCGTTCCTCATGGCCGGGAAACCCCGCAATCTCGCGAAGCCGTCCGACATGTTCGACCGAGACTGGGAGTGGAGCGAGCTCACCGCGTTCGCCGCCGACCCCGGCCCCGAGGCGACACTCGGCGTCGTGTCGGGGCGGCGGCGGCAGGGAAAGTCATTCCTCCTCGACTCGCTCGCCCGGGCTGCGGGTGGCTTCAACTTCTGCGCGTACGAGGCCACGGAGGCGGAGTCGCTGCGCCGGTTCGGGGAGGAGTTGGGCCAGTACACGGGGGCGGCCGGGCCGCTGCGTTTCGACCGGTGGGAGCAGTGCGTCGACGCGCTGCTCGCGCTGGGACGGGAGAAGCCGGTGCCGGTGGTGATCGACGAGTTTCCCTACCTCGCCCGCGCCACCCCGTCCCTCCCCTCCATTGTTCAGGTCGCCTACGGCCCGCGCCGCCCCGAGCGGCTGGAGTCCCGCACCAGGCTGCTTCTGTGCGGCAGTTCCCTCTCGTTCATGGGCGGACTGCTCGGCGGCACCTCGCCGCTCCGGGGCAGGGCGAGCCTTGAGCTGATCGTCCAGCCGCTCGACTTCCGGCAGGCAGCAAGCTTCTGGGGCATCGACGATCCCCGGCTCGCACTTCTGGTGCACAGCGTGGTGGGCGGCACCCCCGCGTACCGCCGCGAGTTCGTACGCGACGATGTCCCTGCCGGGCTCGACGACTTCGACGCCTGGGTGTGCCGTACCGCCCTGTCACCGCGCTCGCCCCTCTACCGTGAGGCGCGATACCTGCTGGCCGACGAATCCGATCTGCGGGACCGGGCGCTCTACCACTCCGTGCTTGCCGCACTGGCCTCGGGAAACGCGACGGCAGGCGGGATCGCGGGCTGCCTGGGGCGACCGGCGGGCGACATCACGCATCCGCTCACGGTGCTCCAGGACTGCGGCCTCGTGCGCCGTGAAGTGGACGCCTTCCGCAAGAACCGGAGTGTGTACCGCATCGGTGAACCACTGATCGCGTTCGATCATGTCGTCTCCCGGACCAAGCTTGCCCTGCTCGACCGGGGACTGGCGGAGCAGGTCTGGGAAAACTCCCGTGCCCGGTTCCTGTCGGCGGTGGTCGGGCCGCACTTCGAGCAGATCTGCCGGGAGTGGGTGGCGCACTTCGCAGCCCCGGAAACCTTCGGCGGCATGCCGATCGACGTCTCGTACGGGACGGTCGCCGACCCGGCGGCCCGCACCAGTCACGAAGTCGACGTGGTCGTGCGCGGAGCCGTCGGACAGGACAACGGGGTGCTGCTCTCCCTGGGGGAGGCCAAGTGGGACCAGGTCATGGGGGAGGGGCATCTGGAGCGCCTGCGGCACATCACGGAACTGCTTGCGGGACGAGGGATCGACACCTCCGCCGTACGGCCGGCCTGCTACAGCGGCGCCGGGTTCACCGACGGCCTGTGGAACGCGCAGGCCAACGGCGAGGTCGTCCTCGTGGATCTGCGGCGGCTGTACGCGGCGGAGTGAATGCCGGGGGCGCCCGGGACACCGCACGGGTCCGCGAAGAGACGTCAACCAACGGACGCACACCGTCCACTTGGACTTACGCATCACGGTTGTTGGACTGGAGCGCCCCGAGGAGCCGTACGCCGTTGACGGTGTCCGGACAGGGGACTACTCAGGGCACATGTCGCGAAGATTCACTTCGGCGGGCGCTGTCGCCGCCGCCTCAGCCGCCGTCCTGGCGCTGGTGGGGACCGCGCTCCCCGCCACCGCCGCCTCCGCTCCCTCACCCGCCGCAGTCGAGTCGGCCGTACCCGCGGACGCCACCGTCATCCGGTCCGCGCAACTCTCGGTCGCCGTCGCCGACGACTTCCCGCGCGTCCTGGCGTACACCGACAGGGCGAGCGGCGATCAGTTGCTCGGCAGTACGCAGCCGGTCACCGCCGTCACCCTCAACGGCACCGCGCACCCGGTGAAGCTCAAGGGCGCCCCCGAGGTCACCGCCTCGGCCGCCCGCTACACGCTGACCTTCACCGACCTGCCCGGCATCGAGATCGACACCTCGCTCTCCGTCTCCGGACGCGCCACCACGTTCAAGGTGACAGCCGTCCGCGACACCGAGGCGTTTCGCGTCGGCACCATCGACATCCCCGGCCACGACCTGGTCTCCGTCGGCTCCACGGACACCGGCGCCGCCACCGCCTTCACACGGCTGGACAACGACTCGACGAAGACCGCCGACGTCTTCGCCCAGGTCACCCCGGACACCGCCGCAGATACGGCGCCGGTCGGTGCCTCGTACGCGTTTCTCAACACCGGCTCGCTCGCCGCGGCCATCGAGTCCAACTCCTCGTACGACAAGCCGTCCGGAGCCACCGGCGGCGACGACGCCCGGTTCTGGCACCAGGCCCGCAAGGCCGACGACGGCAGCGTCCGGGTCGGCGTCCGGTCCGGGCAGTGGACCTACCGCGGCGACGGCGCGTCGCAGCCGGAGAGCAGGGACAACCTCCCCTGGGCGAAGGTCGTCGTCACTCCCGACGCCAACGGCGACAAGTTGGTCGACTGGCAGGACGGAGCCGTCGCGTTCCGCTCGATCGGCATCACGGCGCCCGGCAGCAAGGACACCCCGGACCGGGTCATCACCCACATCCCGTTCAACTTCGCCAGCCAGGCCACCCACCCCTTCCTGCGCACCCTGGACGACGTCAAGCGGATCTCGCTCGCCACCGACGGCCTCGGGCAGATGGCGCTCCTCAAGGGATACGCCTCCGAGGGCCACGACTCCGCCCACCCCGACTACGGCGGCAACTACAACAAGCGCGCCGGCGGGCTGAAGGACCTCAACGAGCTCCTCAAGGACGGCAAGAAGTGGGGCGCAACCTTCGGCGTCCATGTCAACGCCACCGAGGCGTACCCGGATGCCAAGGCCTTCGACGAGAAGCTCGTCGACAGGACCAAGCCCGGCTGGAACTGGCTCGGCCAGAGCTACTACATCGACCAGCGCCGCGACATCAACAGCGGTGACCTGGCCAAGCGCTTCCAGCGGCTGCGCGACGAGACGGACCAGAACCTCAGCCTGCTTTACATCGACGTCTACTACACGCATGGCTGGATCGCGGACAAGACCCTCCAGTCCGTGCAGAAGCAGGGCTGGAACGTCGCCACCGAGTGGGCCGACAAGTTCGAGCGTGGCTCGCTCTGGTCGCACTGGGCCAATGACCTCAACTACGGCGGCGCCACCAACAAGGGCCTCAACTCGAAGATCATCCGGTTCATCCGCAACGACGAGAAGGACGTCTGGAACAACGATCCGGTCCTCGGCCAGACCGCCATCGAGGAGTTCGAGGGCTGGACCAACGAGACCGACTGGAACGCCTTCTACGACAACATCTGGCAGCGGAACCTCCCCGCGAAGTACCTCCAGCAGCAGAAGATCACCCGCTGGGACGGCAACGACATCACCTTCACCGGCGACGTCCGGGGCACCGTCGAGAACGGCAAGCGGACCTTCTACGACCACGGCCGCAAGGTCCTCAGCGGTACCGACTACCTGCTGCCGTGGGACGGCGGGAAGAAGCTGTACCACTACAGCAAGTCCGGCGGTACGAGCAGCTGGGCGGTGCCGTCCAAGGGCGAGTACACCGTCTACAAGCTCACCGACAACGGCCGGGTCAAGGCCGGCACGGTCCGTCCCGTCGACGGGAGGATCACGCTGACGGCCGAGGCCGGTCAGCCGTATGTCCTCTACCCGGACCGCGCGCCGAAGGCCGCCGACCCCAAGTGGGGCGAGGGCACCCCGGTCGACGACCCGGGCTTCAACGACAGCGGGCTCGACGCCTGGGCGAAGACCGGCACCGTCGCCCGCGACACCGACGGCCAGGGCCGCAACAGTGCCGAGCTCTCCGGCGCCGGCACGGCGGCACTCTCACAGAGCATCCACGGCCTCACGCCCGGCAAGCGCTACACCGCGTCGGCGCTCATCGAGGTCCAGCCCGGAAAGACCCGGCACACGACACTCTCGATCGGCGGGAAGTCCGTCGCCGTGGACCGCTCCACCGCCGAGGACTACGTCGCCGCGTCCGACTGGCACGGCACGTACTTCCAACGCGCCAAGGTGAACTTCACCGCCCCCGCCAACGGCCGCGCCACCCTCCGTATCGAGGCTGCCAAGGGCAGCTCGGCGAGCGTCCGGGCCGATGACGTACGCATTGTCGCGAGCGCCCCGGCGACCAGGAAGAACACCGTCGTGTACGAGGACTTCGAGGACGTCGACCAGGGCTGGGGCCCCTTCCTCAAGGGCGACGCGGGCGGCTCCACCGACCCCCGGACCGTCATCTCCCAGCTGCACACCCCCTACACCCAGGCCGGCTGGAACGGAAAGCTCGTCGACGACGTGATCGGCGGCAAGGAGTCCCTCAAGGCCCATGAGGAGAACACCGGACTCGTCTACCGCACCGCCCCCTGGACCGTGCCGATGGCCGACGGCCACCGCTACAAGGTCGAGTACGACTACCAGTCCAGCCACGTCGGCGCCTACGAGTGGGTCGACGGCTACGACCGGATCACCGCTGACGGCAAGCCCGACTCGGTCGAGACCAGGGCCACCCCCATCGGACAGCAGCGCACCACCGGCCACTTCACCGAGACCGTCACCGCGGGCTGCGGCGACACCTGGACCGGGCTGCGCAAGCGTGGCGACGCACCCGACGGCGCCGACTTCGTCCTCGACGCGTTCACCGTGACCGACCTCGGCCCGGCCCCCGCCTCCGAGCAGGCCGCCTGCGGCACGCTCACCGTCGACCCGGCCGCCGAGACCCTGGAGCCGGGCACGGCCAACACCGTCAAGGCAAGCTTCACCAACTACGAGGCCACCGCGGCAACCGGCGTCGCACTGAGCCTGACCGTCCCCGAGGGCTGGAAGGCGGAGCCCGCGGGCGCCGTCACCTTCGACTCGGTCGCGGCAGGCGCCAAGGTCACCGGCAGCTGGCAGGTCACGCCGCCGGTGGACGCCGAGTACCGGACGTACAGCCTGAGTTCCGAAGCGACATACACGGTCGGCGGGGTACAGCGCACGCTCGGCGCGCAGACCTCCGTACGGACCCTGCCGCCGCCGCCCACCACGGACAGCTGGGCCAGTGACTTGGACTGGACGGCGTCCGAGAACGGCTGGGGGCCCGTCGAGCGCGATCTTTCCAACGGCGAGACCGGCACCGGTGACGGCACCCCGCTGACCATCGGCGGCACCGTCTACACCAAGGGCCTCGGCAGCCACGCCCCGGCGAAGATCCGCTACTTCCTGGGCGGCAGGTGCACTTCCTTCACCGCCCGGGTCGGCGTGGACGACGCACAGACCTCGCGAGGCAGCGTGCAGTTCGGCGTCACGGCCGACGGCGCCGAGAAGGTGAAGTCACCCGTCCTGAAGGCGGCCGACGACGCCTGGTCGCTCACGGCGGACGTCACCGGCGCCAAGTACGTCGAACTGGTCGTGGGCGACGGCAGCGACGGCAATGGCAACGACCACGCGGACTGGGGTGACGCCCGCTTCCACTGCGGCAGTTGAGACCACAGGATGCGGGGTGGGTGCGCGACGCACCCCGCGGTGCGATGTCCGGTAGACGGTGTGACGTCCGGTGGACACCGGGTGACCGGAGTCTGTCCGGGGACTGGGAGCGGTGCCTGTTACGCGCGTACCCTCATGCGGTATGGGGGAGTTGAAGGCGGACTGGCGGCTCAGGCTGCGTCGCGGCGAGGCGAACGGACCGGTGTGCGGGGCCGGTGTGCTGCTCACCCAGGACCGGGTACTGACCTGTGCCCATGTCGTCGGGGAGCAGGACGCCCGGATGTGGGTGGAGTTCGCCGAGAACCCCGGCATCGCCCCGGTCGGGGCACGGGTCGCCGAGGACGGCTGGCTGCCCGGCCTCGGCGCGACCCGCGAGGACATCGCCGTACTCGCCCTGGACAGCCCGCGCCCGCAGGCCGCCCCCGCCTCGCTCGCCCGCGGTCTGGAGCGCGGCCGCGAGGTGTGGATAGGCGGGTACTCGCGGAGCTTCGCCGACGGCATGTGGCTGACCGGCCGGATCAGCGGGGCGCACGGTGCGTGGATCCAGCTCGACGCCGGGCGCAACGAGCAGGTGGTGCGGCCGGGGTTCAGCGGCGCCGCCGTACAGGTGCGCGGCGAGCGGGACGGGCGGCCCGAGCAGGTCGTCGGAATGGTGGTCAGCTGGCGCGGCGACCTCGATCTGGCGCTCCCCGGCGACAACGACCTGGCGTTCTCGTACATGATCCCGATCGACCGGGTCGCCGAACTCGTGCCGCTGGTCGCCGAGTTGAGTGGCCCGGACGGCTGGGACCACGCGCTGGCGCGGCGGCTGCGGGACTGGTTCGCCGGCGGTGAGCAGCCCGCGGTGCGCTTCAGTGTCGTACCGCACGGCGGCGGTCGCGACCGGACCCTGCGGCACCAGCTGTACCGCGCCCATCTCGTCTACCGGGGCGGCCGCACCACGCCCGAGCAGTTCGTCGACGAGCTGGTGGCCCGGCTGCGCCCGCCGCGCCACCAGCTCCGGGCGTACCGCGACTGGCTGCTGGACGGTGGTACCCCGCCGGACCGGGCCGCGGCCGGGCGGCCCGGGACCTCCGGGCCCACGCTCGCCGTGATCGGACTCGACGAGGACCGGCAGCCGCGCCGACTGGTGCCGTTACTCGCACGCGTACGGACGCTCGGCTTCCGGCTGCTGGTCATCGCCAGGGACAGCGGAGGCGAAGGCGTGACCGAGGTGGCCCGGAACCTCCTCCTGCCGGCCCTCGACGAGCGGGCCACCCAGCTGCTCCGCCGCGTCGAGGGCCTGGAACAGAACTGGGCCAGGCTGAACGGCATGGTGGAATCGGCGTCGCTGGCCCCGCCGCCGCGCGTCGACCCGGCCAGCCGCCACCGGCAGCTTGAGCGGCTGCGCGCCATCGCCGACCCGCAGGAACAACTCACGGCCCTGCGCGCTCTGTTGCGCGAACTGGAAGCGGACCTGGGCGACCGGCACGCCGGAGCGGGCCGGGCGGAGGTCCCGGGGCAGCGCACCGACGGGGGACGGGCGGAGGGCCGATGAGGACTGCCTGCCCGCACCGCCGGTTCACCGGAGCCCCCTGCGGCGGCGCCGTACAGCTCACCGGTTACTGCGACACCTGCGGCCGCTTCGAGAACGGTCCCGGACTCCCGCCGCTGCCCACCGCCCCGGAGAAGTACGGACCCGGCGGTCTGCTGGAACTGCCCCCGCTCGAACCGAGCAGCCCGGACCAGCGACTGGACGCCGCCACCTCGCAGGCACGCATCCTGATGAGCTGCTCGGCCAAGTCCTGCGCCACCTACTTCATCGCCCCGTACACCGCGTCCCCGCCGCCGGACAAGGGCCACTGCCCCAAGTGCGGCGCCCCGTACGCCTACCGCCCCGAGCTCACCGAGGACGGGCCGCTGCTCCAGGACCAGTACAGGATCCGCGGGCCCATCGCCCACGGCGGCCAGGGCTGGGTCTATCTCGCCGAGGACACCCACCTGGAGGAGTACGTCGCCGTGAAGGGGCTCCTCAACCGGTATGCGGAACGGGGCGCCGCCCAGGCCGACGAGGAGCGTCGCAGCCTCGTCGCCATCCGGCATGAACGCATCGTCCGCATCCGGGACTTCGTCAGCACCCGCAGGCAGGACGGCACGGTGTCCGGCGGCTACATCGTGATGGAGGACGTCGGCGACCGTACGCTCTCCGCGATCATCGAATCGACCCGGCAGGGCACCTTCGTCCTCGACATCGAGCACGTCATCACCTACGGCTGCCAGATCCTCGAAGCCCTCGCCCATCTGCACGGCATGGGATTCCTGTACGGGGACATGAAGCCGTCCAACGTCGTCCACCGGCACGACGGCATCAAGGTCATCGACCTCGGCGGGGTGCGCAAGAGCGGGGCCACCGAGCCGCCGCCCGTGATCACCAACGGATTCGCGGCCCCCGAGACGGACAGCAGCAGACCGCTGACCGTCGCCCACGACATCCACACGGTCGGGGTGACACTGGCCGAACTGGCGGGCTGGGCGGTCGGCGACGACGTACCCGGCCTCGGCATCAGCTCCTTCCGGCTGGTGGTGGAACGGGCCACGGCCTTCGACCCGGAGCGCCGGTTCGGGACCGCCGAGGAGATGGCGGGCCAGCTCCGCGGTGTACTGCGCGAGATCCGGGCGCTGCGCGGGAAACGGGACCAGCCCGAGCCCTCCGCGTACTTCACCCCGTCCACCGAACTGCTCGGCGCCCGGCTGGGCTCCGTACCCGACTACACGCACTGGCTGCGCCGCCCCCTCTACCGCCGCCACGAGCCGCCCGACGCCCCGGCCCTGGACTCCGGGCTGCCCACGCCCACCGAGATCGCCCGGCGGCTGCCGGTGCCGAGGCCCTATCCGGGGGACCCGGCGGCCGCCCGGTTCCTGGTCAGCAGTTATGACCCCGGCCAGCCGCTGACCCAGCCGGCCGAGGGGGAGCGGTCGGTGGAGATCTGTCTGCACAACGCCCGGCTGCTGCTCGGCCAGGAGGAGAAGGAAGCACTGGTCAGGGCGCGCGAACAGGTACAGGAGGCGAACGCCATACCGGGCCCGGGGCCGGTGCGGCAGTGGCGGCTCCGCTGGCACTGGGGGCTCGTCGCGCTGCGCAGCGCCGAGGTTCTGGACGACCGGCAGCAGATGCTGGAGGCTGCCCTGGAGCACTTCGCGGCCGTCCACCGGGCGCTGCCCGGGGAGTACGCGGCGAAGCTGGCGCTCGCGTACGTCGCGGAGCAGCTCGGCCCGGAGCGCCCGGTCGGCGTGGCCCCGTCGGCGTACGAACTCTTTTGGGCCGTGCATGCCCGCAACCCCTCGCATGTCGGCGCCGCGCTGGGCCTGGCCAGGCTCGCCCTGGCACGCGGCGACCGGGAGGCGGCGGCCGAGGTCCTGGACCAGGTGCCCGACGAGTCGCGGGACCACGCCGTCGCACGCATCGCCGCCCTGCGCATCCGGGCGGCGCGGCTGGCGACGGGGGAGCGGCCGCTGCCCGAGGGGCGGGAGATCGACGCCAGTCTTGCCGCGGTCCCGCTCCGCGAAGGCGGCTCGGACCCGGCGTCCGTGGTGGCGGGTGACGAAGCGGCACGGCTGCTGCGCACCGAGCTGTTCGAGTGGAAGCTCGACGTCGTCCGGGCCGCGGCCGGCGGCGCACGGCGCGGTGGCCGGCGATGGCGGGGCCTGCCGCCGGTGCCGGTCCCAGGGGAACGGGCCGTACGCGAAGAACTGGAGCAGTGCTACCGCTGGCTGGCCCGTCAGCGCCAGAAACCTGCCGAGTACGAGCGGCTGATCGACCTCTCGCACGCCGTCCGCCCGCAGACCCGCTTCTGACGGCAGATCCGTCTCCGCCCGCCCCCGCTTCTGACCGCAACCCCCGTCTCCGCCCGCAACTCCGTCTCCATCCGCAGATCCGCTTGCGCCCCCAACCCCGCTTCCGCCCCCAACCCCGCTTCCGCCCCCAACCCCGCTTCCGCCCCCAACCCCGCTTCCGCCCCCAACCCCGCTTCCGCCCCCAACCCCGTCTCCGTCCGCACCCCCCTTCCGATCGCAACCCCGACGCCGTATCCCTGGAGGCAGTTGAATGGGCCGCACCGCTCCCGCGCCAGGCCTCGAAATCGGACTGCTCGTCCAGGTCCCGGAGAAGCACCCGCCCGGCGCCGACGTCCGGATCGAAGCCCATGTGAAGGTCGAGGCGGTCGCCGTCGGGCCCCGCGACCGGATTCCCGCCGACGAGCTCGCCCTCGTCATCGCGGTGGATGTCGCCGCAGCACGCCGTGCCGCGGCCGTCGCCGCGCTGGCCGAAGCCGTGGGCGCGCTGCCCGACAAAATCTCCTACACGGTGCTGGGCGGCAAGGCCTCCCGGTGCTACCCGTTGCACGGCCGCTGGGCGATCGCCGATACGGACGACAGACGCCGCGCCGCGTTCAGCGTCGGACGGATCGCCGCCGCCGGGCAGCGGCCGACCGGATACGCCGGCTGGCTGGCCAGGGCGCGCGAACTGTTCGCCGAATGCGCGCTCCCCGTGCGGCATCTGCTACTGATCACCGACGGGAGCGGCCGGGGCGAGGAGGACGACGCCTACCGGCAGGACAGCGGGCTGCACGCCGAACTCGCATGCTGCGAAGGAGAGTTCACCGCGGATGTGCTCGCCCTCGGGGAGACCTGGGACCCGGCTTCGCTGCTCGCCGTCGCGGAACGGCTGCACGGCGCCGCCGCGTACGCACCCGATGCGTTCGCCCCCGCCGTCGACGAGGCCATCGGCCGGCTCCGTACGATCCGCAGCCCCGCACTCCCCCTCACGGTCACCGTACGTCCGGCGGTGCGCGAGGTGACCCTCACCGAGACCACCCCCCATCAGCAGCAGCTCGACCCGGCCGGCGACGGGGGCGATCCGCGCCGGCCGGTGTTCCTCACCCATCAGTGGAAGGAGGAGACCCGCGACTACCTCCTCGCCCTCCGGGTGGACGCGGCCAACGATCCGCTGGGGGTGCCGCTCCAGCTCGCCACCGTCTCCATCGGCGAGATCACCGAAGCGGTCGTGGTCCGCTGGCTGCCGTCGGGAGCCGCCGCGGCCACGGCGGGCCCGTCCGGTGGCGCGGACCGGAGCGTCCACGCCATGAACGCCTCCACCGAGATACGGACCGCCCTCAAACGCGCCTACGACGCCCTCGATCTGGAGCGGCGCGGGGAGGCCGAGGCGCAGTTCGGACGTGCGGTCCGGCTGGCTGCCGGGATCGGCGCCTCCTGGGTCCCGGCCGAGGTCCGCAATGTCGCCGAGATCGTCGACGACCGGCAGGGGCGGGTCAGGATCGGGCCGACCGTCGACCGGGGCACCGTCCGCCGCGGTCAGCTGAGCATCGCCTCCGCGCACCGGGTGGAACTGCCCGACGCTGCGGCCGGGTCACCGGCCCGATGCCCGGACTGCGATCACCCGGCGGGCCCCGCCGCCCTGTTCTGCATCGCCTGCGGGAGGCACCTGTGATGCCCTGGCCGACCCGCTGGATCAGCGCCCTGCGGACCCGCCGGTCCAGCGGTTCACGGACCCGGCGGCTTTTGGAATGGCATCTGACCGCGATGCTGGTGGCCGCCCTGGTCTCGGTGACCGTCCTGCTCGTCTCGTACCGCGAGGTGCAGATCTCGGCGGGCGAGATGCGCTCCCGCGGCGCGCCCGCCGTGCAGGGGGTGGCCGCCACCCAACTCGCCCTGCTGCGCGCCCATCAGGAGGCCGAGGCATCCGTGCGCCAGGACATCGACCATGTGGTCGGGGCCGGTGCGCGGTACGAGAACCAGCTCGCCGCCGCCGGGCAGGGGCTCTCCCGGCTCTCCGACGTACAGATCGACGGGGACCGGGGCCGCGGGGTACTCGAAACCGTCAACGGCGTGCTGACCTCGTACAGCAGCTCCATCACCCCCGGCGCGGTGAAGTATGTGTCGGACGATCTGATGCAGCGGGAGAAGTTCGCAGAGGCCAGAACGCTCCTCAGCCGCGACGGCACCGGTGTGGTGCCGCGCCTCGACGTCCTCCAGAAGCACCAGATGCAACGGATCGGGACCATCAGCTCCATGGGCACCCTCCAGCGGACCGGCTGGGTGATCGCCGAACTCGCCCTGCTGGCCATGGCACTGACCACCCTGTCCGCGCTCCGGGTGCTGCGCAGCCGCTGCGGGCGCAGCCTCGACCCCTGGCTGCTGACCTCGCTGGCGGCCACGGTCGTGCTGGCGGTGTTCCCGCTGTGGGCGACCACGATCACCCAGCACCGGCTGGACACCGCCCGCGACGGGCTCGTCGAGATCGAACAACGGGCCCACGAACACCATGACCTGGCCAGGTCCCAGCAGCGCGTCACCGACAGGTCGACGAGCGTACGCAGCGATCTCGCCGCCCAGGACTGGCAGAGCTGGACCTATTACGGAGCGCTGGGTGGCAGCGCGCTGATCGTTCTGCTGCCCGCCGTCGGTATCGGCAGGCGCCTCAACGCCGACTACTGGAGGGCCGGATGATCCCGCCCGCCCGCGCCCTTCTGTTTGTGATGGCCCTGGTCCTGACCGCGGCGGGCTGCGGACTCGCGGCTCCGGGCGGCAGCGACGAACAGCCGAAGGTGACGATCCTCGGCCCCTGGACCGACGACCAGGAGAAGCAGTTCAAGGACGTCCTGGACGGCTTCGGCATCCCGTACACCTACCAGGGCACCGCCGCCACCCGGGAGGTCCTGCTCGCCGAGGTGCAGGCGGGCAATCCGCCCGACATCGCGATCCTGCCGGGCGTCGGCGAGCTCGTCGAGTACGCCGCCGAGCACCGGCTGCGCTCCCTGGACGGCCTGTACGAACCCAAGGAGTACGGCAAGCCCTGGCAGCCCGAGGCGCAAGGCATCGCCGACGATCTGTGGGTGCCGCTCAAGGCCGACCTCAAGAGCATCGTCTGGTACCGCAAGGACCGGCCCCCGCCCGCCCAACCCGCACCGCTGGCCTCCTGGTGCATCGGTATGGGCGACGACGGGGCCTCCGGCTGGCCCGGCAGCGACTGGATCGAGGACCTGATCCTGCAGAGCGCCGGCCCGGTGCTGTACGAGCGATGGGCGACCGGGGACATGAAATGGACGGACGACCCGGTGGTCAACGCCTGGACCAGATGGGCCGGGCTGCTGGCCCAGGATCCCGCGGCTGCCCGCCGGGCCCTGCTCTTCGACCATCGGGGCAGGCCCGGCGGGCACGGACTGCTCTTCGGGGGTGACTGTGACCTGGAACACCAGGGCTCGTTCGCCCGGTCGTTCTACGGAGACCTGAAGGAGCGGGCCGCCTTCACGGACTCCGCGCCGCTGCTGCCCGGTAGTCCCGGAATGAAGGGCCGCGAGGTGTCCGCCGACTTCGCCGCCCTGTTCGGCCGGTCCGCGCAGGCCCGCGATCTCCTCAGACTGCTCGCCTCCCGAAAGGCCCAGGAGGAGTGGGGCCGCAAGGCCGGGGTATTCTCGCCGAACTCCGCCGTGCACGCCAAGAACGGAGCGGTCGAGAAGGAGATCAGCAGCCGGTTCACCGACCACCGGGTGCCGCTCTGCCTGGACGCCTCCGACGTCATGCCGGCAGCCGTACGGGACGCCTTCTACGAAGCGGTCCTACTGACCATCGCTCACCCCGGTGACCCGGTGCGGGACCGTCTTGAGGACGTCCAGAAGGTCCAGGACGCCCAACCGGAGGACACCCCGAGGTTGACACGGGTGTGCAGCAGACCACAGTGAGTCTTTGTCGGACCCTCACAAAGTCGGGACCGTGCAGGCTGGCACTTCGCCTGCATAACTCCGTGATTCTGTCAGGCTCCACCAGGAAACGGGGCAGGAGACTGTGCGGAGTCGACGGCAGGATTTGCTTGCTGGGCTTCGTAGGGTCAGTACATGACCGTTGTGGACGAAACCTCGGGCGAGCAGCCGAGCGACACCCGTGGCCGTGTGGCCGAACTGCTGGCACTGCGCGAGCAGGCCCGCCGCGGACCGAGTGACCGGGCGACCGAGGCGCAGCACGCCAAGGGCAAGCTGACGGCGCGTGAGCGCATTGAGCTGCTGCTGGACCCGGGGTCGTTCAAGGAGGTCGAGCAGCTTCGCCGGCACCGGGCGACCGGCTTCGGCCTGGAGGAGAAGAAGCCGTACACCGACGGCGTCATCACCGGCTGGGGCACGGTCGACGGCCGCACCGTCTTCGTCTACGCACACGACTTCCGCATCTTCGGCGGCGCGCTGGGCGAGGCCCACGCCACCAAGATCCACAAGATCATGGACATGGCCATCTCGGCCGGTGCCCCGCTGGTCTCGCTGAACGACGGCGCGGGCGCCCGAATCCAGGAGGGTGTCAGCGCGCTCGCCGGATACGGCGGGATCTTCCAGCGCAACACCCGGGCCTCCGGCGTCATTCCGCAGATCAGCGTGATGCTCGGCCCGTGCGCGGGCGGCGCGGCCTACTCCCCGGCGCTCACCGACTTCGTGTTTATGGTCCGCGAGACCTCCCAGATGTTCATCACCGGACCGGACGTCGTGAAGGCGGTCACCGGTGAGGAGATCACCCAGAACGGCCTCGGCGGCGCCGATGTGCACGCCGAGACCTCGGGCGTCGCGCACTTCGCGTACGACGACGAGGAGACCTGTATCGCCGAGGTCCGCTACCTGATCGGGATGCTGCCGTCCAACAACCGGGAGAACCCGCCCACCGTGGCGAGCGACGACCCGGCCGACCGGCGCGGCGACGTCCTGCTGGACCTGGTGCCGGCCGACGGCAACCGCCCGTACGACATGCACAAGGTCATCGAGGAGCTCGTCGACGACGGCGACTACCTGGAGATCCACGAGCGCTGGGCCCGCAACATCATCTGCGCCCTGGCCCGTCTGGACGGCTCTGTCGTCGGCATCGTGGCCAACCAGCCGCAGTCCCTCGCCGGTGTCCTGGACATCGAGGCGTCGGAGAAGGCGGCCCGGTTCGTCCAGATGTGTGATGCATTCAACATTCCCATCATCACTCTTTTGGACGTCCCCGGCTTTCTGCCCGGGGTGGATCAGGAGCACGGTGGAATCATTCGGCACGGTGCGAAGCTGCTCTACGCGTACTGCAACGCCACTGTGCCGAGGATCTCGCTGATCCTGCGCAAGGCCTACGGCGGTGCGTACATCGTGATGGACAGCCAGTCCATCGGTGCGGATCTTACGTACGCCTGGCCGACCAACGAGATCGCGGTGATGGGCGCCGAAGGTGCCGCCAACGTCATCTTCCGTCGGCAGATCGCCGACGCCGAGGACCCGGAAGCCATGCGGACCCGCATGGTCAAGGAGTACAAGGCCGAACTGATGCACCCGTACTACGCCGCCGAGCGCGGCCTGGTCGACGACGTCATCGACCCCGCCGAGACCCGCGAGGTGCTGATCGCCTCGCTCGCCATGCTCCGCTCCAAGCACGCCGACCTGCCGTCCCGCAAGCACGGCAACCCCCCGCAGTAGTCCGCGGCCCGCGCAGCAATCTGCCGAGCCCGCGAAGACCTGCCGAGAAGACGGAGAAACAACCCATGAGCACTGCCGCCGAGTCCGTGCTGCGTGTCGAGAAGGGTCTTGCCGACCCTGAGGAGCTGGCCGCGATAACCGCGGTCCTGCTCGCCCGCGCCGCCGCCCAGCCCGCCGCGACGAGCCCCGCCCACCGCGGCCGCAGCACCGCCGGATGGCGCCGCCTGGAACGCACCCCGGGCTTCCGCGCCCCGCACTCCTGGCAGGGCTGAGTTCTTTTCTGTCCTCGGTCGCCGGACGGGCTTGAAATCAAGCCCGTCCGGCGACCGAGGACACAGCGCGGCCGAAGGCAGCGCAACCACAAGGCCCCCGCACTCCCGAGGAGTGCGGGGGCCTTACGCATGTCTGCCGGGCGGCGAGCCCTACCGCAACCGAGCCATCAGTGCATGCTCCACGAGCGTGATGAGCGCGCTCTTGGCATCCGCGCGGTGCCGGGCGTCCGTCGTGAGAATCGGGGTGTCGGGGCCGATCTGGAGCGCCTCGCGGACCTCGTCGGGCGTGTAGGGCTGGTGTCCGTCGAAGCCGTTGAGGGCGATGACGAACGGGAGCCCGCTGTTCTCGAAGTAGTCGACTGCGGGGAAGCAGTCGGCGAGACGCCGGGTGTCGACGAGGACGACGGCTCCGATGGCGCCGCGGACCAGGTCGTCCCACATGAACCAGAAGCGGTCCTGTCCGGGCGTACCGAAGAGGTACAGGATCAGGTCCTGGTCCAGGGTGATGCGGCCGAAGTCCATCGCCACCGTCGTGGTGGTCTTGTCCCCGGTGTGCGTCAGGTCGTCGATGCCCGCGGACGCGGACGTCATCACGGCTTCGGTGCGCAGCGGATTGATCTCCGAAACGGCACCGACGAACGTGGTCTTACCCACGCCGAAGCCCCCTGCCACCACGATCTTCGCGGAGGTAGTGGAGCGGGCTGCTCCGCCGCTAGAGCTTGCGAAGTCCACTGAGCACCCTTTCGAGCAGTGTCACATCTGGCTGGCCGCCGGCGGACTCTTCGCCGCCGGGCTGATGGATAGCGACGAGTCCGGCCTCTGCCAGGTCGGCTACGAGGATCCGGGCAACGCCGAGTGGGATCGAGAGCAGCGCCGAAATCTCGGCGACCGACTTGATCTCGAAGCACAGTCGGCAGATCCGCTGGTGCTCGGGCAACTGCCCTTGCAGCCGGGACGGATCGGCCGTGGTACTGACCAACGCCTCAATGGCGAGTTGGTAGCGCGGTCGGGTCCGGCCGCCGGTGATGGCGTACGGACGGACCAACGGATTGTGCGCGGCGGGCGCGGCGGGCTCGGGAGCCTGCCGCGGCTGTACGGGCTGGATGCGGGGCGGCTGGGACGAGCCGTGGTGGTGCGGCCGCGGCGGAGGCCAAGCGGTGTTCTGCTGGGCGCCCTGCGGCTGCTGCGGCTGCTGATAGGGCTGATACGGCTGCTGCGTGCCCTGCCTGCTCGGTGTGGAGGGGAAGTTGAAACGGTTGTCCCCGTGCTCACCCGGTACGTTCTGGCCACCGTTGTACTGGTGTCCGTCTGGGGGTGTTGCCACGATTCCTCCTCCTCCGCCTGCCGGTCCCGTCCCAGGGGGTCCGCGCCACCGCACCTTATGGCCCGGTGGCGCGAAACGCACTGTCTGTCTGTTAGTTAAGAAGACTTCCTTGAAGTTCGGCGCGGAGGTCCGGGGTGAGGACGGTGCCCGCGCGGTCGACAAGAAGGGCCATTTCGTACCCGACCAGACCGATGTCGGCGTCCGGATGCGCGAGCACGGCCAGCGAAGATCCGTCGGAGATGGACATGATGAAGAGGAATCCGTGCTCCATCTCCACAACTGTCTGATTCACTGCGCCGCCCTCGAAGATCCGGGAGGCGCCCGAGGTCAGCGAGGTCAGACCGGAGGCGACGGCCGCCAGCTGGTCGGCACGGTCACGTGGGAATCCTTCCGACATGGCCAGCAGGAGTCCGTCGGCGGAGACCACCACCGTGTGCGACACCCCGGGGGTGTTGTCCACGAAGTTGGTGATCAACCAGTTCAGATTCTGCGCCGCCTGGCTCATCGGGCTCACACTAACGCTCCTGGTTGTAGGTATTACTTGTGTCCGAACCCTCGTTACGTCCCCGCAGCACGCCCCGCCGCAGGTTGCTCAACCTGCCACGGACGTCCTCGGGGGCGCGAGAGACCTGAGGGCCGCCCTGCAAGGTCTGCTCCGCCGTACCCTCGACCAGATTGGCCTTGGGCACCCGCCGGGGGAGTCCGGACGGGGTGACCCCGCCCGCCTTCGGCTCCCGGAGCTGCTCGGCCCGCTCCCAGCGCTCGTCGTTCGTCGAGCGCCAGTCGGCGGAGCCGTTCCCGTCCTGCTGCGCGGGCGACTGCTGCGGCGGCAGTTCCTCCTGCTGCTGCGGCTGCTGCTGCGCGGCGACGGGCCGGTTGTTCCCGCGGCCGGTGGGCTGCCAGTGCTGCTGACCGCCCCTGCGCGGCAGACCGGCCTCGGTCAGCTCGGGACCTGAGTTCGGGATGGGTCCCGGACGGTCGAAGCCTACGCGTTCCCGCGGCTCCGCGGCAGTGCTCGGGAGAGATTCCGCTTCGACTTGTGCCGATGGCTCGTAAGCACCCTGGTGCGCGCCCTGATTCGCCCACTCATCCTGGTGGGACCGGGGAGCGAACTGCTCCTCGTACGACGGCTGCGCGCTCCCGCCGGCCGCATACGCATCCTCCGCATAGCCGCCCTTGTACGACGTCTGCTCGTACGGCTCCTGGGCGTACCCGTTCTCGGCGTACCCGTTGTCCGAGGGCTCGTTCCCGGCGTACGGCTCCTGCGCGAACTGCGGGCGCTCGCCGTCGGCCGTCCGAGCCCCCAGCGCGGCCCGGCGCTCCTTGCGCATCAGCGAGCGGCCCACCGGCTCCAGCTGCGCGGCATCCACCGACGGCTGCTCGTAGCGCGAGTCGTCGAAACCGAGCTCCGCCGCCGTGCGCATCGAGGGCTGCGGCGCCGGCTGCCCGGAGGTCTGCTGCCGCGGAATGATCGAGGAGACGGTGAAGTCGTCCTGCGCGGAAGCCGGTTCGCCACCGCCACCGTGGGTGATGGCGTCCGGCAGCATGACCAGCGAGGTGGTTCCGGCCTGCTCGCCCGAGGGGCGCAGCTGGACCCGGATGCCGTGCCGGTCGGCGAGCCGGCCGACCACGAACAGGCCCATGCGCTGCGACACCGCGGCGTCCACGGTCGGCGGGTTGGCCAGCTTGTGGTTGATGTCGGCGAAGTCCTCGGCGGTGAGGCCGATGCCCTTGTCGTGGATCTCGATCATCACACGGCTGTCGGGCAGTCGGGTCGCCGTGACCCGCACCTTGGTCTGCGGCGAGGAGAACGTGGTGGCGTTCTCCAGCAGCTCGGCCAGCAGATGCACGAGGTCGGTGACGGACTGGCCGTGGATCTCGGTCTCCGACACCCCGGAGAGCTCGATGCGCTCGTACGACTCCACCTCGGAGGAGGCGGCCCGCAACACGTCGACCAGCGGGACCGGCTGGTTCCAGCGGCGGCCCGGCTCCTCGCCGGCGAGTACGAGGAGGTTCTCGCCGTTGCGGCGCATACGGGTGGCCAGGTGGTCCAGCCGGAAGAGGCTCTCCAGCTGGTCCGGGTCTGCCTCGTTGTTCTCCAGGTCGGAGATGAGGGTCAGCTGGCCCTCGATCAGCGACTGGTTGCGACGCGACAGGTTGGCGAAGATCGCGTTGACGTTGCCCCGCAGCATGGCCTGCTCGGCCGCCAGCCGGACGGCCTCGCGGTGCACCTGGTCGAAGGCGCGGGCGACCTCACCGATCTCGTCACGGCTGTTGATCGGGATCGGCTGGACGCGGGTGTCGACCCGGCCCGGATCGGTCCTGGAGAGCTGGTCGACCAGCATCGGCAGCCGCTGCTCGGCGACCCCGAAGGCGGCGGTACGCAGTCGGCGCATCGAGCGGCTCATCTGACGGGCCATCAACCCGGCCAGGACGAAGGCGGCCAGCAGGGAGACGATCACGACGGCGGCGTTGATGAGGGCGTCGTTCTTGGCGCTGGACGAGATGTCCGCGGCCTCGGTCACCGCTTGGTCGACGAGTTCGTTTTCGATCGTGGTGTACCCGTCGAACTTGGCGGTGGCGGCCAACATCCAGGTCTCGGGCGTGATGCCCTGCTCGGCCAGCTTCTCGGGCGACTTGCCCTGCCCGATCTGCTGGGCCATGCCGTCGAAGACCGAGCCGTCGACACTGGGCGGCGTGACGAACGGGACACCCGCGGCGTCGGCCTGCTCCTTGGCCTTCTTCAGCTTCTTCGCACCCTCGGCCGACTTGTCGGCCATGACCTGCTTCAGTCGGGCCGCGTCGGCCTCCGTACCACCGGAGACGAACTCGCCGAGCGCGATCTGCTCCAGGTAGTTGTACGAGCCGAAGGCCTTGACCTGGGCGTCGAACTTGGCGCCCTCCTGGCTCGGACGTACCAGCAGATGCATACCGATGGAACGCTGAAGCGATACTGCGGCCTTGGCGAGTTCGATCGCGTAGACCGTACGGCCATAGCTGGTGATGTTGCCGGTGCCCAGACCCAGCTCGTTGCAGAAATCCATCAGGGAGTGCTGCACCTCGGTGTAGCCCTCTTCTGTCTTCACCGGGTCCATGGCCTCGGCATAGGCTGTCTTGCGCAGATCGGGGAGCTTGGGCTCTTCCTGCCGGAACAGCTCGAGACGCCGCTCCAGGCCCTGCTTCTCGGGCAGGTCCTTCACCGCCATGTCGAACTTGGCCGCGGCCGCGTCGGTGGTGGCTTGGGCCCGGCTGACGACGGCGGCGTCCCTCTTGTTCGACAACAGGGGCTGAGCGGAGATGTCACGCTCATTGAGGAGCGCCTGGCCGTACTCGGAGGCCGCGCGCACGATCAGTGCGGTCTTCTCGGCGTCCTGCGCCTCTCGCCAGATGTCGATCGACCCCTTGACCTGGGTGCCGCCCATGACCAGGCCTACCAGCACGGGGATCAGGAGGATCGCGTTCAGCCGAGTGGGCACCCGCCAGTTGCGGGGGGACATCCGGCTGGTGCTGCCACCCGACGCCGTCTTTTTGGACACGCGGGCAGGCGACGACGCGGCGCGCGGCGGCGGGGTGAAGTTGCCCCGCTCCGGCTGCGCCGCGGAGCCCTCGTTCCTTCGCCTCACTCGACCAACAACCTCTCGGCGTCGGCACCTACGTTGTGCCGTGTTTCGTTCAGGGTCGTACTACTCGGGATTCGTCGAATTCCAGCACGCGGACCGGTCGCGTTCCAAACAGTCGGAACCAGCCATTCCGAGTGGTCCAGGCCTCGGATAAAACGGGCATACAGAGCGAGCCCCGCCAAAAGGCGGGGCTCATGTGCGCACAGTGGTACCGGGCGAATGCGTCGGGTGTCGAACGCGGGTCAATTCTCTGTCGAAACGTTATGAACACGAGGGGCGGATCGTGTCAAAGGACACAGCCCGCCCCCGTTTAGTCGCGTTAACTGCCGTATACCAATACGGACTTGTGCCTACTTCAGCCGCGCCATCAGCGCGTGCTCCACGAGCGTGATGAGGCCGCTCTTGGCATCGGCGCGGTGCCGGGCGTCCGTCGTGATGATCGGGGTGTCGGGGCCGATCTGGAGCGCCTCGCGGACCTCGTCGGGCGTGTAGGGCTGGTGTCCGTCGAAGCCGTTGAGGGCGATGACGAACGGGAGCCCGCTGTTCTCGAAGTAGTCGACTGCGGGGAAGCAGTCGGCGAGACGCCGGGTGTCGACGAGGACGACGGCTCCGATGGCGCCGCGGACCAGGTCGTCCCACATGAACCAGAAGCGGTCCTGTCCGGGCGTACCGAAGAGGTACAGGATCAGGTCCTGGTCCAGGGTGATGCGGCCGAAGTCCATCGCCACCGTGGTGGTGGTCTTGTCCCCGGTGTGCGTCAGGTCGTCGATGCCCGCGGACGCGGACGTCATCACGGCTTCCGTACGCAACGGGTTGATCTCCGAAACGGCACCGACGAACGTGGTCTTACCCACGCCGAAGCCCCCTGCCACCACGATCTTCGCCGACGTGGTGGCCCGGGCCGCTCCGCCGCTAGAGCTTGCGAAGTCCACTGAGCACCCTTTCGAGCAGTGTCACATCCGGCGCGCCGCCGGTCTCTCCATTGCCCGGCTGGTGGATGGCCACCATGCCGGCTTCCGCCAGGTCCGCGACAAGAATCCTGGCCACGCCGAGTGGCATCGACAGCAGCGCCGAGACCTCGGCCACCGACTTGACCTCACGGCAGAGGTGGCAGATCCGCTGGTGCTCCGGGAGCAGCGTCCCCAGGTGTGCGGGGTCGGCTGTGGTGGAGACCAGCGCCTCTATCGCGAGCTGGTAGCGAGGCCGGGTCCGGCCGCCGGTCATGGCATACGGACGGACCAGAGGCTGGTCGCCTTCACCGTCGTACGACGCGTGGTGCAGTGCGCCGTACGGATCGGGTGAGGCGGGTGGCGGGGTCATGAATCCTCCGGGCGTGACAGCAGAGTGTCGGCTTGCCGTCTGAAGGGGCCGGTGGGGGGCTCGAAGCGGCCGGACGGGCGAGGGATGAGGGTCAATCGAGTCTGTCATCGATCCATGTCCGCCTAGTGGAGCAGGCTTCCCTGGAGCTCGGCGCGGAGGTCCGGGGTGAGGACGGTGCCCGCCCGGTCGACCAAGAGGGCCATTTCGTACCCGACCAGACCGATGTCGGCGTCCGGGTGGGCGAGCACGGCCAGCGAGGAACCGTCCGAAATGGACATCAAGAAGAGGAACCCGCGTTCCATCTCCACCACGGTCTGGCTGACGGCGCCGCCTTCGAAGATCCGGGAGGCGCCCGCAGTCAGCGAGGTCAGACCGGAGGCGACGGCCGCCAGCTGGTCGGCGCGGTCACGTGGGAAACCTTCGGACATGGCCAGCAGGAGTCCGTCGGCGGAGACCACCACCGTGTGCGACACCCCGGGGGTGTTGTCCACGAAGTTGGTGATCAACCAGTTCAGATTCTGCGCGGCCTGACTCATCGGGCTCAACTAACGCTCCTGCTGGTGAGTGGGGCCGAGTGGGAAACTTTCGGTCGACTGGCCGTTGTTGGCCTGCCGTCCCTGTTGGATGCCCCGGCGGAGATTGGTCAACCGGCCGCGCACATCATCGGGCGCACGCGACACCTGAGGACCGGACTGGTGGTTCTGCTGCTGGGCGGTGCCCGGCACCAGATTGGCGCGGGGTACCCGGCGAGGCAGTCCGGAGGTGGTGATTCCGCCTGCCGCGGGCTTCTTGACCCGCTCCGCCTGCCGTACGAGTTCGTCGTTCGGCGAGGGGCGCCAGGAGCTTGTGGTGCCGCCCGTGTCGCCGCCGCTGGGGCGCGGTGCGGCGGGAGCGGGACTCTCCTGAGCGAAGTCGGGCGCCTGCGGCTCGGCGGGCGGCTGCTGGCCGCCCTGCTGCGGGCCGTGGAACCAATTCGTCTCCAGGGTGTCGTACAGCGGCGTGCGACCGTCCCCGGGCCCGGCCGCCGGAGGCAGCGCCTCGGGCTGCGGCTGCGGCGGCAGGATCGGACGGTACTGCGCGTCGCCGGTGGACGCGGCGATCGGACGCGGGGCACCGAAGTCCTCGTTGTCCCGGCCGCGCTGACGCGGTGCCGGCAGGCCCTGGTCCTGCGCCTGAGCGGGCTGTGGCTGTCCGAAGTCCGGGCGGGCGAACTGCGCGGTGCTCGCCGGGTCCTGGGACGACCGGTCCTGCGGGTCCGGAGCCGAGAAGTCGGGGCGGGCGAACTGCGCGGTGCTCGCCGGGTCCTGGGACGACCGGTCCTGCGGGGCCGGAGCCGAGAAGTCGGGGCGGGCGAACTCGGCGGTGGAGCCGGGGCCCTGCCGGTCGTCCATGGCCGGCCGCGGGGTGAGCGGCGGGCTCATCGGCCGCTGGAATTGGCCCGTGGACTCGGGCTCCTCGTGACCGCGCGGGGCGTCCAGCGGAGTACGCCGCGCAATGGACGGCTCCTCGGTGCCCCAACTGGTGGTCTGCGGGCGCTGCGGCTGCGGATTTCCACCGGGCAGCTCGGCGCGCGGACCACTGACCGGAGGCAGCTGACGGCCGGGTTCGACCGGGTCGCCGGGCTGCTGGAAGCCACCGCGACCGGCCGGGTTCTGCCGGGCCTGCTGCGACTGCGGAGACTGCCACGGGACCGGGCCGTTCGACCGGCCCTGCTGACCGTTCGGGTCCTGACGATTCGGGTCCTGGCCGTTCGGGTCCTGGCGGTTCTGGCCGAACAGGTCGGGCCGGCCCGAGTCCGCACGACCCGTTCCGCCGCCCTGGCCGCGGCCACCGAGCCGGGCACCGTTGCCGAAGGCGCCGGCAAGGCCGCCGCCTTGACGCTGCGGCTCCTGGCGCGAGAGGTCCTGCGGACCGGTGTTGGACAGCCCGGCGGACTGGAAGTCGACGTTCTGCTGACCGGACTGACTCTGCCGGCCCGGCTGACCCTGCTGGTTCTGAGGCCGGCGGGGGCCGCCCTCCCGCGAGGGCAGTGCGGCGCGCGGACCGGAGCCCGCACCGACCTGACCGCGCGCGGCACCCGGCCCCGCGGCGAGCCGGCCGGCCGGGGCCGACGGGGCGCCCCCGAGGCCGGGACGGGAGCCGTTGCCCGCGCCCGTACCGCTGCCACCGCCGAGCAGACCGCCGGGGGCGGCGTTCTGCTGCCCCGGCCCCTGCTTGGGGGCCGACTGCTTGCCGCCGTGCGCGACATCGACGGGCAGCATGACCAGCGCGGTCGTACCACCGGAGTCGGAGGGCCGCAGCTGGATCCGGATGCCGTGACGCAAGGACAGCCGGCCGACCACGAACAGGCCCATGCGGCGGGAAACCGAGACGTCCACGGTGGGCGGCGAGGCGAGCCGCTCGTTGATCGCCGCGAGGTCTTCGGGGGAGAGGCCGATGCCGGTGTCGTGGATCTCGACGAGCACCCGCCCGTCGGGCAGCGCGTGACCCGTGACCCGGACCTTCGTCTGGGGCGAGGAGAACGATGTGGCGTTCTCCAGCAGCTCGGCGAGCAGGTGCACGAGGTCGTTGACGACGCGGCCCGCGACCTCGGTGGCGGGCACCGCGGCCAGTTCGATGCGCTCGTACTGCTCCACCTCGGAGGCGGCGGCACGGAGCACATCGACCAGCGGGACGGGGCGGGTCCACCGGCGGCCCGGCTCCTCGCCCGCGAGGACGAGGAGGTTCTCGCCGTTACGGCGCATACGGGTGGCGAGGTGGTCGAGCTTGAAGAGCGAGGACAGCTGGTCCGGGTCGGCCTCGCGCGACTCCAGTTCGGAGATGAGCGAGAGCTGGCGCTGGATGAGGCCCTGGCTGCGGCGCGAGAGGTTGGTGAACATCGCGTTGACGTTGCCCCGCAGGAGGGCCTGCTCGGCGGCGAGACGTACGGCCTCGCGGTGCACGTCGTCGAAGGCCGCGGCCACCTTGCCGATCTCGTCCCGGGAGTGCACACCGACCGACTCGACCGAGGTGTCCACGTCCTGCGGGTCGGCCTCGGAAAGCTGCTTGACGAGCTCGGGCAGCCGGTCCTGAGCGACGCGCGTAGCTGTGTCCTGGAGCCGCCGCAGCGAGCGGATCATCGACCGGGCGACGACGAAGGCGCCGACCAGCGAGACACCGAGCACCAGCAGGATGAGCGCACCGCTGATGATCGCTTCGCGCTTCGCCTCGTCGCGGAGCTCGCGGGCCTTGCCCTCCATGTCGCTGAGGAGCGTCTCCTCGATGGTCTTCATCGCCTGGATCTTGGTGGAGCTCTGGTCGTACCAGTCCAGGTAGGAACGTGGGGCCGTGCCCTTCATGCCCGACGGACTGTCCAGCACCTTCTTCGCGTAGGCGTCGGCGGCCTTGATCTCCGGATTGCCGTCGTCCAGCGTGGCGGTCAGCTCGTCGGCGTCCTGGCCGGTGGCGGAGTAGACCGCCTCGAAGGAGCGGCGTGCCGATTCCTCCTTGCGGAGCGCGGCGCGGCCGAACTGCTGGTCGTTCTCGTCGAGGTGCGGCTGCTTGTCGTTGCCGCCGGGCAGCGACGCGGCGATGATCGCCCGCTGGACCGAGGCGTACTCCTTGGCGGAGGAGAAGGCCGCCAGCGCCCGGGTCCGCTTGATCATCTCCGAGTTGCTGGTCGCCTGCGCCATGTCCAGCGAGAGGCTCAGCAGCGAGGTGATCAGCTGGCTGTACTGGTCGACGGTCTGGAGACTCGGGGTGCCCTTGGCGTACGCCGTCTTGCGGATGTCGCGGATCTCGCCCAGCTGGCCGGCGATCTGCTGGACGCTCGAGGAGATGCTCTCGAGGGACTCGTCGCCGGAGGGGTCGCCGATCGAGTTCGTCGACTCGAAGAAGGCCGCCTTCGCCCGGTCGGTCTTCTTGCGGGGCTCGGTGACCTTGAAGTCGTCGGACTTGACCCCGTTGGACAGCGGACCGGCAGAGCGGTCGCGCTCCTCCTGGAGCGCCTGGGCGAGCGTGGTCGCCTGCTTGGTCATCTTGGTCAGCAGCTGCATGTGGTCCAGCTGCTGGATGTCGTTCATGGAGTCGTTGATCCGCAGTCCGCCCAGCGTGGTCGCGGCGACCACGGGGAGGGCGAGCAGGGAGACCAGGCGCGTGCTGATGCGCCAGTTGCGAAGAGCTACTCGCGGGCCCGTGCTGGCGGGGCCCCGGGGCTTGAGCGACGTGATCGGATCGGTGGTGCTGCTCGCTGTGGCGCCGGGGTGTCGGTCGCGGTCGCCGCTGTCGTCGGCCGCGGTCGGTCCGGCGTTCTGGGCGTGCTGGGGCGAGGAACCGCGGTCGGTCCCGCCGTGCGGCTCCTGTTCCGCCGCAGCGCTGCCATCCCTCTTGAAACGTCCCTGCACTAGCGTCGCAACCTCTGGACCAGGCGTCCCTCCGCACGGAGCGGGTGGGACGGTGTCGGCGTCGTGGGGCGTCGTGTACGCCCCATGGTGGTCGTGAGTGACCGGCGCTCTCCCCCTTCCCGCCGCCACTCGGCGCTGCGTTGCGCCCCTGCGCGCCGGCCTGAAACCCGCGGCGGTGCTTGGAATTCCAGCACAGTGCCGGATCTCCAACAAGGGCCCAGCGCCGGGCCGCGAGCCGGGTGACGCGTTGTGATGGATGAGTAACAAGCCGTGGAGCGTGTTCGAGGGCAAAGTGGGCGATTACGCGTGAATCGGCGGAGAGTGAAAGGTGTCCCAGTCGACATGATCAGGAGCGGAATGGATCATTCAGTGCTGCAATGTCCGTTTCTGTCGAGGTGGTCGACCGTCCGAAATAAGGCAATTGTCGACGCGATCGTGAGCAAACTCACATGATGATCGCGGTCTCATCCGGGCTTCCGGAGGGAATTGAATGTTTAGCCTGACGCTTTACAGTGATGGCAAATCCGACAACCGGCGCCCCTCCGGGCAGCGCCCGTACCGACAGGGTCCTCACGGCAGATGAAGACGACGACGATGTTCCGCAATATCGCCAACCCCCGGCGCACCACGCTGGCTCACCTCGAGGACGCCGACGAGCTGCAGACGCCGGAAGTGCCGGAACATGCCATCGACCTGCCCACCCAGACGGCCAACCCCCGCCGCACCATCCTCATGCAAGCCCCGGCCGCAGCCACGCAATAGGACCGGCCGGCGGGGGCGGCGTCGCGAAGGTCGGCACACCCATCTGCGGCGTTGCCGTCAGTCAACAACGCTCCGCGTTACCTCCCTCCCCGCCTTGCAGCCGCACACACCGGCCCCCGCTCCTCCTCCCGCCCTCCGATGGTCGGTGGGTCCAGCGCGCGTCGCCCCCCCTCACCCGCGTTAGCCTGAAGCGTCAGTCTTCAGCCAGCAAGTGAGAGGCGACAGCATCCCGTGCGCATCGCCAGGTTCTCCATCGACGGCAATGTCGCCTTCGGTGCCGTCGAGGGCGACGAGCCCGATGGTCTCGTCCTCGACATCATCAAGGGCATTCCGTACGCCGAGTTCGAGCTCTCCGGCACCAAGGTCCCGCTGAGCAAGGTCCGCCTCCTGCCGCCCGTGCTCCCCAACAAGGTCGTCGGCATCGGCCGCAACTACGCGGAGCACGCCGCGGAACTCGGCAACGAGGTACCGGACGTCCCCGTCGCCTTCTTCAAGCCCACCACCTCGGTGATCGGCTCCGGCGACGCCATTGAGTACCCCTCCTTCTCCAACGAGCTCCACCACGAGGCCGAACTGGCCGTGGTCATCGGCCGCATGTGCCGAGAAGTGCCGCGTGAGCGCGTGAAGGACGTCATCTTCGGCTACACCTGCGCCAATGACGTCACCGCCCGCGATGCCCAGAAGCGCGAGAAGCAGTGGGCCCGGGCCAAGGGCTTCGACACCTCCTGCCCGCTGGGCCCCTGGGTGGAGACCGACCTCGACCCCAGCGACCTGACCATTCAGGCCACGGTCAACGGCGAGCAACGCCAACTGGGCCGTACGAGCGACATGATCCGCTCGATCGAGGATCTGGTCGTCCACATCACGGAAGCCATGACGCTGCTCCCGGGCGATGTGATCCTCACCGGAACTCCCGCAGGGGTCGGACCCCTCCATGTCGGCGACGAGGTCGCCGTCACCATCGAAGGCATCGGCACTCTCACCAACAAGGTGATCAAGCGTGGTTAACGCACCCTCCCCCAAGCTCTCGGCTCCGCTCGAGCACGGGGTGCCCCCCCGTGTACGTTTCTGTCCCTCTCCGACCGGCAACCCCCATGTGGGACTGGTCCGCACCGCCCTGTTCAACTGGGCCTTCGCCCGGCACCACGGCGGCACCATGGTCTTCCGCATCGAGGACACCGATGCGGCCCGCGACTCCGAGGACTCCTACAACCAGCTCCTGGATTCGATGCGCTGGCTCGGCTTCGACTGGGACGAGGGCCCCGAGGTCGGCGGCCCGCACGCCCCGTACCGCCAGTCGCAGCGCATGGACATCTACAAGGATGTCGCCGAGAAGCTCCTCGCGGGCGGGTACGCGTACCACTGCTACTGCACCACCGAGGAGCTCGACACCCGCCGCGACGCCGCCCGCGCCGCCGGCAAGCCGTCCGGCTACGACGGCCACTGCCGCGACCTCACGACTGAGCAGATCGCCGCGTACGCGGCCGAGGGCCGCACCTCCATCGTCCGCTTCCGGATGCCCGACGAGGCGCTCACCTTCACCGACCTGGTCCGCGGCGAGCTGACCTTCCAGCCGGAGAACGTGCCGGACTACGGCATCGTCCGCGCCAACGGCGCCCCGCTCTACACGCTGGTCAACCCGGTCGACGACGCGCTGATGGAGATCACCCACGTGCTGCGCGGCGAGGACCTTCTCTCCTCCACCCCGCGCCAGCTCGCCCTCTACAAGGCGCTCATCGAGCTGGGCATCGCCAAGGACACCCCCGCGTTCGGTCACCTCCCGTACGTCATGGGCGAGGGCAACAAGAAGCTCTCCAAGCGTGACCCGCAGGCCTCGCTCAACCTCTACCGCGAGCGAGGTTTCCTGCCCGAGGGGCTGCTCAACTACCTCTCCCTGCTGGGCTGGTCGATCGCCGAGGACCGCGACATCTTCTCCATCGAGGAGATGGTGGCCGCGTTCGACATCAAGGACGTCAACGCCAACCCGGCGCGCTTCGACCTCAAGAAGTGCGAGCACATCAACGCCGAGCACATCCGCATGCTCGACGTGAAGACGTTCACCGAGGCCTGCGGCCCCTGGCTGAAGGCGCCGTTCGCCCCGTGGGCCCCGGAGTCCTTCGACGCCGAGCAGTTCGCGGCGATCGCCCCGCACGCCCAGACCCGCGTCACGGTCCTCTCGGACATCACGGTCAACGTTGACTTCCTCTTCCTCGACGAGCCGGCCACCGACGAGGCGTCCTGGACCAAGGCGATGAAGGAGGGCTCCGACGCCCTGCTCGTCACGGCCCGCGCCAAGCTGGCCGACGCCGAGTGGAACGCGGACGCCCTGAAGAACGCCATCCTCACCGCGGGCGAGGAGCACGGCCTGAAGCTCGGCAAGGCCCAGGCCCCGGTCCGCGTAGCGGTCACCGGCCGCACGATCGGCCTGCCGCTCTTCGAGTCCCTGGAGATCCTGGGCCGCGAGAAGACCCTGGCCCGCATCGACGCCGCCCTGGCCAAGCTGGCCGCGTAGCGGTTTCGCGTCACACGATGGGGTGGCTGCTCTCGCCGAGCAGCCACCCCATCGGTATTCATTTGTTCCGGGCGCCGGTCAGCTGGACTTCGTCACACTCATTGTCGACGTGGTCACGAAGCGTGGTCTGCTCGACCGCGGAGACCTGTACGAAGCCGGCAGTCCCTTCCACGACCGGGCGCCCGGTGGCCCGGACGACCTGTTCACCCCCGAGGAGATCGACGACCTGAAGATTGTCTTCATCGGCCTGCGGAGCACCGCGAAGCCCACCGCGCTCGCAGCGTAGGACCCTAGGCTGGGCCGCATGACGATCCGCGCGGTCCTCTGGGACATCGACGACACGATCTTCGACTACACGGGCGCCGACCGCGTCGGCATGAGCAAGCATCTCGAACAGGAGGGCCTGCCCGACGGATACGACTCCGTCGAGCAGGCCCTCGCAGCGTGGCGGGCGATCACCGATGTGCACTGGGCGCGGTTTGCCGCCGGGGAGACGGACTTCCAGGGGCAGCGCCGGGACCGGGTCCGGGAGTTCGTCTCGCGGGCCCTGGACGATGCCGAGGCCGACGACTGGTTTGGTCGGCACGCGGCCCATTACGAGGCCGCCTGGTCGCTCTTCCCCGATGTGCTGCCCGTTCTGGATCTGTTGGCTGACGGGTTCCGGCATGGGGTGCTGTCGAACTCCAGCATCCACAACCAGGACCGGAAGCTGCGCACGCTCGGTGTGCGGGACCGGTTCGAGGCCGTGGTGTGCGCTGTGGAACTGGGCGTCTCCAAGCCCGAGGCCGGTGCCTTCCACGCCGCCTGCGATGCGCTGGCGCTGGAGCCGCAGGAGGTCGCGTACGTGGGGGACGAGCCGGACATCGACGCGGGGGGCGCGGTCGCCGCAGGGCTGATGGGGATCTGGCTGGACCGGGGCGGACGCGGCGGGCGGCCCGAACTCGTCCGTATCAACGGGCTCGGTCAGTTGCCCGGCCTGCTGGCGGGCAATACCCGTTTTGGAGCGCCGGACACCTTCGGGTAATGTTCTTCCTGCGCCGCCCGAGCGGAACGAAAGATCCGAACGGGAAGCGCAAGCAGAACAAAACCCCTTAAAGGGGTTGAGTTTTGGTGGGCTATGGTGTAATTGGCAACACTACGGTTTCTGGTACCGTCATTCTAGGTTCGAGTCCTGGTAGCCCAGCGCAGAAATGCAACAGAAGTAACAAGCCCCCGTTGTGTAGCGGCCTAGCACGCTGCCCTCTCACGGCAGTAGCGCCGGTTCGAATCCGGTCGGGGGTACAGATCCTTCCCGCGAGATCATCTGGGTCGCACCCACGTTCTCGATGCAGGATCGCTAGGGCCCCCGTTGTGTAGCGGCCTAGCACGCTGCCCTCTCACGGCAGTAGCGCCGGTTCGAATCCGGTCGGGGGTACTTGTAACACCATGGGCTATGGTGTAATTGGCAACACTACGGTTTCTGGTACCGTCATTCTAGGTTCGAGTCCTGGTAGCCCAGCGCAGAAATGCAACAGAAGTAACAAGCCCCCGTTGTGTAGCGGCCTAGCACGCTGCCCTCTCACGGCAGTAGCGCCGGTTCGAATCCGGTCGGGGGTACAACAGAGCGACAGAGAAGGGCCCTTCACCTCGGTGAGGGGCCCTTCTGCTTGTCCTTGAGGTATGTCTCCCCGTCATCTCCGGGGCCCGGACGGTGACTTGGTGGAGGCCGCCGCGACGCTGGGGCGGCCGAGGGAAGTTGCGGACGTCAGCCGGTGCGGCGCAGGGCCTCGCTGAGCCGTGCCGCCGAGTCGATGACCGCCTGGGCGTGCATCCGGCCCGGGTGCCGGGTCAGTCGCTCGATCGGTCCGGAGACCGAGACGGCGGCGACCACCCGGTTGGAGGGGCCGCGCACCGGCGCCGAGACCGAGGCGACGCCCGGCTCGCGCTCGCCGATCGACTGGGCCCAGCCCCTGCGCCGTACGCCCGAGAGCGCCGTTGCCGTGAAGCGGGCGCCCTGGAGGCCGCGGTGCAGGCGTTCCGGCTCCTCCCAGGCCATCAGGATCTGGGCCGACGATCCGGCCTTCATGGTGAGTGTGGAGCCGACCGGCACGGTGTCCCGCAGACCGGACAGCCGCTCCGCAGCCGCCACGCAGATCCGCATCTCGCCCTGTCGCCGGTAGAGCTGCGCGCTCTCGCCTGTGATGTCGCGGAGGTGGGTGAGCACCGGTCCCGCCGTGGCCAGCAGGCGGTCCTCGCCCGCCGACGCCGCGAGCTCCGCCAGCCGGGGGCCGAGAATGAAACGGCCCTGCATATCCCTCGCCACCATCCGGTGGTGTTCCAGTGCCACGGCCAGTCGATGTGCCGTGGGTCGTGCGAGCCCGGTCGCCGCGACCAGCCCGGCGAGGGTGGCCGGACCGGACTCCAGGGCGCTCAATACCAGAGCTGCCTTGTCGAGAACGCCGACGCCGCTAGAGTTGTCCATACGACGATACTCCCGTCTCACTCTGTGAAACGCAAGTTCAATTTTCGGCGGAAGTTGCGAATCTGTACGGGCGGCCACACAACGGCCCGTAGCCACCGCCCCGCACGGGGGTCCGGACGGCGGCGCACCGAATCTCTAGTTGGGTCGGCGAAGACGCCGGCCGGAGGGAAAGCGATGGGTAGGACACTCGCGGAGAAGGTCTGGGACGACCATGTCGTCCGGCGCGCCGAAGGTGAGCCCGACCTCCTCTTCATCGATCTGCACCTGCTGCACGAGGTGACCAGCCCCCAGGCCTTCGACGGCCTGCGGCAGGCCGGACGCAAAGTGCGGCGACTCGACCTCACCATCGCCACCGAGGATCACAACACCCCGACCCTCGACATCGACAAGCCGATCGCGGACCCCGTCTCCCGCGCCCAGTTGGAGACCCTGCGCAAGAACTGCGCGGAGTTCGGCGTACGGCTGCACCCGCTGGGTGACGTCGAGCAGGGCGTCGTGCACGTGGTCGGCCCACAGCTGGGTCTGACCCAGCCCGGTACCACGGTCGTCTGCGGCGACTCCCACACGTCCACACACGGAGCCTTCGGCGCGCTGGCGTTCGGCATCGGCACCAGCCAGGTCGAGCACGTCCTGGCCACCCAGACACTGCCGATGGCCCGTCCGAAGACCATGGCGATCACCATCGACGGCGAACTGCCCGATGGTGTCACCGCCAAGGATCTGATCCTCGCGATCATCGCCCGGATCGGCACCGGCGGCGGCCAGGGCTACATCCTCGAATACCGTGGCCCGGCCATCGAGAAGCTCTCGATGGAAGCCCGGATGACCATCTGCAACATGTCGATCGAGGCCGGCGCCCGGGCAGGCATGATCGCCCCGGACGAGACCACCTTCGACTACCTGGAGGGCCGCGACCACGCCCCGCAGGGCGAGGACTGGGACGCCGCCGTCGCGTACTGGAAGACGCTGCGTACCGACGACGACGCGGTCTTCGACGCCGAGGTCGTCATCGACGCCGCCGCACTGGCACCGTTCGTCACCTGGGGCACCAACCCCGGCCAGGGCGCGCCCCTGTCGGCAAACGTCCCCGACCCGGCTTCGTACGAGGACGCCTCGGAGCGGGACGCCGCCGAAAAGGCCCTGGAATACATGGGGTTGACCGCCGGACAGCCGCTGCGCGAGATCAACGTGGACACCGTGTTCGTAGGTTCCTGCACCAACGGCCGGATCGAGGACCTGCGTAACGCGGCCGCGATCCTGGACGGCCGCAAAGTCGCGAGAGGCGTACGGATGCTGGTCGTTCCGGGCTCCGTCCGGGTCGCTCTGCAGGCCGTCGAGGAGGGCCTGGACAAGGTCTTCACCGCCGCTGGTGCCGAATGGCGGCACGCCGGCTGCTCGATGTGTCTCGGTATGAACCCCGACCAGCTGGCCCCCGGCGAGCGCTCGGCCTCCACCTCGAACCGCAACTTCGAGGGCCGGCAGGGCAAGGGAGGTCGTACGCACCTGGTCTCCCCGCAGGTCGCCGCCGCCACCGCCGTGCTGGGCCACCTCGCCTCGCCGGCCGACCTGTCCGACGCTCGTACGCCCGCCGGAGTCTGAGAATCATGGAAGCTTTCACCACACACACCGGCCGGGCCGTCCCGCTGCGCCGCAGCAACGTCGACACCGACCAGATCATCCCCGCCCACTGGCTGAAGAAGGTCACCCGCGACGGCTTCGAGGACGGACTCTTCGAGGCCTGGCGCAAGGACGAGAACTTCGTCCTCAACCGCCCGGAGCGCAGCGGTGCCACGGTGCTGGTGGCCGGTCCCGATTTCGGCACCGGATCGTCCCGCGAGCACGCCGTGTGGGCGCTGCAGAACTACGGTTTCAAGGCCGTCATCTCCTCCCGGTTCGCCGACATCTTCCGCGGCAACTCGCTGAAGAACGGGCTGTTGACCGTCGTTCTCGACCAGAAGGCCGTCGACGCGCTCTGGGAGCTGACCGAGGCTGACCCTGCGGCCGAGATCACCGTCGACCTGGAGGCGCGCCAGGTCCGTGCCGAGGGCATCACGGCCGATTTCGAGCTTGACGAGAACGCCCGCTGGCGACTGCTGAACGGGCTGGACGACATCAGTCTCACCCTTCGGAACGAAGCGGACATTGCGACTTATGAGGTGCTAAGGCCGACCTTCAAGCCGCGTACAATTAACGCCTGAGCAGCGCGTTTCCAGGACTGCGCCCCCTACCTTCTGGTAGGGGGCGCAGTCGCTTGTTGAGACCCCGTCGGGCGACAACTCGCCTCAGATGGCACAATCGGTGCATGGAACGCGACAGCCAACTCAAGCTTTACGGCCAAGTCGCCGACCGATTGAAGGAAGCGCACACAAGAGTGCGCACACTGCAAGTCCCGGAGGGCGTAAGGATGGCGCTGTCCCGGAAGCTGTTGGTCATCACGGCCGCGGCTAAGCACGATCTCCCGGATGCGGCAAGGCGTCTGGACCGGTTGATGAAGGACCTCGATGAGGGCCGATTCCCCGAAGGTGACTGACTCTGCGGAACTACGCAGCGGTCGACTTCGTTGCGGCACTAGGGTGATTAGCCCGTTTCGTGTTTGATTTGCGGTATATATCTACCTAACGTGCGAAAACGCTTGAACACTTTCGTTCTGGCAATGTCTCCGAAGGGGAAGACGTGAACAAGGCGCAGCTCGTAGAAGCGATTGCCGACAAGGTCGGCGGCCGTCAGCAGGCCGCAGACGCCGTCGATGCGGTGCTCGACGCGATCGTCCGTGCGGTTGTCGCGGGGGACCGTGTATCGGTCACCGGCTTCGGCTCGTTCGAGAAGGTCGACCGCCCCGCCCGCTACGCCCGCAACCCGCAGACGGGTGAGCGGGTGCGGGTCAAGAAGACCTCGGTGCCCCGTTTCCGCGCGGGACAGGGCTTCAAGGACCTGGTGAGCGGCTCGAAGAAGCTCCCCAAGCACGATGTGGCCGTGAAGAAGGCGCCCAAGGGCAGCCTCACGGGCGGTGCCGGCCGTGCGACGACCAAGGCCGCCGCCAAGAAGGCCGCCGCGAAGAAGGCCGTGGCGAAGAAGGCCGTGGTGAAGAAGGCCGTGGCGAAGAAGGCCGTGACCGCGGCGAAGACCACCGCCGCCAAGAAGGCCGCCGCGAAGAAGACCACCGCGGCAGCCAAGAAGACCACGGCGGCGGCCAAGAAGACCACGGCCGCCAAGAAGACCGCGCCCGCCAAGAAGGCCGTGGCGAAGAAGGCGCCCGCAAAGAAGACCACGGCGCGCAAGACCACGGCGAAGAAGGCCACTGCACGGAAGAAGTGAGGCCGAGCAACGCAGGGCTGCTCACACGCGCCGGGCCGGGTTCCCCTCGGGGAGCCCGGCCCGCGGGCTGATCCGGGCGGTGCGCGCGGAGCCGTTCAGGCCGTCCGCGGGGTCATCAGGGTTCAGAGCGTCTGCAGAGTCACCAGGGTGATCCGCAGATCCGCACCTTCGCCGACGCCCTCGATCCGCACCCGCTGGCCCGGACGCAGCAGCCGCAGACCGCCGGCGTCGAAGGCCCGGGCGTCGAATTCCACCGGGGTGCCGTCGTCGAGCAGCACACTGCCGGTGCGGGTCTCGGGGTCGTACGTGTACGAGGTCGCCTGCATGAACGGCAGCCTATCGGTCCAGCGAGGGGACTCCCGCGGCCCAGCGTCCCGCCGTGTGCGGGCCGACGCCGAGGGCCAGCGCCGCCCGGAGATCGTCGCCGGTGTCCACGTCCTGGCGGACCGAATCGATGCCGGTCAGAGTGATTTCCACCGCTCCAGATTCCAGATGCCGGGCCCGGGAAGGGCCACCGAAAACCGGACGCAATTCCACTCCCGGTGCAGCCGAAAGAAATGTTGTACCGATTCCCGCCGCGTCGGTGACAAATGCGCGGGGAAATGCGGCGGAAAAAGCGAGCACTCTGGCCAATTCTCCGGGGCGCAGCGCGGGCAGATCCGCGTTGAGAGCGGCTACCGCCGCCCCGGGCCGCTGGGCCCGCACGGTCCGCTCACCGTGTGCCAGGGCGGCGTTGAGCCCGTCGTCCGGTTCGTCGGGGGCGATGCGCGCCCCGAGGGCCGCCAGCGCGGCCCCGGCCTCCGTGTCGTCCGTGACGACCACCACATCCCGTACCGCCGGGCAGGACAGGGCGGCGGTCACGGTGTCCCGGGCGAAGGCGAGGGCCAGCCGCGGGCGCAGCGCGGCGCCCGCGGCCGGCGCGAGCCTGCTCTTGGCCCGCGCCAGGGGCTTCAACGGGACGACCAGGGTCCAAGGACCGGCCGGGGCGGTGTTCGTGGCGATCTCCCTCTCGATGGGCATCGCCGCTTATTCTCGCCTGCCGGTGCGAGAACCTGGAGGGTCGGTCCCGAAAGCGGGGCGTACGGTGTTCTCGACAGAGCAGGGGCCTGGGGCGAGACTTGACCGTCGGTAGCCAGGCAGCAGTCAGATCCGGACAGGCAGCAGTCAGGTCCTTACAGGAAGGTGTCCGAGTGTCCCGCCGCAGAATCGGCTTCTGGTACCGCCTGGCGGCGGTCATCGCAAAACCGCCGCTGGTGGTTCTGTTCAAGCGTGACTGGCGGGGAATGGAACACATTCCGGCCGACGGCGGATTCATCACTGCGGTCAATCACAACTCGTATCTGGACCCGCTCTCCTACGGTCACTTCCAGTACAACACCGGACGCGTGCCGCGACTTCTCGCGAAGGCGGGCCTCTTCAAGACCCCCTTCGTCGGAATGATGCTGCGCGGCACCAAACAGATCCCCGTGTACCGCGAGACGACCAATGCGCTGGACGCCTTCCGGGCCGCCGTCGACGCCATCGAGCGCGGTGAATGCGTCGCCTTCTACCCGGAGGGCACCCTCACCCGCGACCCCGACATGTGGCCGATGGCCGGCAAGACCGGTGCCGCCCGCGTCGCGTTGATGACGAAGGCCCCGGTCATCCCGGTCGCCCAGTGGGGCGCCAACCTGGTGATGCCGCCGTACGCCAAGGAGAACAAGCTCCGGCTCTTCCCCCGCAAGACCCTCCGGGTACAGGCCGGACCGCCCGTCGACCTGTCCCGGTTCTACGACAGGGAGCCGACGCCCGATCTCCTGCGCGAGGCGACCGAGGCCATCATGGCCGCGGTGACCGCGCAGCTGGAGACCGTACGGGGCGAGAAGGCCCCCGTGGAGCCGTACGACCACCGCAAGGCGCGTGCAGAACAGCGGCGCAAGGCCGAAGGAAAGGGATTCAAGTGACGCACCCCGCAAAGGCAGCCGTCTTCGGAACCGGCTCATGGGGTACGGCCTTCGGCATGGTTCTCGCCGACGCCGGCTGCGACGTCACCCTCTGGGGCCGCCGCGCCGAAGTCGCCGAGGCCATCAACACGACCCGTACCAACCCGGACTATCTGCCGGGAATTGAACTTCCCACGTCGATCCGGGCCACCACCGACGCCGCCGAGGCGCTGCACGGCGCCGACTTCGCCGTGCTCGTGGTGCCCTCGCAGACACTGCGCGCCAACCTCGTCGACTGGGCCCCGCACCTTGGCTCCGACACCGTCCTCGTCTCCATGATGAAGGGCGTCGAACTCGGCACCGCGAAGCGGATGAGCGAGGTCATCGAGGACGTCACCAAGGTCTCCGCGGACCGCGTCGCCGTCATCACCGGCCCCAACCTGGCCAAGGAGATCGCCGAACGCCGCCCCGCCGCGGCCGTTGTCGCCTGCCAGGACGAGTTCGTGGCCCAGCGCCTCCAGACCGCCTGCCACACCCCGTACTTCCGCCCGTACACCAACACCGATGTGGTCGGCTGCGAGCTCGGCGGCGCGGTCAAGAACGTCATCGGTCTCGCCGTCGGCATCGCCGACGGCATGGGTCTGGGCGACAACGCCAAGGGCTCGCTCATCACCCGGGGTCTCGCCGAGACGACTCGCCTCGGCCTCGCCATGGGCGCCGACCCGCTGACTTTCTCCGGACTCGCGGGCCTCGGCGACCTGGTGGCGACCTGCTCCTCGCCGCTCTCGCGCAACCACACCTTCGGCACCAACCTCGGCCGCGGAATGACGCTCCAGGAGACGATCGCCGTCACCAAGCAGACCGCCGAGGGCGTCAAGTCCTGTGAGTCGGTGCTCGATCTGGCGCGCAGGCACGGCGTCGACATGCCCATCACCGAGACGGTCGTCGGCATCGTCCACGAGGGCAAGCCGCCGATGGTCGCGCTGGGCGAGCTGATGTCGCGCAGCGCGAAGCCCGAGCGGCGCTGACGACAGGCCCTGGGGCCTGTCGGGGCGGTGAGTGTTCGCGGTCACCGCCCCAGCGGGTCCGGCCACGCTGACCGGAGTGGTACCAGCAGGTACGCTCAACGCGATATGAGCAGCGAGAACCTCCCCCAGAGCCCGGAGCAGCAGCTCCGCAAGCCGCGCGTGGCCGTCGTGTTCGGCGGCCGCAGCTCCGAACACGGCATCTCGGTCGTCACGGCCGGTGCCGTCCTGAACGCCATCGACCGGACCAAGTACGACGTCCTGCCGATCGGCATCACGACGGACGGCCGCTGGGCGCTCACCGCAGACGAGCCCGAACGCATGGCCATCACGGACCGGAAGATGCCGGACGTGGCCCAGCTGGCCGAGTCCACCGAGGGCGGCGTGGTGCTCTCCGTCGACCCCGGCATCCGTGAAGTGGTGTACAGCGAGCCCGGCTCGGTCCCCAAGGCGCTCGGCGAGGTCGACGTCGTCTTTCCCGTGCTGCACGGTCCGTACGGCGAGGACGGCACCCTTCAGGGGCTCCTGGAGCTCTCCGGCGTGCCGTACGTGGGCGCCGGTGTGCTCGCCTCGGCGGTCGGCCAGGACAAGGAGTACATGAAGAGGGTCTTCACCTCGTTCGGGCTGCCGGTCGGCCCGTACGTCGTGGTTCGCCCCCGCGAATGGGACACGGACCCTTCCGCTGTCCGCAAGCGCATCGTGGACTTCGCCGGTGACCACGGCTGGCCGCTCTTCATCAAGCCCGCCCGGGCCGGCTCGTCGATCGGCATCACCAAGGTCGACAACCTGTCCGGTCTCGACGAGGCGATCGAGGAAGCCCGCCGCCACGATCCCAAGTTCCTGGTCGAGTCGCTGCTGCGGGGCCGCGAGATCGAGTGCGGGGTGCTGGAGTTCGAGGACGGCCCGCGCGCCAGCGTGCCCGCCGAGATCCCGCCGGTGACCTCGCACGACTTCTACGACTTCGAGGCCAAGTACATCGACGCGGCCTCCGGGATCGTGCCCGCACCGCTCACCGAGGAGCAGACGGCCGAGGTCCAGCGGCTGGCGGTCGACGCCTTCGAGGCCGCGTCCTGCGAGGGCCTGGTGCGCGCCGACTTCTTCCTCACCGAGGACGGCGGCTTCGTGATCAACGAGATCAACACCCTGCCGGGCTTCACCCCGATCTCCATGTACCCGCGGATGTGGCAGGAGAGCGGTGTGAGCTACCAGGAGCTGGTGGACCGGCTGATCCAGGCCGCGTTGAACCGGTCGACCGGCCTGCGCTGAGAAGACGGGACCCGCGCCGCAGGGTGTGCGCTCCCGGGCGGGAGCGCACTCCCTACAGGCTGCTGGGAATCGTCTTCCGGACGGCCGGGCCGAACGCGGCCAACGGGCTCGCGTCATGCGCGTACGCCGTCGACAGACTCACCTCCACGTACGCCTTGCGGTAGGTCGTCGTAAAACGCGGACCGGCGTCTTCCGGTTGCTCCAGCAGCCAGTTGACGCCGTCCGCCTCGACTCCCTTCGCCGAGGGGTCGTCCATCTTCGCGGGCCGGGGGACACCGCAGCGCAGTACGATCGCTCCGTCCCCCCAAGCGGCGGTCAGTTCGGAATCCGGCCCGGTGTCACCGCGGTCAAGTCCGGCAACGGTCTGCGGCAGTTCCTTGTCCAGTGCACGGCAGTAGGCTGCGGCTTCCGGTGACGGCGTGGGAACCGTGATCGACGCCGCGGCGTCCGTTGAGGAGCAGCCCGCCACGGTCAGCAAAAGCGCGGCAATGGACGGACCGAGAAACAGGGGGCGGCGGAACCGGCGGCGCGAAGATGTCACCGGCCCAGCGTAGACGGGGACTACAGATGAACGACCGGGCAGGTCAGGGTTCGGGTGATGCCTTCCACTTGCTGGACCTTGGCGACCACCATGCGGCCGAGTTCATCGACTGTGTCGGCCTGTGCGCGCACGATCACGTCGTAGGGGCCGGTGACGTCCTCTGCCTGGATCACTCCCGGAATTTTGGCAATGGTCTCGGCGACGGTCGACGCCTTGCCCACCTCGGTCTGAATAAGGATGTACGCCTGTACCACGGAACCTCCAGGGCGGCCACGAGGATCATGTGGGAGAAAGGGACGCCACGGTATCGCGTTGCCGCGGGCCGCGGGGAGACCTACGGGGCGGTTGACGCCCACAGCGTGGCGTACACAAGACACAGGTTGACGTAACTCTTGACAGTACCGACAGCAGTGACGGCCCGCGACCGCAAGCGCAGCGGTGCGAAGGGGGGACGGGCGTGCCGATGGGAAACCGGTGCAGACTGCTCCCTGCGGCGGCGGCCGGTCCACGATCCGGACCCCCGGCCGCTGAAGCAGCCCGGATGATCGTCCGGGGCGATAGATGAGAGGTGAGACTCGGTGAAGGGAACCGTGGGCGAGTTGGGGGAGTTCGGGCTCATCAAGGAGCTGACTTCCCGGCTCACCACCACTCCGGCGGTACGGCTCGGCCCCGGCGACGACGCCGCGGTCGTGTCCGCTCCCGACCGCAGGGTCGTGGCCAGTACGGACATCCTGTTGGAGGGGCGGCACTTCCGTCGCGACTGGTCGACGGCGTACGACGTCGGCCGCAAGGCCGCCGCCCAGAACCTCGCCGACATCGCTGCCATGGGCGCCGTGCCCACCGCGCTGCTGCTCGGTCTGGTCGTCCCCGCCGAACTCCCGGTCACCTGGGCCGGCGAGCTGATGGACGGCATCCGTGACGAGTGTCAGGTCGCGGGTGCGGCCGTGGTCGGCGGCGATGTGGTGCGCGGCGAGACGATCACCGTCTCGATCACCGCGCTCGGCGATCTGCGCAACCACGAACCGGTCACCCGGTCCGGCGCCCAGCCCGGCGACGTCGTCGCCGTCACCGGCTGGCTCGGCTGGTCCGCCGCCGGATACGCCGTGCTCTCCCGCGGCTTCCGCTCGCCCCGCGCCTTCGTCGAGGCCCACCGGCGGCCCGAACCGCCGTACCACGCAGGCCCCGCGGCCGCCGGGCTCGGCGCCACCGCGATGACGGACGTCAGCGACGGACTCGTCGCCGACCTCGGGCACATCGCCGCGGCCAGCAAGGTCCGGATCGACCTGCGCTCCGGACTCATCGACATCCCCTCGCAGATGTCCGACATCGGGCAGGCCGTCGGCGTGGACCCGCTGCAGTGGGTGCTGACCGGGGGAGAGGACCACGCGATCGTCGCCACCTTCCCACCGGACGTGAAGCTGCCCGCCCGCTGGAAGGTCATCGGCGAGGTCCTCAACCCTTCGGCGCTGCCGCAGGTGACGGTCGACGGGGCGCCGTGGACCAGCAAGAGCGGCTGGGACCATTTCGGGGACATCGAGGACGCCCAGTAGATTTCGGCGTATGCCCTTCTCTGCTGCCGTACCCGCCCGAGTGCTCACCGTCGCCGGATCCGATTCCGGCGGCGGCGCGGGCATTCAGGCCGATCTGAAGACCATGCTGGCGCTCGGCGTGCATGGAATGAGTGTGCTGACCGCCGTCACGGCCCAGAACTCGCTGGGGGTGCAGGGCGCCTGGGAGCTGCCCGTCGAGGCCGTACGTGCCCAGTACCGCAGCGTGGTGGACGACATCGGTGTGCGCGCGGTGAAGACCGGCATGCTGTCGTCGGCCGCCCTCGTGGAGACCGTGGCCGAACTCCTCGCCGGCACCGACGCCCCGGTCGTCGTGGACCCTGTCGCGGTCTCCAAGCACGGAGACCCGCTGCTGGCCGCCGAGGCGCTCGATTCCGTACGGACGAAACTGCTGCCCGTCGCCACGGTCGCCACTCCGAACCTGGACGAGGTGACGCAACTCACCGGCGTCAGCGTCACGGACGAGGCCGGAATGCGGCAGGCCGCCACCGCGGTGCTGGACTTCGGACCGCGCTGGGCCGTCATCAAGGGCGGGCATCTGCCGGGCGAGCCCGTCGACCTGCTGACGGACGGCACCGAGGAACACTGGCTGCGCGCACCGAGGCACGACAACCGGCACACCCACGGCACCGGCTGCACACTCGCCTCGGCGATCGCCTGCGGACTGGCCCTGGGACAGGATGTACCCACGGCGGTACGGGGTGCGAAGGCGTACGTCGCCGGGGCGATCGCAGCGGGCTTCCCGCTGGGCGCCGGGATCGGCCCGGTCGACCACGGCTGGCGGACGCGCACCGCCTGAGCGCGCCGAAGCGCACAGCAAAAAGCCGGTCCACCGAAGTGGACCGGCTTTTTGGGCAACCGGAAGGCTGCGCTACGACGGGAACGTCAGCGCGCGACCTTGCCGGCCTTGATGCACGAGGTGCAGACGTTGAGCCGCTTCGGCGTCCGACCGACCACGGCACGCACGCGCTGGATGTTGGGATTCCAGCGACGGGACGTACGGCGGTGCGAGTGCGAAATGTTGTTGCCGAAGCCCGGCCCCTTGCCGCAGACGTCGCAGTTGGCAGCCACGGGTCACTCCAAAGACTTCAGGTGCACTTACAGTGAATTCCGGCGCGCCGGATTCATTTGACTGAAGTGGCGGTACCGGAGGAATGGCCCGACTCTCGCCGGGCAACCGAAGCAGCATACAACGGCTGCGTCGGCAGAACGAAACTACCATGGGTTTCGCCGCCCCCGTCCCGCCCCTGTTTCCGCCGGACCCCCTGTCCCCGCCGGACCCGGCACACGGGGACTACTCTGCGGTGCAGCCGGCCACCCACGGCCGATTTCGAGGAGGACCGACAGGTGCCGCAGACCGCCGACGACATGGGCGCCGTCGCGGTGCGTACCTGGTGCTCACTGGCCCTGGAGGCGCTGGGCCGGGAGCGCGAGGCGATCGACGCGATCAACGTCTACCCCGTCGCCGACGGGGACACCGGCACGAACCTCTATCTGACCGTGGAGTCCGCGACCCAGGCCGTCGAAGCGGTTTTCGCCGCACACGAGACCGGTACGACCCTGCCCGTCGCAGCCGACGCGGTACGGGCCATGGCGCACGGAGCACTGATCGGTGCCCGCGGAAACTCCGGCACGATCCTGGCCCAGCTGCTGCGCGGAATGGCAGAGGTACTGGCCGACGGGCATGACGCCGACCATCTGCGCCGTGCGCTCACCAGGGCCGCCACCGCCGCCCGGCAGGCCGTCGCCCACCCTGTCGAGGGCACCGTGCTCACGGTGGCCACCGCAGCCGCCGAGGCCGCCGGACGCACGGCGGACGCCGCCGAAACCACGGCGGTCGCGCGGGCGGCGTACGAGGGGGCGCGGACGGCCCTGGAAGCGACCCCCGGACAGCTCGCGGTCCTGGGACGGGCAGGCGTCGTGGACGCCGGGGGGCGGGGGCTGGTGACGGTCCTGGGGGCGCTCGTCGAAGCGGTCTCCGGGCAGGCGCCCGAGCGTACGGACGTGGCCGTGCCCGCGCCCTTCGTTCCCGTATTTCCCGTGCCGGAGGAATGCGTGGAAGGCGGACCGGCCTTCGAGGTCATCTACCTGCTGGAGGCCGCGGACGAGGCCGTGGACCGGTTGCGGACCCGGCTCGACGGGTTCGGCGACTCCCTTGTGGTGGTGGGCGGCGACGGGCTGTGGAACGTCCATGTGCATGTCGACGACGCCGGTGCGGCGGTGGAGGCCGGCGTCGAGGCGGGGCGGCCGTACCGCATCCGGATCACCCACTTCGGCGCGGACCGGGTGCACCCCCATACCGAGCCCGCGCAGCGCGCGGTCGTCGTGGTGGTCCCCGGCGACGGGCTCCGCGGCCTGTGCAAGGAGGCCGGGGCGACGACGGTCCTGGCGCGCCCCGGGGAGCCGCCCGCCAGCGGTGAACTGGTCGACGCGATCCGCCGGGCGCACGCCCGCGAGGTGGTTCTCCTGCCCAACGACGTGGAGCTTCGCCACACCGCCGCTGCCGCCGCCGAACAAGCCCGCGCGGAGGGAGTCAGGGTCGCGCTGATCCCGACCCGGGCCGCCGTCCAGGGCATCGCGGCCCTCGCCGTCCACGAACCCGACCGCAGCTTCGACGAGGACGTGGTGGCGATGACCGCCGCGGCCGGCGCCACCCGCTACGCCGAACTGGCCGTCGCCGAGCGGCAGTCCTGGACCATGGCGGGCATCTGCCAGGCCGGGGACATCCTGGGCCTGATCGACGGCGATGTCGCGGTCATCGGCGAGGACGTACCGGAAACGGCCCGGAACGTGCTGGACCGCATGCTGGCGGCGGGCGGCGAACTGGTCACCCTGGTCCTGGGCGAGGACGTCCCCGACAGCCTCGCGGACGCGCTGGAGGAGCACGTACGCGAGGGCTACCTGGCGGTCGACACGGTGGTGTACCGCGGCGGTCACCAGTGTGCTCCGCTGCTGATCGGGGTGGAGTAGGACGGCGCGCGGCCGACTCCGGGCCGTCCAGCGAACTGACCCGCCGGATCAGCGGATTGAGATGGTGCAGTACGAGCCGGGCGCGCGCCGCGCTGCCGCGCAGCGAGCCGGGAATGCCCGCCGACAGCCACGGCAGCATCGTGCGCGGCGTGGCGGTGGGAATACCTGTGCCTCGCCGGGCGAGGCACCTGCGACGGCGCGAGTCGGGCGATCCCGTGGAAGGTGATCGCGAGCCGGAAGCGTGGGAGCCGATCCTGGGGGTGTGGCGACAATTCTGACAGGGGATTCCGGCGTTCCGCGTGGTGCCCGCCGGACATCTGTCAGTGGTGTGGTGTGCAATGGATCGCGTGTCTGCGTTCGATGAACCCCTCAAGAAGCTGCTCGGCGGAGCCACCGCGAAGGTGATGGCCGACCACCTCGACCTGCACACGGTCGGTGATCTGCTGCATCACTACCCGCGGCGGTACGAGGAGCGCGGCCGGCTCACGGCGCTGGCCGACCTCCCGCTGGACGAGCATGTGACGGTGGTCGCGCAGGTCGCAGACGCCCGCGTCATGATGTTCAACAACGGCCGCGGCAAGCGCCTCGAAGTGACTCTCACCGATGGCAACGGCCGCCTCCAGCTGGTCTTCTTCGGCCACGGTGTCCACAAGCCGCACAAGGAGCTGCTGCCCGGCCGGCGGGCGATGTTCGCGGGCAAGGTCTCCGTCTTCAACCGGAAGATGCAGCTGGCCCACCCCACGTACCAGCTGCTGGACACCGAGTCCATCGACGGGGCCGACGCCACGGAAGCGGTGGACGCCTTCGCCGGGCGGCTGCTGCCGATCTACCCGGCCTGCAAGCAAATGGACTCGTGGCGGATCGCCAAGGCCGTCGACACCGTGCTGCCCAGCGCGCGTGAGGCCGTCGACCCGCTGCCGCCGAGCCTGCGCGAGGGCCGCGGATTCACCCCGCTCCCCGAAGCGCTGCTCAAGGTCCACCGCCCGCAGACGAAGGCAGACATCGCACAGGCCAGGGACCGGCTGAAATGGGACGAGGCCTTCGTCCTCCAGGTCGCGCTGGCCCGCCGCAGATACGCCGACACCCAACTCCCGGCCGTGGCCCGCAGACCCACGCCCGGCGGGCTGCTGGACACCTTCGACGCCAAGCTGCCCTTCACCCTCACCGAAGGACAGCAGAAGGTCTCCAAGGAGATCTTCGATGACCTGGCGACCGAGCACCCGATGCACCGGCTCCTCCAGGGCGAGGTGGGCAGCGGAAAGACCATGGTCGCGCTGCGCGCGATGCTCGGCGTCGTCGACGCGGGCGGGCAGGCCGCCATGCTCGCGCCCACCGAAGTGCTCGCCCAGCAGCACCACCGCTCCATCACCGAGATGATGGGCGAGCTGGCCGAGAACTGGGGACTGTGGCGCGAAGCGCCTGCTCAGGAGGGGCGGCGGTCGGGCGACGGGCAAGCGCTCGGTGGCTCCGAGCAGGGCACGAAGGTGGTACTGCTCACCGGCTCCATGGGGGTCGCGGCCCGCCGCCAGGCATTGCTCGACCTCGTCACCGGCGAGGCCGGGATCGTGATCGGCACGCATGCGCTGATCGAGGACAAGGTGCAGTTCCACGACCTGGGTCTGGTCGTGGTCGACGAACAGCACCGCTTCGGGGTGGAACAGCGCGATGCTCTTCGGTCCAAGGAGAACTCCCAGGGGGACAGGAGGCCGCCGCACCTGCTCGTCATGACCGCCACCCCCATCCCCCGTACGGTCGCCATGACCGTCTTCGGCGACCTGGAGACCTCCGTACTGGACCAGCTCCCGGCCGGCCGCTCACCGATCGCCAGCCATGTCGTACCCGCCAAGGACAAGCCGCACTTCCTCAGCCGCGCCTGGGAACGGGTCCGGGAAGAAGTGGAGAAAGGGCACCAGGCCTATGTGGTCTGTCCCCGCATCGGCGACGACGCCGAGGACGAGGCGGCGGGCAAGAAAAGTAAGAAGAAGGCGGCTGAGGACGACGGCGAGAAGCGCCCGCCGCTCGCCGTCCTGGACATCGCCGGACAGCTCGCCAAGGGCCCGCTCGCCGGTCTGCGCATCGAGGTGCTGCACGGCAGGATGAACCCCGACGACAAGGACGACGTGATGCGCCGCTTCGCCGCGGGCCAGGTCGACGTCCTCGTCGCCACCACCGTCATCGAGGTCGGGGTCAACGTCCCCAACGCCACCGCCATGGTGATCATGGACGCCGACCGGTTCGGGGTCTCCCAGCTGCACCAATTGCGCGGCCGGGTCGGCCGCGGCTCCGCCGCCGGACTCTGTCTGCTGGTCAGCGAGGCCCACGAGGCCAGCCCCGCGCGTGCCAGGCTCTCCGCCGTCGCCGCCACACTCGACGGCTTTGAGCTGTCCCGGATCGACCTCGAACAACGACGCGAGGGCGATGTCCTCGGCCAGGCCCAGTCCGGGGTCCGCTCCTCGTTGCGGATGCTCACCGTCATCGATGACGAGGAGGTCATCGTCGCCGCCCGCGAGGAGGCCGTGGCGATCGTCGCCACCGACCCGGAGCTGGAGCACCTGCCCGAGTTGCGGATCGCGCTGGACGCGCTGCTCGACAAGGAGCGCGAGGAGTACCTCGACAAGGGCTGACAAGGGCTGACAGGAGTGACCGGGGTCTACAAGGGACGACGGGTGCGCGGGCTCGATCCGTCACGACGCCATATCGTGGGTGGCATGGCGCCGCAGCACCCTGTGGGCCACCCACGAACCGAGGACCAGACACCCATGACCCGCGTGATCGCCGGCTCGGCCGGCGGACGCCGCTTGGCCGTCCCGCCCGGCACCGGCACCCGCCCCACCTCCGACCGTGCGCGCGAGGGCCTCTTCTCCACCTGGGAAGCCCTTATGGGCAGCCTCCACGGCACCCGTATCGCAGATCTGTACGCGGGCTCCGGCGCCGTCGGCCTGGAGGCGCTCTCCCGCGGCGCGGTCCACGCGCTGCTCGTCGAGGCCGACCCCAGGGCCGTCCGCACCGTCCGGGACAACGTCCGCACACTCGGCCTGCCCGGCGCCGAAGTCCGAACCGGCAAAGCGGAACAGATCGTGACGGGTCCGGCGCCCGCGGAGCCGTACGACGTGTTGTTCCTGGACCCGCCGTACGCCGTGACCGACAACGATCTTGGCGAGATACTGCTCACACTCCGTACCCAGGGGTGGCTCACAGCCGATGCGCTCGTCACCGTGGAACGCAGCACCAGAGGCGGAGAATTCAACTGGCCCAAGGGATTCGAGCCACTGCGGGCCCGTCGCTATGGCGAGGGAACGCTTTGGTACGGTCGCGCCGCCTCTACGTGCGAAGACGCACGATGACCGGACCGGAGAGCGAGGGAATCAAGTTGCGCCGCGCCGTCTGTCCGGGGTCATTCGACCCCATCACCAATGGACACCTCGACATCATTGGCCGCGCCTCGAAGCTGTACGACGTCGTACATGTCGCGGTGATGATCAACCAGTCCAAGAAGGGCCTCTTCACGGTCGACGAGCGGATCGACCTGATCCGTCAGGTCACCGCGGACTTCGGCAACGTCCAGGTCGAGTCCTTCCACGGCCTCCTGGTCGACTTCTGCAAGCAGCGCGACATCCCGGCGATCGTGAAGGGCCTGCGGGCCGTCAGCGACTTCGACTACGAGTTGCAGATGGCCCAGATGAACAACGGCCTGTCCGGCGTCGAAACGCTCTTCGTGCCGACCAATCCCACCTACAGCTTCCTGTCTTCCTCCCTGGTCAAGGAGGTCGCCACCTGGGGCGGCGACGTCTCCCACCTGCTGCCGCCGGTGGTCCACGAGGCCCTCATCGAGCGCCTCGCCCAGCGCTGAATCGCTGACGTTCCGTCACCAGGTGTCGGGTGGGCGCCGACTGGCCGTACAGTCGTCCCGTCCGTCTCCAATCGGCTGTAGAGAGTGGCGAGCACACGGTGGACGTGCAGAAGAAGCTCGACGAGATCGTCGAGGCGGTCGGGAGCGCCCGGTCCATGCCCATGTCGGCTTCGTGCGTGGTCAACCGCGCCGAGCTGCTCGCGATGCTCGAAGAGGTGCGAGAGGCCCTGCCCGGCTCCCTCGCCCATGCCCAGGAGCTCATCGGCGGCCGGGAACAGATGGTCGAGCAGGCCCGTCAGGAGGCCGAGCGGATCATCGAGACCGCACACGCCGAACGCACCTCGCTGATCTCCGAGACCGAGGTTGCCAGGCAGTCCCGCAGCGAGGCCGACCGGATCCTCGGCGAAGCCCGCAGGGAGGCCGAGGAGGTTCGCGCCGAGGCCGACGAGTACGTCGACAGCAAGCTCGCCAACTTCGAGGTCGTCCTCACCAAGACCATCGGTTCCGTCGACCGGGGCCGCGAGAAGCTCCTCGGCCGCGGCCAGGCCTTCGACGAGCAGGGATACGAGGACCCGGACTTCGCCGAGGCCCCCGAGCGCAGCACCGACCCGGCCACGCTCCAGCGCCGTGCGGACGAGTACGTCGACACCAAGCTCGGCGCCTTCGAGGCCGTGCTCGCCAAGACCCTGGAGGCGGTCGGTCGCGGTCGGCAGAAGCTGCACGGCCGGGTCGCCACCGACGAACTCGGCGCGCACATGGCCGCCCAGGACGCGGCAGGCAACCAGCGGCACCTGAGCGACGAGGACCACTGGGCCGGCCTCGCCGAGCTCGCCACCCCGGAGCCCCAGCCGGTCCACCAGCAGGCCCAGCCGCACTTCCCCGCACAGGCCCAGCCGAGCTATGCGGAGACGTACGCGTACCAGGAGCAGCCGCAGCAGGATGTCTACGGGTACCAGCAGCAGCCGGACCCGTACGCCGCTTATCAGCAGCAGGGCTACGACCAGAGCCAGGCCCAGATCCCGGTCCAGGGGTACGACAGCTGGCAGCAGCAGCCCGTGCAGCCCCAGCAGGCACTCCAGCCGCAGGGCGAGAGCGCCCTCGACGAGACCAGCCTGTTCGACACCAGCATGATCGACCTGGACCAGCTCCGCCGGTACGAGCAGGAGCGCTGACCGGGCGGGACGGGGCCGGGCGGGACGGGGCCGGGCGGACCGGATTGGGCGGACCGGATTGGGAGCTGAGCGGCGCGTCCAGTATCCTGGCCCTTCGGTCGCGCGTATGTCCGCGATCCCGGCTGCCCGTTTCGAATCCGAATCCGGTCGGCCCTCCCCACACCGCGTGATGCACATGATTTCGAAAGCAGGAAAAGCCCTGAACGGCCACCTCGACCACCGAAACCCCCTCGTGTTCGACACGCACGAGCTGGGTCGGCGTCCCGGTGCCCTCCAGCGGCTGACCCGCTCGGTGGACGCACCCGGTTCGCCGGCCCTCGGCATCGACGGGGTCATCGGTGTGCCGGAAGGCGCACCCGTGGAGCTGGACCTCCGTCTCGAATCGGTCATGGAAGGGGTGCTTGTCACAGGCACCGCCCGTGCGTCGGCCGAGGGGGAGTGCGTAAGGTGTCTGGAGCCGCTGCGCCAAGAGGTTGCGGCGGACTTCCAGGAGATGTTCTCGTACCCTGACGCCGATGACCGGGGCCGCAGCAGCAAGGCGGAACCGGCCGACGACGCCGAGGACGATGAGGACAGGCTCTTCATCGAGGACGGCCTGTTCGACCTCGAACCAGTGCTGCGCGATGCGGTGGTGCTCGCACTGCCGATGCAGCCGGTGTGCCGGGAGTCCTGTGCCGGTCTGTGTTCCGAATGCGGAATCAGGCTGGACGAGAACCCCGGTCACCACCACGATGCCGTCGACATCCGTTGGGCGGCATTGCAAGGACTCGCCGACACCGTTCAGGACGGCGAGAAGGACAACATGGGCGGCGCCGATGCGGGCGTCGACGAGAAGCAGGAGAAGTAGCCGTGGCTGTTCCGAAGCGGAAGATGTCGCGCAGCAACACGCGCCACCGCCGGTCGCAGTGGAAGGCTGCGGTCCCCACCCTGGTTTCGTGTGAGCGTTGCCAGGAGCCGAAGCTGCAGCACATCGCGTGCCCCAGCTGCGGCACGTACAACAAGCGCCAGGTCCTCGAGGTCTGAGCGGCTGGTGAGAGGCCCGATGTCTGAGTTGTCCAACGCCAAGAAGCAGGCAGACAACGTCAACACAGCCTCGTCCCACACGCTTCTGGAAGGGCGGCTCGGGTACCACCTCGAGTCCGCCCTTCTGGTGCGTGCGCTGACCCATCGTTCGTACGCATACGAGAACGGCGGCCTGCCCACCAACGAGCGGCTCGAATTCCTCGGGGATTCGGTGCTCGGTCTGGTGGTCACGGACACGCTGTACCGCACCCACCCCGACCTGCCCGAAGGCCAGCTGGCCAAATTGCGGGCCGCGGTGGTCAACTCGCGTGCACTTGCGGAAGTGGGCCGCGGCCTCGAACTCGGCTCCTTCATCCGGCTCGGCCGTGGTGAAGAGGGCACGGGCGGCAGGGACAAGGCGTCCATCCTCGCCGACACCCTTGAAGCGGTGATCGGCGCGGTCTACCTCGACCAGGGTCTCAGCGCGGCCTCGGAGCTGGTCCACCGGCTCTTCGACCCGCTGATCGACAGGTCCTCGAACCTCGGCGCCGGCCTGGACTGGAAGACCAGCCTCCAGGAGCTCACCGCGAGCGAGAGCCTCGGCGTCCCCGAGTACCTCGTCACGGAGACCGGCCCGGACCACGAGAAGACCTTTACTGCTGCTGCTCGCGTCGGTGGTGTCTCGTACGGCACCGGCACCGGCCGTAGCAAGAAGGAAGCGGAGCAGCAGGCGGCGGAGTCCGCCTGGCGCGAGATCACCGCCGCCGCGGAAGCGCGGGAGGCTGCGGCGAAGGCCGCTGCCGACGGAGGGGTCGCCGACACCCCTGCCGACCCGTCGCCGTCCACGGACGTCGCTCCGGCCTGACCCGAGAACCCCTCGGTGCCCCGCGCACCGGGGGGTTTGTCCTGCCCGGATACTCTTTTCATCTCCGCAGTTCTTTTCTCTTCACCTCTCAGGAGCGATACCGTGCCCGAGCTGCCCGAGGTCGAAGTCGTACGACGTGGTCTTGAGCGCTGGGTCACCGGCCGCACGGTCGGCGATGTCGAGGTGCTGCACCCGCGTGCCGTCCGCCGTCATCCCGCGGGTGGTGTGGACTTCGCGGCCCGGCTCGGCGGGGCCCGCTTCGGAACGGCCATGCGCCGCGGCAAGTACCTCTGGGTGCCGCTGAACGATGCGTCCAGCTCGCTGCTGGGCCACCTCGGCATGAGTGGCCAGCTGCTCGTACAGCCCCAGGAGACACCCGACGAGAAGCATCTGCGCGTACGGATCCGCTTCGACGACTCCCTCGGCACCGAACTGCGCTTCGTCGACCAGCGGACCTTCGGCGGGCTCTCGCTCCATGAGAACACCCCGGACGGCCTGCCGGACACCATCGCGCACATCGCCCGCGACCCCTTGGATCCGGCGTTCGACGACGCGGCGTTCCACACGGCCCTGCGACTGCGCCGTACGACGATCAAGCGAGCTCTGCTCGACCAGTCGTTGATCAGCGGAGTCGGCAACATCTACGCCGACGAGGCGCTCTGGCGCGCAAAGCTGCACTACGACCGGCCGACCGCGACCCTGGCCCGCCCCAAATCGGCCGAGCTGCTGGGCCATGTCCGCGACGTGATGAACGCGGCGCTCGACCAGGGTGGCACCAGCTTCGACAGCCTCTATGTCGATGTGAACGGCGAGTCCGGCTACTTCGCCCGTTCGCTCGACGCGTACGGGCGGGAGGACGAGCCCTGCTATCGCTGCGGTACGCCGATGCGCCGCAGGGCATGGATGAATCGCTCCAGCTACTTCTGCCCGCGCTGCCAGCGACCGCCGCGCGCGACTTCCCACCCTTCCGGCGGTCCGGCCGCCGCTCTCGGCGTCACCACGCGTCACCCGATGGGGTGAGGCTATTGCGAGGGGGCTGGACGCCATGGCCCATCGGCAAGGAGTGCTCCCAGAGCAATTGGCCGGTTAGCGTTCGGGCATGAATGAAGATGTACGACTCACCGCATGGGTACGCGGCCGAGTGCAGCAAGTAGGGTTCCGCTGGTTCACCAGGGCAAACGCTCTGGAGATCGGTGGCCTCACCGGATTCGCCGTCAATCTCGACGACGGCAGGGTGCAGGTCGTCGCCGAGGGGCAACGTGAAAATTGCCACCGTCTGCTGGAGTGGCTGCGCTCCGACGACACACCCGGCCGCGTTGACGGAGTCACTGAGATCTGGGGCACCCCGCGGGGCGGATACGAGGGCTTCGTGATCCGCTGACGCGGGCTCGATCCGGGTCCGTGAGACGGGTTGTGTTCGGACTGTGTTCGACGGGCGGCGTGGGGTGACGGGGTGGGGCGCTCATCTGCATACACATGAAATGACCTGCGGAATGACCGGGTGGTTGCCAAGATTCGGTTGGCGTGCCAGGCTGCGGCAGTAAGGATGATCTCAACGCCCCCGAGGGCCCCGCAGGAGAGTCGCGCCGCATGATCGTCAAGCCGCGCGCCCCGGGGCTGCCCGTCTCTACCGGGCGTGATCGTGTTGACCGTCAAACTTTTTGGTGAGACGCTGAAATCCTCGCGGCACCTTAGCTGTTTGGCAGAGCTGTTTGGCAGCAGAACAGCATTGAATACAGAGCACTGCCGAGCACCGCGGGTGCGATTCCCTCACGACCCACACCGCATCGGTCGGTCACTCAGTGTGGAGGACCATCCATCATGGCAAAGGCGCTTCTCGGTTACGTCGGCGGTTCCGACCCGCGACTCCTCGCCGAGATGCGACGGCTCCAGCAACGCGTCCAGGACCTGGAATCCGAGCTCGTACGGATTCAGGACGAGAACGACGCGCTCAATGCCGCCGCACAGCACCAAGAGTCGCTGCTCGACAGCATCGACATCGACGTACCTCAGGCGGAGCCGGCGCTGACCTGACCGATGGCCCCCAGGGCCGGTCGGGCTGCCGCGTCAGCCGTCCGAGATCCTCACCCGGATCGTCGCCGGATCATTGAAGATCACTGCTCTTGATCTGTCACGTTGGTGACATGTCCTTGATCCGTCATGTGCCGCTGCACCAGCAACACCGCACACGCAATACCGCACAAGATTTACAAGGGGCGCTTCGGCGCCCCTTCTTTCTTTTCCGCCCGGGCCTGTGCGGGACCCGCCCCGGACGTACACCCCTTCCCTTACCGTCTGATGTGCCCTGCACCTTCATCAGCGAAACCGAGAGTGAAAGGTAGAGTCCGGCGGCGTGCACCTCAAGGCCCTGACCCTGCGTGGTTTCAAGTCGTTCGCCTCCGCCACGACGCTGCGGTTCGAACCCGGTATCACGTGCGTCGTCGGGCCCAATGGGTCCGGCAAGTCCAATGTGGTGGACGCGCTCTCCTGGGTCATGGGGGAGCAGGGTGCAAAGTCTCTGCGCGGCGGCAAGATGGAAGATGTGATCTTCGCCGGCACCACCGGACGGCCGCCGCTCGGGCGGGCGGAAGTATCGCTGACCATCGACAATTCCGACGGCGCACTGCCCATCGAGTACGCCGAAGTGACGATCACTCGGATCATGTTCCGCAATGGCGGCAGCGAATACCAGATCAATGGCGACACCTGTCGGCTCCTGGACATCCAGGAACTCCTCTCGGACTCCGGTATCGGCCGGGAGATGCATGTCATCGTCGGCCAGGGCCGGCTGGACTCCGTACTGCACGCCGATCCGATGGGGCGGCGCGCATTCATCGAGGAAGCCGCGGGCGTGCTCAAGCACCGCAAGCGCAAAGAGAAGGCGCTGCGGAAACTGGACGCGATGGGGGCCAATCTGGCCCGCGTCCAGGACCTGACCGACGAACTGCGGCGACAGCTGAAACCGCTGGGCCGGCAGGCGGCCGTGGCGCGCCGGGCCGCCGTCATCCAGGCCGATCTGCGCGACGCCAGGCTGCGGCTCCTCGCCGACGACCTGGTGCGGCTGCACACCGCGCTGCGCAGCGAGATCGCCGACGAAGAGGCGCTCAAGCGGCGCAGGGAGGCCGCGGAGGCGGAGCTCAAGGCGGCGCTGGCGCGCGAGGCGGAGCTGGAGGGCGAGGTACGGCGGCTGGCGCCGCGGCTCCAGCGCGCTCAGCAGACCTGGTACGAGCTGTCGCAGATGGCGGAGCGGGTGCGCGGCACGATCTTGCTGGCCGACGCCCGGGTGAAGAGTGCCACCGCCGCTCCCGAGGAGGAGCGGCGCGGCCGCGATCCGCAGGACATGGAGCGGGAGGCCGCCCGCATCCGGGAGCAGGAGGCGGAACTGGAGGCCGCACTGGAGGCGGCGGAACACGCCTTGGAGGACACCGCCGCCCATCGCGCCGACCTGGAACGGGAGTTGGCGGCCGAGGAGCGCAGGCTCAAGGACGCCGCCCGCGCCATCGCGGACCGCCGCGAAGGGCTCGCCCGGCTGAACGGACAGGTCAACGCGGCCCGCAGCCGGGCCGGTTCGGCGCAGGCCGAGATCGACCGGCTGGCCGCTTCCCGCGACGAGGCGCAGGAACGGGCGGCCGCCGCGCAGGAGGAGTACGAACAGCTCAAGGCCGAGGTCGAGGGCCTGGACGCGGGCGATGCGGAGCTGGGCGAGCGGCACGACGCCGCCAAGCGGGAACTCACGGAGGCGGAGGCGGCGCTCTCCGCGGCTCGGGAGGCCGCCACCGCCGCCGAACGGAAGCGCGCGGCGGTCGCGGCCCGCCATGAAGCGCTGGCCCTGGGCCTGCGCCGCAAGGACGGCACAGGTGTGCTGCTCGGCGCGCAGGACCGCCTGTCGGGCCTGCGTGGCCTGGCCGCGGAACTCCTGACGGTGGCGCCCGGGTACGAGGTGGCGGTGGCGGCGGCCCTGGGCGCGGCGGCGGACGCGGTCGCGGCTACGGACCCGGCCACGGCGGCGGAAGCGATCCGGCTGCTGCGCAAGCAGGACGCGGGGCGGGCGGCGTTGCTGCTGGGTGGGGTGCGCGCCGGGGTGGCTGATCACGGTGGTGCTGCCGATGCCTCTGGTGCTTCCCATGCCTCTGGTGCCTCTGGTGCTGGTGGCGCGGGTGGCGCGGGTGATGCGGGTGATGCGGGTGATGCGGGTGGTGCCGGTGTGACCGGAGCGTCCGTTGGAGCCCCGCCCGTTGTGGCCGACCTCGTCCGCGGGCCCGTCGAACTGATCGGCGCAGTACGGAGGCTGGTGCGGGACATGGTGGTCGTCGGCACCCTGGAGGATGCCGAGGACCTCGTCGCCGTACACCCGGAGCTGACGGCCGTGACCGTCGAGGGGGACATCCTCTCGGCCCACTTTGCGTACGGCGGTTCCGCCGGGGCGCCGAGCCTCCTCGAAGTGCAGGCATCGGTCGACGAGGCCGCCGCACAGCTGGAGGAACTGGCCGTACGGTGCGCGGAGCTGACCGATGCGCAGTGGCTCGCGGGGGAGCGGCGCAGTGCGAGTGCCGGGCTGGTCGAGGAGTTGGGGGAGCGGCGTCGGGCCGCCGAGCGGGAGAAGTCCGGGGTGGCCCAGCAACTCGGGCGGCTCGCCGGGCAGGCCCGCGGTGCCGCGGGCGAGGCCGAGCGGATGACCGCGTCCGCCGCCCGTGCCCAGGAGGCGCTGGAGCGCGCGACGGAGGAGGCCGAGGAGCTGGCCGAGCGGCTGCTCGTCGCCGAGGAGATGCCGGTCGAGGAGGAGCCGGACACCTCCGTACGCGACCGGCTCGCCGCCGACGGTGCCAACGCACGCCAGACCGAGATGGAGGCCCGCCTCCAGGTACGTACCCATGAGGAGAGAGTCAAGGGACTCGCGGGCCGCGCGGACTCCCTCGACCGGGGCGCCCGCGCCGAACGCGAGGCCCGCGCCCGCGCCGAGCAGCGCCGCGCCCGGCTGCGGCACGAGGTGGCGGTGGCCTCGGCCGTCGCGTCCGGCGCCCGTCAGCTGCTCGCCCATGTCGAGGTGTCCGTCGTACGGGCCGAGCAGCAGCGGGTCGCGGCCGAGGCGGCGAAGGCGGAGCGGGAACAGGAACTGGCGACCGAGCGCAACCTGGGCCGCGAGCTCAAGAGCGAGCTGGACAAGCTCACCGACTCCGTCCACCGCGGCGAGGTGCTCGGTGCAGAGAAGCGGCTGCGGATAGAGCAGCTGGAGGCGAAGGCGCTGGAGGAGCTGGGTGTCGAGCCGGCCGGGCTGGCCGCCGAGTACGGCCCCGACCAGCTCGTACCGCCGTCGCCGGCCGCCGAGGGCGAGGAGCTGCCGGAGGATCCGGAGCACCCGCGCAACCAGCCGAAGCCGTTCGTCAGGGCCGAGCAGGAGAAGCGGCTGAAGTCGGCCGAACGGGCGTATCAGCAACTCGGGAAGGTGAATCCGCTCGCTCTTGAGGAGTTCTCGGCGCTGGAGGAACGGCACAAATTCCTCTCCGAGCAGCTCGAAGACCTGAAGAAGACCCGGGCCGACCTGATACAGGTCATCAAGGAGGTAGACGAGCGGGTCGAGCAGGTGTTCACGGATGCGTACCGGGACACGGCCCGTGAGTTCGAGGGTGTCTTCTCGCGGCTCTTCCCGGGTGGTGAGGGGCGGCTCATCCTGACCGACCCGGACAATATGCTCGCCACCGGTGTGGACGTCGAGGCCCGGCCGCCCGGCAAGAAGGTCAAGCGGCTCTCGCTGCTGTCCGGCGGGGAACGCTCGCTCACGGCGGTGGCGTTGCTGGTCTCGATCTTCAAGGCCCGGCCGAGCCCGTTCTATGTGATGGACGAGGTCGAGGCGGCGCTCGACGACACCAATCTGCAGCGGCTGATCCGGATCATGGAGGAGCTCCAGGAGAGCTCGCAGCTGATCGTGATCACGCACCAGAAGCGGACGATGGAGGTCGCGGACGCGCTGTACGGCGTCTCGATGCAAGGCGACGGCGTCTCCAAGGTCATCAGCCAGCGGCTGCGCTGAGCCTTTACTCAATTTTCAATACTTCAACGCATCTTTTGGGTGCGCCTGGTCGATTTGCGTAATTTCCGATATTTACTTCGAAAATTGAACGAATATGCTCTGCAAATTTTCCTTTACCTTCAAGTGGTGGCAGGTGGGAAGTTATGCGCCACTTGGAGGAGCTCAGCCCCCAAAAGACACGAGAGCTCACCCCGACACCTGACGACGCGGCCAGGCATCAGGAGTACACGTGACCAGCACAGCGCAGGGACCGGCGTCCGGAGCCCGAGAGGCCCACCCGGACCACCTCGGCCATGTCATCTTCATCACGGCAGCCGCTGCCATGGGCGGCTTCCTGTTCGGCTACGACAGCTCCGTCATCAATGGCGCCGTCGAGGCGATCCGCAGCCGGTACGGCATCGGCTCGGGAACGCTCGCCCAGGTCATCGCCATCGCCCTGATCGGCTGCGCGATCGGCGCGGCCACGGCGGGGCGCATCGCCGACCGCATCGGCCGTATCCGCTGCATGCAGATCGCCGCCGTGCTCTTCACCGTCAGCGCCATCGGCTCAGCCCTCCCGTTCGCGCTCTGGGACCTGGCGATGTGGCGCATCATCGGCGGCTTCGCCATCGGCATGGCCTCGGTGATCGGCCCGGCGTACATCGCCGAGGTCTCGCCGCCCGCCTACCGCGGCCGTCTCGGCTCCTTCCAGCAGGCCGCGATCGTCACCGGCATCGCCATCTCCCAGCTGGTCAACTACGGCATTCTGCAGCTCGCCGACGGCGATCAGCGCGGCGAGATCGGCGGCATCGAGGCCTGGCAGTGGATGCTCGGCGTGATGGTCGTCCCCGCTGCCCTGTACGGGCTCCTGTCGTTCGCGATCCCCGAGTCGCCGCGGTTCCTGATCTCGGTGGGCAAGAAGGGCCGGGCCCGGCAGATCCTGGAGGAGGTCGAAGGCAAGAACGTCGACCTCGACGCCCGGGTGGCCGAGATCGAAACCGCCATGCACCGTGAGTACAAGTCCACGTTCAAGGACCTGCTCGGCGGCCGCTTCGGTTTCCTGCCGATCGTCTGGGTCGGTATCGGCCTCTCGGTCTTCCAGCAACTCGTCGGCATCAACGTGGCGTTCTACTACTCGGCGACGCTCTGGCAGTCCGTCGGCATCGATCCGGAGGTCTCGTTCTTCTATTCCTTCACCACGTCGATCATCAACATCGTCGGTACCGTGATCGCGATGGTGCTGGTGGACCGGGTGGGCCGCAAGCCGCTCGCGCTGGTCGGCTCCACCGGTATGGCCATCGCCCTCGCCTTCGAGGCGTGGGCCTTCTCCGCCCACCTGGTCGACGGCAAACTGCCTCACACCCAGGGCATCGTGGCGCTCGTCGCGGCCCATGTGTTCGTGCTCTTCTTCGCCCTGTCGTGGGGTGTCGTGGTCTGGGTCTTCCTCGGCGAGATGTTCCCGAACAGGATCCGCGCCGCCGCGCTCGGCATCGCCGCGTCCGCGCAGTGGATCGCCAACTGGGCGATCACCGCGAGCTTCCCGAGCCTGTCCGACTGGAACCTGTCGGGCACGTACATCATCTACGCATGCTTCGCCACGCTCTCGATCCCCTTCGTGCTCAAGCTCGTGAAGGAGACCAAGGGCAAGGCGTTGGAGGAGATGGGCTGATCCCCGCTGCCCCTCCCCGACCACGGAGTGCCCTGGCCCTTATCTGCGGGCCGGGCAGTTCCGGTGGACCGGGTCAGCGCGCGACCGCGTCGCAGAACAGCCGCAGACTGCGCCACCCCTCCTCGACCGGCATCCCGCCGCACAGCGGATGCAGTACCAGGCTGTCCAGTTCCCCGACCGCACCCGCGCACTCGTCCGGAGTGATGACCCGGTAGACCCCTTCGTCCCGCAGCTCCGCCACCGTTGTCGCCGCCGAACGCACGGCCGAGCGGATGTCCTTGGACTGCCAGGAGGCGTACGTGCGAGCCTCGTGCAGGAAGTGCTCGCCGTACTCCGCCCAGGTCCGGTCCGGGTCCTCGGACACGTGCAGCAGCGGCGTCCGGGCGGACGGCATCATGCAGAAGCCTTCCGTCCCGAATTCCGCACGCTGCTCCTGGTAGTACGCCTCCAGCTCAGGCAGATGCGCGCTCGGGAAGAACGGCAACCCGAACCGGGCCGCCCGCCGAGCCGCCGCCCGCGAGCTGCCGCCCACCAGCAGCAGCGGATGCGGCCGGGTGTACGGGCGCGGCGTGATCCGGACCGTACGGCCCCGGAACAGGAACGGCTCCCCGGTCCACGCCTGCAACAGGGTCTCCAGGAGCTCGTCCTGGAGCCTGCCGCGCCTGCCCCATTCGACGCCCGCCTGTTCGTACTCCTCGGGCCGGTAGCCGATCCCCGCCACCGTGACCAGCCTGCCCGCACTCAGCAGGTCCAGGACCGCGATGTCCTCGGCCAGCCGCAGCGGGTCGTGCAGCGGGCCGATGGCCGCCGAGACGGTGACCGCGATCCGGCGGGTGGCGCCGAAGACCGAGCCGGCGAAGACGAAGGGGGAGGGCAGCCAGGAGTTGGCGGCGCCGTGGTGTTCCTCGGTCTGTACGGTGTCGACACCATGCTCATCGGCGTACGCGGCCATCGCCAGCGCGGCGCGGTAGCGGGCCGAGAGCGACTCGGGGGTGGCGTCGGGATCGACGAGATTGAACCGGACCACTGTGAAGGCCATGACACTTGTCCCCTCCGTCGGGCGGACTCGGCGAGGCGGGACAGTAACTGACGTAGCGTCAGAAGTGTAGGGGTGTGTCGCCTTCGGACCGTCGCCCGCGCCCCGCCCGGCGGGACGCGGCAGGATCGCGTGCGGCGCCGCGGAGACGGCGATCGTGGCCGCCCCGGCCCAGACCGTGGCGCCCGATCCAGGTGGTGGCGAGCGGGCCGCAGAGCCACTCCACGCCGGTGAAGAGCAAGCCTGTCACCAGGCCCGCGGCCCACGCGGCCGCGGCCGTCACGGCAAGCCGCCGGTGTGCCAGTAGGTGCCCGCCGGTGTGGCGCCCAGGAGCGCCGCCGCGCCGGCCGAGGACGGCCCGGGAGGGTGCCATGCCGGGAGCCCCGCCCTGCTTGCCCGCGATGGAGGCCGGGCCGACGAGCCCGAAGCTGACGACCGGCGCCGCGATCGCGACGGCCCGGTACCTGCCAGAAGCGACGGCCGGTACCTGCCAGAAGTTCAGTCCGTTGAAGACGATCAGCCCCGCACCCATGGTGAGCAAGAGCACGGTCAGGTTCGCGCCGACCCAGGTGGGGGAGAGGGGCCGGACTCGGTCGGTGCGCCCGCTGTCGGGGGCGGGCTCCAGGTCACGGGTCTCCACGGCCAGGACCGTATCTTTACCGCCAAAGGGTGCATAACGGGTAAGAGGGGTGTGGAGGTGATCCTTCGGGGCGGCACACGCGGGCGGACGTGACTGATACTGGGTGGGTTATGGAATTCGTCATCCTTGCTGTAGTCATCGCCCTGGTCGCGGTCGGCGTGATCAGCGGGCTCGTGGTCAGCAGCCGCAAGAAGAGGCAGCTGCCCCCGGCGCCGTCGAGCACGCCGACCATCACTCCTCCCGCCGAGCCCCATGTCGGCGAGGAAGCCGAAAAGCCGCGCGAGGAACCGCGCCGCACCATCGAGGAGGTCGGCCCCCCTTCGGCCGAGGCTCCCGCCGAGGAAGCTCCGGAAGCTGTCGAGGCCATCGAGCCGGAGGTGCCCACCGCCCCCGCCCTCGAAGTGCCCGAGCCCACCGCCGGGCGACTGGTACGGCTGCGTGCCCGGCTCGCCCGCTCGCAGAACTCCCTGGGCAAGGGGCTGCTCACGCTCCTGTCCCGCGACAACCTCGACGAGGACACCTGGGAGGAGATCGAGGACACCCTCCTCACCGCCGACGTCGGTGTCGCACCCACCCAGGAACTGGTGGAGCGGCTCCGCGAACGCGTCCGCGTCCTCGGCACCCGTACCCCCGAAGGGCTGCGCGCGCTGCTGCGCGAGGAGCTCCTCACCCTGCTCGGTACCGACTTCGACCGTGTGGTCAAGACGGAGAGCGGTGTCGACACCCCCGGTGTCGTGATGGTCGTCGGCGTCAACGGAACCGGCAAGACCACCACCACCGGCAAGCTGGCCAGGGTGCTCGTCGCCGACGGCCGCAGCGTGGTGCTCGGTGCGGCCGACACCTTCCGGGCCGCCGCCGCCGACCAGCTGCAGACCTGGGGCGAGCGCGTCGGTGCCCGCACCGTGCGCGGCCCCGAGGGCGGCGACCCCGCGTCGATCGCCTTCGACGCGGTGAAGGAGGGCATTGCCGAGGGCGCCGATGTCGTCCTCATCGACACCGCGGGACGGCTGCACACCAAGACCGGGCTCATGGACGAGCTCGGCAAGGTCAAGCGGGTTGTCGAGAAGCACGGACCGCTCGACGAGATCCTGCTCGTCCTCGACGCCACGACCGGGCAGAACGGCCTGGTGCAGGCCCGGGTGTTCGCCGAGGTCGTCGACATCACCGGCATCGTGCTCACCAAGCTGGACGGCACCGCCAAGGGCGGCATCGTCATCGCCGTCCAGCGTGAACTGGGCGTACCGGTGAAGCTGGTCGGTCTCGGCGAGGGGTCGGACGATCTGGCTCCGTTCGAGCCGGAGGCGTTCGTGGATGCCCTGATCGGAGACTGACGCCTCTCGCGTACGCGTGAAGAGCCCGACCGCATGACGTAGCTGCGGTCGGGCTCTTCGGCGTAACGGGCCTTGCGCCTTGTCAGGCTCTGTGGCCGCGAGAGCGATCACCGATTGAGCGACCACGACGGCGAGAGCCCACCTCCGCGAAAGCGGCGGCGGTTCAGCCGAAAAGGGGCGTTCAGTCGTGAAGGCGCGTTCAGTCGCGCAGCGGCGCGCGATGGCAGCTGTACGCCAGCGTGCCCAGCAGCAACCGTGCCTGCGGCGGCGCGGCCGCCGTGTCCAGCACCGGCGGGCGCAGCCACCGGACCGGGCCGAGACCGCCCTCGTCGGACGGTGGGGCGGTGATGTGGCGGCCGGGCCCCAGCGCCCGCAGATCCAGCCCCGCGTCGTCCCAGCCCATCCGGTACAGCAGCTGCGGGAGCTCGGCGGCGGCCCCCGGGGCCACGAAGAACTGGGCCCGCCCGGCCGGTGTCACCGAGACCGGGCCGAGCGGCAGTCCCATCCGTTCCATGCGCACCAGGGCCCTGCGCCCGGCCGCTTCGGTGACGTCGAGGATGTCGAAGGTGCGGCCCACCGGCAGCAGCATCGAGGCGCCCGGCACCCGGGCCCAGGCGTCCGCCGCCGTGCCGAGCGTGGCGCCTGCGGGGACCTCGGGGGCGAAGTCCAGCGGATGGGCGCCGGGGGAGGGGCAATCCGCCTCCCCGCACGAACAGCGGCCGGCCGCGGCCCGCGCTCCCGGCGCGACGGCCCAGCCCCACAGTCCTGTGTACTCGGCCACTGCTGTGCACTCGGCCGCACGGCCGCGGCGCCGTGAGCCGGTGCGCATCTCGCGGATGCCGCCGATCGTGAAGCCCATGCCCCCTCCAACGGGTCCGACTCGCCGGTGGTTACGACGCGGATCGGAGTCGTAACGCTCCGTCGTCAGCGTCGATCGTGGCGTGCCGGTGCACTCGGGGTCGTGCGACATGGTTCGCGCGCCCCGTCGTGCGTCACTGCGCCCGCTGCTGATCGCCGTGTGTCAAGTGAATCGCGACCGACGGTGGTGGCGTTCATTCGAAGGGGTGGCGAATGGTGGCGATTCTGTAATCGCCCTCGCGGAGGGCGTGATCGTAGGATTACTGTCGGTACGCGGGTCGTGGAAGTATGTGCACCCATGGGTATGCCGGAGGCAACCCGATTTCCTGTCCGAGCGTGCGCAGCCTCCGTATGGGCGGCATCGGATCAGGGCATTCTGATAAAGGTTCGCGCGACAGTATTCGGCGGGATTGGGGCGTTCCAGTGAGTGGCAGCGGCGCAGGCGATTCGAATGCCGGTAAGCGCCCCAATGGGCAATTGGGCTCATGGTTCGTGCGCAGCGGCTGGTCGAAGGGCGAGCTGGCGCGGCAGGTGAACCGCCGGGCGCGCCAGATGGGCGCCCACCACATCAGCACCGACACCTCGCGGGTGCGGCGCTGGCTCGACGGTGAACAGCCGCGTGAGCCGATCCCTCGAATCCTCTCCGAGCTCTTCTCGGAGCGCTTCGGCTCCGTCGTCGCCATCGAGGACCTCGGGCTGCGCTCCGCGCACCAGTCACCATCCGTTGCCGGCGTCGACCTGCCCTGGGCGGGCCCACAGACCGTCGCCCTGCTCAGCGAGTTCTCCCGCAGCGATCTCATGCTCGCCCGCCGCGGATTCCTCGGCTCCTCGCTCGTCCTGGCCGCGGGACCCGCCCTCATCGAACCCATGCAGCGCTGGCTGGTGCCCGTCGCCGCCACCGGACCCGCACAGCCGGAGTCGCCCGCTGCGGCCCGTCGCCCCTCCCGGCTCTCCGGCCCCGAGCTCGACCTGCTGGAGTCCACCACCGCGATGTTCCGTCAGTGGGACGCGCAGTGCGGCGGCGGACTGCGCCGAAAGGCTGTCGTCGGACAGCTCCACGAGGTCACCGACCTGTTGCAGGAACCCCAGCCGGCGGCCACCGCCAAGCGGCTTTTTCGGTGCGCGGCCGAACTGGCGGAGCTGGCCGGCTGGATGAGCTACGACGTCGGCCTCCATCCCACCGCCCAGAAGTACTTCGTCCTTGCGCTCCACGCCTCGAAGGAGGCCGGCGACAAACCGCTCGGTTCGTATGTTCTGTCCAGTATGAGCCGCCAGATGATCCACCTCGGACGGCCCGACGACGCCCTCGAACTGATCCACCTCGCGCAGTACGGCAGCCGCGACTGCGCCACCCCGCGCACCCAGGCCATGCTGTATGCGATGGAGGCCCGCGCCTACGCCAACATGGGCCAGCCCAGCAAGTGCAAACGAGCCGTCCGGATGGCCGAGGACACCTTCCTCGACGTCGGGATCGACGGCGAGCCCGAGCCCGACTGGATCCGCTTCTTCACGGAGGCCGAGCTCAACGGCGAGAACTCCCATTCGTACCGCGACCTCGCCTATGTCGCAGGCCGCAGCCCCACCTACGCCACGCTCGCCGAACCCCTCATGAAGAAGGCCGTGCAGCTCTTCGGCGAGGACGACGAGCACCAGCGGTCGTACGCACTCAACCTGATCGGCCTCGCCACCGTCCACCTCCTCCAGCGCGAGCCCGAGCAGTCCACGGTGCTGGCCGAGAAGGCGCTGCGCGTCGCCAAGAAGATCCGCTCCGAGCGCGTCAACACCCGTCTCCGCAAGACCGTCGACACCGCTGCCAGGGACTTCGGGGACATTCCCGAGGTCGCCAGGCTCACCGATCTCCTCACCCAGCAGCTGCCCGAGACCGCAGAAGCGGTCTGAACGGCACCCCCGGCCCCGGCCACGGCGACCACCCCGCACAGACCGACTTCGGCTCCCCCATTGCCAGGTCAGCGGGTGGTCGGCGTGGCCGGTTCATGTTGCCGTTCCCGTACGGGAGAGTTGTAACCGCACCGTATGCGGCCCCGGCCGCAGAGTAGGCCCGACACCGGATACGCCACGGTCGGTTCATGGGGACGTAACACGCCGGACCTCTTCGTCACTGTCGCGAAACGCCGTGACGCATCGGCGGAAACCGTGCTGGGCGAATCTCATGGCACATAACCGGCCCGCACTTTTTCCCCAGTGGTCCCGCACGCAGTGCCGCTCATCTCGCCCGCACGCGGCCGCACCGACGACGAGGAGACGCCGATGCCCCCAGGCATGACGACGCTTGCCGCAGACGCCCCGACGCTGTCTGCCGCCAACACCGGGTTCATGCTCATCTGCTCCGCCCTGGTGATGCTCATGACCCCGGCCCTGGCCTTCTTCTACGGGGGCATGGTCCGCGTCAAAAGCACCCTCAACATGCTGATGATGAGCTTCATCAGCCTCGGGATCGTCACGATCCTGTGGGTGCTCTACGGATTCAGCCTCGCCTTCGGTACCGACATCGGCTCCGTCATCGGCTGGAGCTCGGACTACGTCGGCCTCAGCGGGATCGGCATCACCCAGCTCTGGGACGGCTACACGATCCCGGTCTACGTCTTCGCCGTCTTCCAACTGATGTTCGCCATCATCACCCCCGCCCTGATCAGCGGCGCCCTCGCCGACCGGGTCAAGTTCACCTCATGGGCCCTATTCATCGCACTCTGGGCCACCGTCGTCTACTTCCCCGTGGCCCACTGGGTCTGGGGCGAGGGCGGCTGGCTCTTCGAGCTCGGCGTCATCGACTTCGCAGGTGGTACGGCCGTCCACATCAACGCGGGTGCCGCCGCGCTCGGCGTGATCCTCGTCATCGGCAAGCGCGTCGGCTTCAAGAAGGACCCGATGCGGCCGCACAGCCTGCCGCTCGTCATGCTCGGTGCCGGTCTGCTCTGGTTCGGCTGGTTCGGCTTCAACGCCGGCTCGTGGCTCGGCAACGACGACGGCGTCGGCGCGGTCATGCTCGTCAACACCCAGGTCGCCACCGCCGCCGCGATGCTCGCCTGGCTCGGTTACGAGAAGCTCCGCCACGGCTCCTTCACCACCCTCGGTGCGGCCTCCGGCGCGGTCGCGGGCCTCGTCGCCATCACACCGTCCGGCGGCGCGGTCAGCCCGCTCGGCGCCATCGCGGTCGGCGCCATCGCCGGTGTCCTGTGCGCCATGGCCGTCGGCCTGAAGTACAGGTTCGGCTACGACGACTCCCTGGACGTCGTAGGCGTCCACCTCGTCGGCGGTGTCGCCGGTTCCCTCCTCGTCGGCTTCTTCGCCACCGGCGGTGTCCAGTCCGATGCCAAGGGGCTCTTCTACGGCGGCGGTCTCGACCAGCTCGGCAAGCAGGCCGTCGGAGTCTTCGCCGTCTTCGCGTACTCTCTGGTCGTCTCCGCCGTCCTGGCCTTTCTCCTGGACAGGACGATCGGGATGCGGGTCGACGAGGACGACGAGATCTCCGGCATCGACCAGGTCGAACACGCCGAGACCGCGTACGACTTCAGCGGAGCGGGCGGCGGCGCGGCCCCGCGCACCACGGCCACCGCACCGGCACCGGGCAGCACGGCAGCAGCGAAGACGAAGAAGGTGGACGCATGAAGCTCATCACCGCAGTCGTGAAGCCACACCGGCTCGACGAGATCAAGGAGGCCCTCCAGGCCTTCGGTATCCAAGGACTCACGGTCACGGAAGCCAGCGGATACGGGCGCCAGCGCGGTCACACCGAGGTCTACCGGGGTGCCGAGTACACCGTCGACCTCGTACCCAAGATCCGCATCGAGGTCCTCGTCGAGGACGAGGACTCCGAACAGCTCATCGACGTTGTCGTGAAGGCCGCCCGAACCGGCAAGATCGGTGACGGCAAGGTCTGGAGCGTGCCGGTCGACACCGCGATTCGCGTACGGACGGGCGAACGGGGCCCGGACGCGCTCTGACCGAAGGTCCCGAAACGAAAGGCAGCCGGGTGACGAGCACCGAAGTGACCACCGAATCCGAGGACTCGGAACCCAGCGGCTACGCGGCGGCCCGGCTGCGCCTCCTCCAGGAGAAGGCGCAGTCCGGGCCGCCGCGCCGGGCGGCCCTCGCATCGCTCACCGACGACTGGCTCACCGCGCTGTTCACCGCAGCTGCCGAACAGACAGGTGTCCGCGGCGCCGCCCTCGTCGCCATCGGCGGCTACGGCCGCGGCGAACTCTCCCCGCGCAGCGACCTCGACCTCCTGCTCCTGCACGACGGCAACGCCGACACCGCGGCCCTCGCCGCCCTCGCCGACCGCATCTGGTACCCCGTCTGGGACCTCGGCCTGGCCCTCGACCACTCCGTACGCACCCCCGCCGAAGCCCGCAGAACGGCCGGCGAGGACCTCAAGGTCCAGCTGGGGCTGCTCGACGCCCGGCCCGTCGCCGGAGCCCACGGCCTCATCGCCGCCATGCGCACCGCGATCCTCGCCGACTGGCGCAACCAGGCCCCCAAACGCCTCCCCGCCCTCGACGAGCTCTGCCGCGAACGCGCCGAACGCCAGGGCGAACTCCAGTTCCTCCTCGAACCCGACCTCAAGGAGGCCCGCGGTGGACTGCGCGACGCCACCGCCCTGCGCGCCGTCGCCGCCTCCTGGGTCGCCGACGCCCCCCGCGAAGGCCTCGCCGAAGCCCGCCGCATCCTCCTCGACGCCCGCGACGCCCTCCACCTCACCACCGGCCGCGCCACCGACCGCCTCGCCCTGCAGGAGCAGGACCAGGTCGCCACCGCCCTCGGCCTCCTCGACGCGGACGCCCTGCTCCGCCAGGTGTACGAGGCCGCCCGCACGGTCTCGTACGCCACCGACGTCACCTGGCGCGAGGTCAACCGCGTGCTCCGCTCCCGGTCCACGCGCCCCCGGCTGCGCGCCATGCTCGGCGGCGGCAAGGCGGCCTCCCCGGAACGCACCCCGCTCGCCGACGGTGTTGTCGAAGCCGACGGCGAAGTCGTCCTCGCCCGCGCCGCCCGCCCCGAACGCGACCCCGTGCTCGTACTGCGTGCCGCCGCCGCGGCCGCCCAGTCCGAACTCCCGCTCTCCCGCCATGTCGTGCGCCACCTCGCCATCGCCGCACGCCCGCTGCCGGTGCCCTGGCCCGCCGAGGCCCGTGAGGAACTCGTCACCCTGCTCGGCGCGGGCGAGGCCATGGTCCCCGTCTGGGAAGCACTCGAAGCCGAAGGACTGATCACCCGGCTGCTCCCCGACTGGGAACGCGTCCACTGCCGCCCGCAGCGCAACCCCGTCCACACCTGGACCGTCGACCGCCACCTCGTCGAAGCGGCCGTCCGCGCCTCCTCCCTCACCCGCCGCGTCGGCCGCCCCGACCTCCTCCTCGTCGCCGCCCTCCTGCACGACATCGGCAAGGGCTGGCCCGGCGACCACTCCGTCGCCGGTGAGGTCATCGCCCGCGACATGGCCGCCCGGATCGGCTTCGACCAGCACGACGTGGGAGTCATCGCCACCCTCGTACGCCACCATCTGCTGCTCATCGAGACCGCCACCCGCCGCGACCTCGACGACCCGGCGACCGTCCGCTCCGTCGCCACCACCGTCGGCACCACCTCCACCCTGGAACTCCTGCACGCCCTCACGGAGGCCGACGCCCTCGCCACCGGGCCCGCCGCCTGGTCCGCCTGGCGCGCCTCCCTCGTCGCCGACCTCGTCGAACGCGTCGCCGCCGTACTCGCCGGCCGGGCCCCGGAGGAACCGGAACCCTCCGCACCCAGCGCCGAACAGGAACGCCTCGCCATCGAGGCCCTGCGCACCGGCGAACCCGTCCTCGCCCTGCACGCCCAGGCCGAGACCCCGAACGAGGACGGTGAACCGGAACCCATCGGCGTCGAGCTCCTCATCGCCCTGCCCGACCGCCCCGGCGTGCTGCCCGCGGCGGCGGGCGTTCTCGCCCTGCACCGCCTCACCGTCCGAGCGGCCGATCTGCGTGCGGTGGAACTCCCCACCGAGATCGGCGAGGGCGAATTTGCCGACCTGCTCCTGCTCAGCTGGCGGGTCGCGGCCGAGTACGGCTCCCTGCCGCAGGCCACCCGGCTCCGCGCCGACCTCGTACGCGCTCTGGACGGCACCCTGGACATCCACGCACGCCTCGCCGAACGCGAGGCCGCCCACCCGAGGCGGCGCGGGATGAAGGCCCCGCCGCCCCGGGTGACGGTCGCGGCGGCCGGCTCGCAGCTGGCGACGGTGATCGAGGTACGGGCCCAGGACGCCCCGGGGCTGCTGCACCGGATCGGCCGGGCGCTGGAACAGAGCGAGGTACGGGTGCGCAGCGCGCATGTGTCGACGCTGGGGGCGAACGCGGTGGATACGGTCTACGTCACGCGTGAGGACGGCTCGGTGCTGCCGGACGTGGAGGCGGCGGCACTGGCAAGGGCGTTGGAGGACGCCTTGCGGTGAGGCATGGCGGACCGTGCTCGTCCTCCTTGAACGAACGGAGAAGCTCCCCGTCGGTCAGGGGATGTTCCGGCATCCATCGCATGCGCACCCGGCGTGGATACCTGCGCCTCGCCACTGCGGGGGTTCAGCCCTTGCCGGTCGCACGCGACCGGCAAGGGCTGCCGCTTGCTCGAGCCAGATACTCTAGGGAGCGATCCACCACGCCCCCGACCCTGAGGACCGACGAGCGCCGTGTTCGATACTCTCTCCGACCGCCTTAGCGCGACTTTCAAGAACCTCCGGGGCAAGGGCCGCTTGTCCGAGGCGGACATCGACGCCACGGCCCGCGAGATCCGTATCGCCCTGCTCGAAGCGGATGTCGCGCTGCCCGTCGTCCGCGCCTTCATCGCCAACGTCAAGGAGCGGGCGCGCGGCGTCGAGGTCTCCCAGGCGCTGAATCCGGCCCAGCAGGTCGTCAAGATTGTCAACGAGGAGCTCGTGGGCATCCTCGGCGGCGAGACCCGGCGGCTGCGGTTCGCCAAGACCTCGCCCACCGTGATCATGCTCGCTGGTCTCCAGGGTGCCGGTAAGACCACCCTCGCCGGAAAGCTCGGTCTCTGGCTCAAGGGCCAGGGCCACTCCCCGCTGCTCGTCGCCTGTGACCTCCAGCGCCCCAACGCCGTCAACCAGCTCAGCGTCGTCGCCGACCGCGCCGGTGTCGCGGTGTACGCGCCCGAGCCGGGCAACGGCGTTGGCGACCCGGTCCAGGTCGCCAAGGACTCGATCGAGTTCGCCAGGACCAAGGTCCACGACATCGTCGTCGTCGACACCGCCGGCCGCCTCGGTATCGACCAGGAGATGATGCAGCAGGCCGCGGACATCCGCGACGCCGTCAGCCCCGACGAGATCCTCTTCGTCGTCGACGCGATGATCGGCCAGGACGCGGTCAACACCGCCGAGGCCTTCCGCGACGGTGTCGGCTTCGACGGCGTGGTGCTCTCCAAGCTCGACGGTGATGCCCGCGGTGGTGCGGCGCTGTCGATCGCCCACGTCACGGGCAAGCAGATCATGTTCGCGTCGAACGGTGAGAAGCTCGAGGACTTCGACGCCTTCCACCCCGACCGCATGGCGTCCCGCATTCTCGACATGGGTGACCTGCTCACCCTGATCGAGCAGGCGGAGAAGACCTTCAGCCAGGAAGAGGCCGCCAAAATGGCCTCCAAGCTGGCGTCCAGCAAGGGCAAGGACTTCACGCTCGACGACTTCCTGGCCCAGATGGAGCAGGTCAGGAAGATGGGCTCCATCTCCAAGCTGCTCGGGATGCTGCCCGGCATGGGGCAGATCAAGGACCAGATCAACAACATCGACGAGCGCGACGTGGACCGTACCGCCGCGATCATCAAGTCGATGACCCCGAAGGAGCGCGCCGAGCCGACGATCATCAACGGCTCCCGCCGGGCCCGTATCGCCAAGGGCTCCGGTGTCGAGGTCAGCACGGTGAAGAACCTGGTGGAGCGGTTCTTCGAGGCGCGCAAGATGATGTCGAAGATGGCGCAGGGCGGCGGCATGCCCGGGATGCCCGGGATGCCGGGCATGGGCGGCGGTCCCGGCCGTCAGAAGAAGCAGGTCAAGCAGGCCAAGGGCAAGCGCAAGAGCGGCAACCCGATGAAGCGCAAGGCCGAGGAGCAGGCCGCGGCGGCCCGTCGCGAGCAGGCGGCGGCGCAGGGCGGTGCGTTCGGCCTGCCGGCGCAGGAGGACAAGAACTTCGAGCTGCCGGACGAGTTCAAGAAGTTCATGGGCTGAGCGCCCGACGACATGCGCCAGGGGCGCCCACCAATGGTGGGCGCCCCTGGCGCATGTCCCTATGGCGCCTCTTGCGCATGCTCTATGCGGCGTGCCGTCCCGGACGCAGCGTCGTGCCGTTGGCCAGCTGCCCGGGGTTCAGGGACAGCGATACGGCTGCGGTGGCACCCACGTCCGCGAGGCTGTCCGTGTCCGGCAGCAGTTCGACGCCGTCCGTGCCGGGTCGATGGATCAGCACAGGCACGTACTCACGGGTGTGGTAGGCGTGCCCGATCGTGGGGTCGTTCCCGTGGTCGCCGGTGACGATCAGCCGGTCGCCGGGATTGTCGAGCAGCGCCACGAGCCCGGCGAGCCCGGAGTCCACCTGTTCCAGGAGGCGTCCGTAGCGCTCGGTGTCCTGCTGGTGCCCCGCCAGGTCGGTCTCCTGGACATTGGCGACGACGAGCGCGTCGCCGGGGGCGCGTACCGCTTCGAGGGTGTACGAGAGCACGTCGGCGGTCTGTACGGCCGGATGCCGCCGCGCTGCGTCGCAGGCCAGGATGTCGGCGGCCTTCCCGACGAGGGTGACCGGGATGCCCGCGCGGGCGGCCAGATCGGGGAGCTGGCGGGTGTGGTCGAGCTCGGCACCCAGGTGCTGAACCTCCAGGCCACCGTTGCGGTAGAAACCGGTGGCGGGGGTGTCGAGGCCGACGGTTCCCCCGTCACCGGGGCGCACGAAGCGCGTCAGCGGGCCGTCCGCGTGGCCGCCGACCGCGATGACCCGGGCGACGGGCGCGACCGCGCGGACGGTACGGGCGATGGCGAGGATGCCGCCGGGGCCTTCGAAGGGCAGATCGTCGAGGCGCCCCGAGGCGTTCCAGTTGATCCCGGGGTCGGCCTCCAGGTTGTCGTGGACGAGGATCGCCCCGTCGACCAGGAGGAGCGGCTTGCCGTCGAGCGGGGCGACGTGGTGCCCGGCCGCCTCCAGGGCTGCGGTCACCTCGTCGAGATGGTCGGCGAGCCGGGCCACGGTGACCCGGCTGAAGTCGGCGCCCATCATCGTCTGGTGGCCCGCGAAGGTGTCGGCGCCGGGGTAGCCGAGCGCGGCGCGGCCCGCGGCGACGGGCAGATGGGTACGGCGGGCGAGATCCGGGTGCGGGTGGACCAGGCCGAGACCGAGCGCGCCGAGTACCGGCAGGCGCAGCGGCCGGCCGAGGGCCGCGCGGCAGTGGTCGAGGACGTGCCCGCAGGTGTCGGCGGTGAGATCGCCGGGGCGCAGGGTGCCCGCGTCGGGCATGGCGCCGATGCCGAATCCGTCGATGACGACGATGACGGTCTTGGCCATGGGTGCCTCCTATTCAGGGGTCGGCCTTACAGGGCCCGGCCCTGGGCGTCGTACAGCCCGTTCAGTCGGGGAGTGCCGGAGGCGAGTCCGGAGACGACGGCGACGGTTGAGCGGGTGACGAAGATCTGGGTACGGAAGGCGAGCAGCGCGGTGTCGCCGAGCCGGACGTCCCGGCCGTCGGCGGGAGCGTCGAGCAGCCGGTAGTAGTCGATGTTCTCGGCGGGCGCGTCCTGTACGCCGAGGCGTGCGCCGGTGCGTGGCAGCAGGGCGCTGCGGATGTGGGACCGGGCGTAGAAGCCGCCGCCGCGGATCGCCGGGCGGCCGTCGTCGAGGGTGTGGGCGATCTCGCTGACGTACACGTACGCGGGCTTCTCGGGCTGCTGCGGGTCTAGGGCGTGCAGTGGGGTGGTGCCGGTGAGGGCGTGGCCGGGTTCGCCATGGGTGGCGCCGAGTTCGGCGAGCAGGGGGAGGGAGGCCATCGAGGTGGCGCTGGGGGCGCTCAGCTTGAGGTGCTGGTGTCCCAGGGCGGCCAGAACCTCGCGGGCCTTGAGGGCGAGCGCGAAGTTGGGGGTGGCGTGGGGGATGCCGGTCGCCGGGTCGCACAGGACGCAGGGGAAGGCGGTGACGCCCCTGATCCGGATGCCGGGCAGCTGTTCGGCGGCCTCGGCGAAGGTGTCGAGACGACTGAGCGGTACGCCGCCCTCCTGGCCGGGGTACACGGTGCCCTCGGCGCCTTCGAGACGTACGAGAACGTCCTGGACGAAGCCGAGCCGCTGGGCGGTCTCGGACACGGCCCGGGCGTTGGCGAGGTCGAACACGGTGACGGTCTCGGGGCGCCAGCCCAGCATTTCGGGCAGGGCGCGGCGGGGGATCTGGACCAGGTGGCCGAGGTTGCCGGCCTGCGCGCCCGCGGCGTGCAGGGTGCGGGCCTCGGGCGGGTCGATGGCGGCGAACCTGGGGATGTGCCGGGCGACGGCCCTGATCAGTTCGGGGTTGCGGCCCAGCTGTTTGACGACGAACCAGAGGCCGATGCCGACCCGTTCGGACTCGGCCGCCAGCAGTGCGGCATTGGCCTCGATGGCGTCGAGGTCCATCACATAGGTGTCGGGCGGGATCTCGCCGCGCCGGTGAAGGGTGGCCGCGGCGTCGACGAGCTCGGGGTTGCGGGTGAGCACGGTCTCGAGAAACACGGTCAACCGTCCTTCGGGTCGTTCAGCACGTCGAGCGAGCGGCGCAGGATGTCGATGACGAGATCCGCGCCCGCCCGCATCGGGTTGATGCGTACGGTCCAGTCGGCCAGCTCGGGGGAGTCGTCCAGGGCGGAGCTGGACATCCGGTAGAAGAGCGGCGCGATCTCGTAGCGCGAGTTGGAACCGACGGGGTAGGGGGCGGCTCCGAAGCGGGCGGCGACGTCGGGCAGTTCCTTCGCGACCGGCCGGTCGAGGCGGACGAGCAGGCAGCGGTCCTGGGCGTTGGCGATCCGTACCTCGGCGACGCCGTCCACCTCGCCCGCGGTCAGCCGTTCGGCGACCTCGGCGCCGACCCGGGACTGCACGGACCACATGACCGGTACGTGGGTGAGGGCGCGCAGCGCGTCGAGCGCCTGGTGGCCCTGGACCTGGCCGCCGCCGGAGTAGTTGTCGCGGCGGATGTGCCCGATCAGATCGCGGGCGCCGACCACGATGCCGACGCCTTCGGGGCCGTGCAGTTTGAAGAGGGAGAAGCAGGAGGCGTCGGCGCCGAGCTCCACTCCCGCGGCGGGGGTGCGCATCACGGCGTAGTTGTCGTCGACGACTGTGCGGACCCCGGCGGCCCGGCAGGCGGCGAGGACCCCCGCAGGGTCGTACGAGTCGGCGAGCCGCTGCCGGGTGTGCTGGACGTAGGCCCACCGGAACCGGCCGGACTCCAGGGCCTCGCGCAGCGCCCGCGCGTCGTTGAAGTCGACCTCGACGGTCCGTACGCCGATGCCGCGCAGCGTGACCTCGGTGGTGCGGTAGACGGGGGCCCGGTGGATGAGCAGCGGGTCGCCCGCCCGTACGGCGGCGCCCAGCGCGGCACGGATCGCGCCGGTGCCCGCGCCCTGGACGAAGGCGGCGTCCTCGGCGCCGAAGAAGTCCGCGAGCACGGCCTCGACGCGGGCGGTGGTGCGGGGGCGGCCGAGACCGGGGACGACGCCGGCGTCCGCGTCGAAGAGCTGGTGGCCCTCGAAGTGCGCGGCGGTGGCCTCCAGGAGCCGGAACTGTGTGGCGATCGCGTCGTCCAGCTCCACCGTCGCGAGCGGGAAGGTCTGCGGAAGTACGGGGCTCATGGGCGGATCTCCTCCACGCGCGCGCCGGTCAGGAAGCGCAGCGGATTACGGCGGGTCATCAGGTCGATCAGGTCGTCGTCGATACCGGCCGCACGGGCCTTGGGCAGGAAGCTCCGGAAGAGATGTCCGTACCCCTGGCCGCCCTCGTCGAGGAGGTAGCCGTGGCGGGAGATGTCGCAGCTGAGCAGTACCCGGTCGGCGTGCCCGGCCTCGATGAGGGCGAGCAGCAGCCGCAGCCGGGTGTCGTCGCTCTGGTAGCCGTCCTTGCCGACGGTGTCGAACGCGACGTACGCCCCGCTCGCCGCCAGCTCCTTGTGGACGACGGGGTCGTCGAGCAGATCCTGGTGACCGATGCTGATGCGGTGGGCCGGCAGGCCCTCGCCGGTCAGCAGCTCCAGCTGGGCGATTCCGCCGCGGCCGAGCTGCGCGTGGGTGGCGACGGAGAGTCCGGTGGCGAGGGCGGCCCGCGCACCGGCGCGCAGCACCTTGGCCTCGGGCGCTGTCGGGGTATCGCCGTGGCTGCCGATCTCGCCGAGGACGCCGGGGCGGATACCGGTGGCGCCGATACCGCCGTCGATCTCGCGGACGAGTGTGCCGGTGAGCTCTTCGACGCTGCTGTCGTCGATCTCGGGGGTGTGGAACGGTTCGTAGTACCAGCCGGTCGCGGCCACGACGGCGATCTGCGCGTCCCGGGCGATGCGGGCCAGGGCACGGACGTCGCGGCCCATACCGCGGCAGGTCAGTTCGACGACGAGGGAGAGACCGAACTCGGCGCGCAGGGCGGCGAGTTCGGCGGTGACCGTCGCGGCGTGAAGGACCGGGTCGAGGACGGCCGCGCCGTCGCCCCTGTGGTCCAGGTCGAGGACGAGGTGCTCATGGGCGAGGGCGGGGCCGGCCACGGAATCGGCGCTGAGATCGCCGGTGACGGTGCGCAGGGTGTGCGGTGCGGGACGGTTCATCGTGGGGGGCTCCTTCTTCGTGTACGTACCCGGCCTCAGCCCTTGATCGGGGTGAACAGGTCGAGCCAGTACAGGACGTTGAGGAGGATGCCGCCGACGATCACCGCGGCGGGAGCGGCGGCCATCTTCACGATCGGCCGGCCCATCGCCTCGTTCAGCAGGTAGAGCCCGCCGACGATGAGGATGCCGAGCCCGCCGCCCATGGCGTTGGCGGCCATCAGCGAGCCGAAGAGGATCGCGAGCTGAAGGGTGTCGCCGATCGCGCTGCGCAGGTGCTCCGAGGAGTCACGGACGCTGGGAAGCCTGCCGAGGACCTTACCGATGTACGAGAGGGCCAGGATCTCGGCGGCGAAGACGGCGGCGCCGACGATCGCTGCCAGGAACGGGTTCGGCATCAGATAGCCGATCGGGTACACCAGGGTGAATCCCGCGATGCCGTACGCGCCGGAGGCCAGCGCGGTCGTCGCGATCAGCGGGATGAAGCCGAAGACCCGGTAGAAGTCGACCTGGGCGGCCTCGACGTACTGCCCCTTGGCTATCAGGAAGCTGGTTGCTTCGCCGCCGCCGAATATGTGCATCTGGGCCAGCACGCAGACTCCGGCGCCCAGCACCATGAACAGCGGGAGGTACTTGCGCAGTCGGGTCGCGCTGGCGCTGAACAGCGAGGCCATCGGGTCGTCCTCCAGGACGACCTCGGTGACACCTGCGGCCCGGTCGGCCCTGCGCTGCTTGACGTCCTTGGAGACGGCGAGCGCGATGAGCATCAGCACACCGACGGCCATGGCGAGCGACCCGGCGAACATGTTCGGCCAGATCTTCATCGTCATGACGACCATGGCGAGTTCCAGGACTCCGGCGATGCCGCCCCACTTGCGGCCGAACTGCTTGGTGATGGCGAGCACCGGGAACAGCGCGAAGAGGTAGAGGATCGGCGTCGACATCTGCTGCATGGCGGTGATGAAGTCGACGGGCAGGTCGTGGGCGACCTTGTTGGCGCCGTCCAGTCCGAAGACGACGACCGCGCCCCAGGCGCCGCCGAGGATCGGCGCGAGCCACTTCTTCGGCGCCAGTATGCCGAGGATGTCGGTGGGCAGGAAGAGGAGCCACGGGTTGAGCACGCCGGTGGAGAGTGCCATCGGGGCGCCGAGCCCGAAGATGAACCCGGCGGAGAGGCCGAAGGAGACCGCCGTTGTCGCACTGCGGGTGGTGCGCCCCTGGACGAAGTCCAGCAGGAACGGACGCACGCCGTCGTTGAAGACGGCCAGAGCCATGTGCGAGATGAATGCCGTCAGCGCACAGAGGGCTATCACGGTCAGCTGCTGGGCCAGTGTGAAATCAAGGCTGGTGCCGGCGGCGAGTGTGGTGCTCACGAGTCACTCCTTCGTGCCCGGGATGAGGGGGATGCGGCCGGATCAGCCGCGGGCGGCGATGGCGCGCGCCATGAGCGGGGCGATGGCGTCGATCTGGTCCATCGAGAAGCCGAAGACCTTCTTGCCGTCGGCGATCAGGGCGGTGATCTCCTCCTCGGTGGGCACGCTCCGGCCGAAGGTGTGGCAGGCGGCGCTGCCCATGAGGCCGACGAGGACGCCGAGGGAGGCGCCGGCACCGGTGTGACAGGTGCCGAGGTAGAAATCGGCCTGTCCCACGCGGAGCTTCATCGCGGCGTCCATGTCGCTGGAGGTGACGACGTCGAGGGAGTCGATGCCGAGCTTGCCGATGGCCTGGGCGACCTCGACCTTGCCGACTCCACCGGTGAGGATCTTCGTCATGGCTGTCTCTTCTCTCTGGGTCTGTTTCTGCGTGCGGGGGGGGTGTCCGTCCGCGCGGGAACGGTCAGGAAGCGGGGGCGGCCGGTGACTGCTGGGCCAGTACGGCGAGGTGCATGCCGAGGAAGTTGACCTCCGAGTCGGGGAGCGCGGCGCCGAGCTCCCGCTCGGCCCGCGCGGATACGGCGCGGGCGCGTTCGACGGCGTCGGGGTGGCCGGCCAGTTCGGCGGCGACCTGGTCGTCGGTGAGGAACTGTTCGATCGGTTCGCCGTCGAGGAGCCGGGTGAGCGCCATCATCAGATGGCTGGTCAGCATGCCCGCGGTCGCTTCGGTGACCGTGCGGCCGTCGGCTTCGAGGGCGGTCAGCTCGGCGGTGACGAAGTCGGCCACCTCGGGCCTGACCTGACCGCCCTCGCGGAACAGCTGGATCCGCAGTGCGAGCTGCTCGTCCATGGCGAACCTCCTAAAATCAACAGTAACCAGGATTCTGTATTTTCCTATTGCGAAAGTCCCGCACGGATGAGATCTCCGTCACCGGACCCGTGCCGGTCAGTACGAGGGCATGCGCTCGCCCCGCAGTACTTCACTCTGCAGCCGGGTCACCAGGGACAGATCGAGTGAGTCCCGGACCGCGGCGAGGGCCTTCGTCCCGTCGGTCCGGCCGATGACGGCCGCACTGGAGTTGCGCAGCGACAGCTCCCGGGTGACCTCGTCGCCGAGTGGCAGCACATCGACGCCGAGCCCGAGCCGGTCCTGTACCTCGTCCAGGTTCCAGACGGTGGCGTCGACCTCGTCGCGGGCGAAGAGATCGCGCAGCTGCATGTACGAGGCCTCCAGCCACTTGATGTCCTTCCGGCCGGCGAAGACCCGCTCCACGAGCATGCGCAGATCCTCGGACGCGTGGTCGACGGCCACCCGCAGCCCGGGGGAGTCCGGGTCGACGCCGTGCCGCAGCAGCATGCCGTGCGCGCCGACGTAGGTGGCGGGGCCGAGGTCGGCGACGAGCTCCACCGGGTGCTCGGCGATCAGCTGGTCGGCCGCGAAGCGGGACAGGACGACGAGGTCGACCTTGCCCTCCAGCAGGGCGGCGGTGCGGGCGCCGGCGCCCCGCATGAACGTGATCGCGAACGGGGCGCCCGCCTCCTCGAAGGCGCCGCGCAGCCCGGTCGCCAGGCCTTCGTACCTGCGTGAGTACGGGAGCGGCATCGCGGCGAGCAGGGTGCCGAGTCCGGACAGCCGCCAGAGGACGGAGCGGTCCGAACGGGCAAGGAATGTGCCGAGATGACCACGGGCGGTCGTCTCGATCGCCCCGGAATCCTCCAGCAGCTGCAGCGCCGCCTGAACGGTCCCGTTTCCGCAGCCCAGCTCTTCGGCGAAGTCGCGCACACGCGGCAGGCGGGTGTCCGGCTCATGGTTGAGCAGCAGGACGGCGAGCTGCCGGGCGGCGAGGCCGTTTCGAGTGAGGAAGCGGTCATCGAAGTCGTTCACGAATGAAACAGTAAACAGGATTCTGGATATTGACAAGAAGTTTGCGGAAGGCTCATCCGCTGAGCCCCGCTTCCCCCCTGCGGGCCCACTAGGGGGCCCAGGGGGCGCTTTGGCTCGGTTTATCGGCTAATGTCACATGCACTGGCTGTCGGCAGAGGAGCGCGCGTGACCACCCCCGTACCTCCCCGTGACCGAACCGATCAGCCGTGGCGCTCCGAGGGTGCCCCGCCGTCACCGCCGCCGGGCCGGAAGATGCCGGGAGGCTGGCGCGGACTGCTGCTGACCGCGATCGCCGTTTATCTGATCGCCAATTTGGTACTGGCCCTCTTCAACGGGGGGAAAGAACAGACGATCGCTTACACGGAGTTCAGCAAGCAGGTCACCTCGGGCAATGTCTCCAAGATCTACTCCAAGGGTGAAGCCATCCAGGGGCAGCTCAAGAAGGAGGCGAAGGTCCCGGGGAGCGACAAGAAGTACACCGAGTTCGTCACTCAGCGGCCCGCCTTCGCGGCCGACGATCTCTGGGCCGAACTGGTCAAGGGCGATGTCACGGTCACCGCGGAGCCGGTCGTCCAGCAGCGCAGCCTCCTCGCCAATCTGCTGATCTCGCTGGCCCCGATGCTCCTGCTCGTCCTGCTCTGGGTGTTCTTCGCCCGCCGGATGGCCAGGGGCATGGGCGGTGGGATGGGCGGCCTCGGGCGCAAGACCCCGCCCAAACCCGTCGAGCTGGAGGGCGGCAAGCGCACCACCTTCCAGGACGTGGCCGGGATCGACGAGGTCGAGGGCGAGCTCAGCGACGTGGTGGACTTCCTGAAGAACCCGCAGGCGTACCGGAAGATGGGCGCCCGGATGCCCGGGGGAGTGCTCCTCGCGGGACCGCCCGGCACCGGCAAGACACTGCTCGCACGTGCTGTCGCGGGTGAGGCCGGAGTGGCGTTCTTCTCGGCATCGGCCTCCGAGTTCATCGAGATGATTGTCGGTGTCGGCGCGAGCCGGGTGCGGGAACTCTTCGCGGAGGCACGCAAGGTCGCCCCCGCCATCGTCTTCATCGACGAGATCGACACCATCGGCCGGGCCCGCGGCGGCGGCTCCGGCATGGGCGGCCATGACGAGCGCGAACAGACGCTCAACCAGATCCTCACCGAGATGGACGGCTTCTCCGGTTCGGAGGGCGTCGTCGTCCTCGCCGCCACCAACCGCGCCGACGTCCTCGACCCCGCCCTCACCCGGCCCGGCCGCTTCGACCGGATCGTTCAGGTCAGCCCGCCGGACAAGGGCGGCCGGGAGGCGATCCTGGAGATCCACACCCGCCAGATCCCGCTCGCCGACGACGTGAACCTGGCCCAGGTGGCCGGTACGACCCCCGGTATGACCGGCGCCGATCTCGCCAACCTGGCCAATGAGGCCGCGCTGCTCGCCGTCAAGCGCCGGCGGTTCGAGGTCAGTCAGTCCGACCTCTCGGACGCCCTGGAGAAGGTCCAGCTGGGGGCGGAACGCTCGCTCGTCATGTCGGACGAGGAACGCCGCAGGACCGCGTACCACGAGAGCGGGCACGCCCTGCTCGGCATGCTCCAGCCCGGTGCCGACCCGGTGCGCAAGGTCACCATCGTGCCGCGCGGCAGGGCTCTGGGCGTCACCCTCTCGACACCGGACGCCGACAAGTACGCCTACACCGAGGAGTATCTGCGTGGCCGCATCATCGGTGCGCTCGGCGGCATGGCCGCCGAGCACGTGGTTTTCGACATGATCACCACCGGTGCGGAGAGCGACCTGGAACAGGTCACCAACCTGGCCCGCGGCATGGTCGGCCGCTGGGGCATGAGCCACAGGGTGGGCAGGCTGACGGCCCTCCCGAGCGATGCCCAGCAGGCGTACGGACTGTCGGCGGCCCCCTCGACGCTCGACGCGGTGGACAGTGAGATGCGGCGCATCGTCGACGAGTGCTATGAGGTGGCGTGCCGGCTCCTGGGCGAGAACCGGGACAGGCTGGACTCGCTGGCCGCAGCCCTGCTGGAGCACGAGACGCTGGACGAGGCCGCGGCCTACCGGGCGGCCGGCATCCTCCGCCCGGGCAAGTAGCGGCTGGGGCTCAGAGCCTGTCGGGTGACTGCCGACCGGGCGGCCACGACCTGGCACGCACGCTTCCCGTGTTGTCGTCGTCAGCCACCAACGCTCCGCGTTGACCAGATGGTGCACATGAGATTCAGATGGTGCACACGAGATAGCGGAAGACGTTCGGCATCCAGATCGTGCCGTCCCGGCGCCGGTGCGGATGCAGGGCCTCCGCGACCTCCTTCTCCACCTGGTCCCGTTCCGTCGCCCGCACCGCCGTATCGAAGTGCCGCGTCGACAGCAGCCCCCGTACCGCACTGTCCATGTCCGCGTACCCGAACGGGCACGCCACCCGGCCCGAGCCGTCCGGATTCAGGCCGGCCCGGTACGCCACCTCCTCCAGATCGTCCCGGCCCGACGCCCGCCAGCCGCCAGCCTGGGGCGCCCGGGCCCCGTTGAAGAGCCTGCTCGCCACCCGCAGTACCGGCGCCGTCGCGCACCGTTCCGGCGGACCCCATCCGGTCAGCACGACCGTGCTGCCCCGGGCGGCCAGCGGCACGGCGGACCGCAGCGTGTCCACGAGACCTTCCCCGTCGCCGGACGAGCAGCCGATCGGGGTGAACGCGGTGAGCAGGTTGTACGGTGCTCCGTCGGCCGGGGCTGCCGCGGACGGATCACCGTCGAGGAGCCGGGGATGTTCGGCCGACGATCCGGCACGGCTCCCCGGATCGGGCATCAGCCGGGTCCTGGCGAGCGCCAGCCGTTCGGGATCGGTGTCGACGCCGGTGACGCGCGCCCCGCGCGCGGCCGCGATCAGCAGCGCGAGACCGGAGCCGCAGCCCAGGGAGAGCAGCCGTGTGCCTCTTCCCACTTCGAGCCGCTCGTACACCGCTTCGTACAGCGGTGCGAGCATCCGTTCCTGGATCTCGGCCCAGTCCCGGGCACGGGTACCGGGGTCCACCGGGGTGGCCGTGTCCGCGTTGCTGTGGTGCCGGACGAGCGTTGGTGTCATGGAAGCGCCCCAATCCGCCGAGAGGTCGGTCGTGTTCCGATCGGTCGTGCCCGAGTGGATGCTCCCCCTGGTGCGTGTGCGCCCGCTCCCCCCCGTGTGTCAGAGAACTGCGCATCCGCGCCCGCGTCCAGGGGTCTGATGGCAATGGTTGTGTGCTCCGGTGGTGCGCCCGTGGGGTCGGCCCGTGGAAGCGGGGCCCGTCGCTCCGTGTGGTGGGCGGTGTCGCCGTACGATGCGCGCCATGGCAAAGCCACCCGTTCTCACGCCCCAGGCCGAGGACTTTCCCCGCTGGTACCAGGATTTGATCAACAAGGCCGAACTCGCGGACAACGGTCCGGTGCGCGGCACCATGGTCATCCGGCCGTACGGATACGGCCTGTGGGAGCGGATGCAGCAGGAGATGGATGCCCGTATCAAACAGGCGGGCGCCCGGAACGCCTACTTCCCGCTCTTCATCCCCCAGTCTTACCTGACACGCGAAGCCGAGCACGTCGAGGGCTTCGCGCCGGAGCTCGCGATCGTGACCCACGCCGGCGGAAAAGAGCTCGAAGAGCCCGTGGTGGTGCGGCCGACGTCCGAAACGATCATCAATGAGTACTTTTCGAAGTGGGTGCAGAGCTACCGGGATCTGCCGCTGCTGATCAACCAGTGGGCGAACGTCGTGCGCTGGGAGATGCGCCCCCGGGTCTTTCTCCGTACGACGGAATTCCTCTGGCAGGAGGGCCACACCGCCCACGCCACCTACGAGGAGGCCCGGGAGTACGCCGCGCACATCCACCGGGACGTCTACGCGGACTTCATGGTCGAGGTGCTGGCCATCGATGTGGTCCTCGGCCGCAAGACCCCGGCCGAGCGGTTCGCCGGGGCCGTCAACACCCTGACGCTCGAAGGGATGATGCGGGACGGCAAGGCCCTGCAGATGGGCACGAGCCATGAGCTCGGCACCAATTTCGCCAGGGCCTTCCACACCAGCTACCTGTCCAGGGAGGGCAGGCAGGAGCTCGTCTGGCAGACCTCGTGGGGCGCGTCGACCCGCATGGTCGGCGGTTTGATCATGGCGCACGGCGACGATCACGGCCTCCGGGTGCCGCCGCGGCTCGCGCCCGTCCAGGCGGTCGTCCTCGCGATCAAGGGGGACGACGCGGTGCTGACCGCGGTCCGGTCCATCGGGGAGCGGCTGCGTGCCGCGGGGATCAGGACCGAGATCGACGACCGCACCGACACCCCGTTCGGCCGCCGCGCGGTCGACTGGGAGCTGAAGGGCGTGCCGGTACGGATCGAGGTCGGCCCGCGCGATCTGGAGAACGGCACCGCGATGCTGGCCCGCCGCATCCCCGGCGGGAAGGAACCGGTGGCGATCGAGGCCCTGCCCGCCCTGCTTGTGGCGGCCCTGGAGGAGGATCAGGCGACGTTGCTGCGTGAGTCCCGGAGCCGGCGCGAATCCGCCACCAGCGAGGTCACGTCCGTCGAGGAGGCCGTGGAGGCGGCGGCAGCGGGCGGCTGGGCGCGTATCGCCTGGGCGGCCCTCGGCCCGGCGGGGGAGGCCCGGCTCGCGGAGCAGGGGGTGTCCGTACGGTGTCTGGTCGCCGAGGACGGGTCGGTGCCGGATTCGGACGATGCCCCCGGTACTGTCGCCCTGGTGGCACGCGCCTACTGACGCTCACCCGCCTCCGGGGCCGCTCGACGACCCGGCGTAGGGTTGCCGCTTGCGCGCCCGGGCGTACAGGTCGCTACGTACCACCTTGGTGTGAGCTGTGAGACTTCTCCGCAGATCTGCGCACCCGCCCTCGTCAGGACGCATCAACGGCAACTGACTGGTACGTGCAAATTATTTGGGATGGCCCGGAATCGGAACACCGGGGCACCCGCGCTCGTTGTCACGACGTGAGCACGACACCACCTGTACTTGCCGCAGAGCTGGCGCAGGCGTGGGCCGACATTCAGCGGTACCACCCCGAGCTGCCGGATCTAGCCGCGCCCGAGTCCCTGATCGGAGAGTCCTCGTCCGCCTGTGGCGCCGAACTCTCCTTCGAGCGACTGCTGCATGAGGCAGTCCATGGCATCGCCGCCGCGCGAGGTGTCCGCGACACCTCGCGGGCCGGCCGTTACCACAACCGCAGATTCCTCGCGATCGCCGAGGAGCTGGGCCTCGACCATGCCGAGGAGCCCCACCCCAGCAGTGGCTTCTCCCTGGTCACGCTCAATCCCGAGGCCAAGCGCCGGTACCGCCCGACGATCGAGCGGCTGCAGCGCGCCCTCAAGGCGCATACGGTCGCCACGGCCGCCGACACCAAGCGTTCCTTCCGAGGCCCGGCCGCCCGGCACGGTTCCTCCGGTGGAGGCGTCCGCGTCAAGGCCGTCTGCGACTGCGGACGCAATGTGCGGGTCGTCCCGTCGGTCCTGGCGCAGGCGCCGATCGTCTGCGGTGGCTGCGGAAAGCCGTTCCGTATCCCGGAAGCCGCGGTCGCGGTGGGGTGACCCGATGCGGTGTGGCACAATGGCTAGCTGTACTCGACAGCCGCACAGGACCCCTCTCTCCTCCGGCTGACGCGTCCATCGGGCACCCGAGTACCGCAACCCCACGTGGCATTTTCGTTGTGCCCAACCACGTCAGAGACCAGGAGACACCACTTCCGTGGCAGTCAAGATCAAGCTGAAGCGTCTGGGCAAGATCCGTTCGCCTCACTACCGCATCGTCGTCGCCGACTCCCGTACCCGCCGTGACGGCCGGGCCATCGAGGAGATCGGCCTGTACCACCCGGTGCAGAACCCCTCGCGCATCGAGGTCAACTCGGAGCGTGCGCAGTACTGGCTGTCCGTCGGCGCCCAGCCGACCGAGCCGGTTCTCGCGATCCTGAAGCTCACCGGTGACTGGCAGGCCCACAAGGGTCTCCCGGCCCCCGCGCCGCTGCTGCAGCCGGAGCCCAAGGCTGACAAGCGCGCCCTCTTCGAGGCCCTGACCAAGGACACCGGCGAGGAGTCCAAGGGCGAGGCCATCACGCAGAAGTCGAAGAAGTCCGACAAGAAGGCGGACGAGGCTGCTGACGCGGCTGCGCCCGCCGAGTCGACCGAGGCCTGAGCATGCTCGAGGAGGCTCTCGAGCACCTCGTGAAGGGCATCGTCGACAACCCCGACGATGTGCAGGTCGCCTCGCGCAACCTGCGCCGTGGTCGCGTGCTCGAGGTCCGGGTCCATCCCGATGACCTCGGTAAGGTGATCGGCCGCAACGGCCGCACCGCGCGCGCACTGCGTACCGTCGTGGGCGCCATCGGCGGCCGTGGCATCCGCGTCGACCTCGTCGATGTGGATCAGGTTCGCTGACAGAGTTGAACACCGGCACGGGCCGGGGAGGGCCATGCGCCCGCCCCGGCCCGTCGTCGTATGACAGGAGAGACACAAGGTGCAGTTGGTAGTCGCGCGGATCGGCCGTGCCCACGGCATCAAGGGCGAGGTCACCGTCGAGGTGCGTACGGACGAGCCGGAACTGCGGCTCGCGCCGGGGGCCGTGCTCGCCACCGAACCGGCCACCGCCGGACCGCTGACGATCGAGACCGGCCGGGTGCACAGCGGACGGCTGCTGCTGCGTTTCGAGGGCGTACGCGACCGTACGGCTGCCGAGGCCCTGCGCAACACGCTCCTGATCGCCGAGGTCGACCCGGCGGAACTCCCCGAGGACCCCGAGGAGTTCTACGACCACCAGCTCATGGATCTCGACGTGGTCCTCGCCGACGGTACCGAGATCGGCCGGATCACCGAGATCACGCATCTGCCGTCCCAGGATCTCTTCATCGTCGAGCGGCCGGACGGCAGCGAGGTGATGATCCCGTTCGTCGAGGAGATCGTCACCGAGATCGATCTGGAGGAGCAGCGCGCGGTGATCACCCCGCCGCCCGGCCTGATCGACGAGAGTCAGGCCGTGATCGCCTCCTCGCGCGACGAAGAGGGCGACGTGGACGAGGCGCCCGAGTCCGGGAAGGACGTCTGATGCGCCTCGACGTCGTCACGATCTTCCCTGAGTACCTGGAACCGCTGAACATCTCGCTGGTCGGCAAGGCCCGCGCGCGTGGCCGTCTCGATGTGCACGTCCACGAGCTGCGGGACTGGACGTACGACCGGCACAACACGGTGGACGACACCCCGTACGGCGGCGGCCCCGGCATGGTCATGAAGACCGAGCCGTGGGGCGAGGCGCTGGACGACGTCCTGGCGGGCGGGTACGAGTCCGGGGCGCACCACCCGGTGCTGGTGGTGCCCACCCCCAGCGGCCGTCCGTTCACCCAGGAGCTTGCTGTCGAGCTCTCCGAGCGACCGTGGCTGGTCTTCACGCCGGCCCGCTACGAGGGCATCGACCGGCGGGTGATGGACGAGTACGCGACCCGCATGCCGGTCGTCGAGGTGTCCATCGGGGATTACGTGCTGGCCGGCGGGGAAGCTGCGGTGCTGGTGATCACGGAGGCGGTGGCCCGGCTGCTGCCCGGGGTGCTCGGCAACGCCGAATCGCACCGGGACGACTCCTTCGCCCCCGGCGCGATGGCCGATCTGCTGGAGGGGCCCGTCTACACCAAGCCGCCCGAGTGGCGCGGCAGGGGCATTCCGGACGTGCTGCTCAGCGGTCACCATGGGAAGATCGCCCGCTGGCGGCGGGACGAGGCGTTCCGCCGCACCGCGCTCAACCGGCCCGATCTCATCGAGCGCTGCGAGGCGAGCGGCTTCGACAAGAAGGACCGCGAGATCCTCTCGATACTCGGCTGGTCGCCGGAGCCCGGTGGCCGATTTTGGCGCAGGCCCGAAGCCGTGGAAGAATAGGCCGCTGCTGTACGTCCGGTGTGCGCCCCTGCCACAGGGGGAACGACGCCCGTCCGACGCGATCAGCACCCCCGAATTCCTTACTATTTCCCGTCGATGACCTGTGGCATCGGCGAAGAAAGCAGACAACATGGCTTCCCTGCTCGATGGCGTCAACGCCGCATCGCTGCGTACCGACATCCCGGCGTTCCGCCCCGGCGACACCGTCAACGTCCACGTCCGAGTGATCGAGGGCAACCGCTCCCGTATCCAGCAGTTCAAGGGTGTTGTCATCCGTCGCCAGGGTTCCGGCGTCAGCGAGACCTTCACGGTCCGCAAGGTCTCCTTCAGCGTCGGCGTCGAGCGCACCTTCCCGGTGCACAGCCCGATCTTCGAGAAGATCGAGCTCGTCACCCGCGGTGACGTCCGTCGCGCCAAGCTGTACTACCTCCGTGAGCTGCGCGGCAAGGCCGCGAAGATCAAGGAGAAGCGCGACAACTGAGCTGACTCCCGGGTTCACAGGACGGCCGGATAAGCTCTGGCCCCGATGGACACGGAAGCCAAGCCCTCGGAGCGCGACCGCTCCTTCGCACCCGCAACAGGGTCGGAGGAGAGGTCGCGCTTTTCGCGTATCCCGGACCGGTTGACCGCCTCGCCGTCGTGGAGGCGGACCGCCGCGCTCGGAGCCGCCTGCTCGGTCTTCGTGCTGCTCCTCAGCGCCTTCGTGGTGCAGCCCTTTCTGATTCCCAGCGGCTCGATGGAGTCCACGTTGCAGGTGGGCGACCGGGTGCTGGTGAACAAATTGGCGTACCGTTTCGGCTCCGTTCCGCAGCGCGGCGACGTGGTGGTCTTCGACGGCACCGGGTCCTTTGTGCAGGAGGCTCCTCACGAGAATCCCGTCACCGGGCTGCTGCACGGTGCGGCGGCGTCCCTGGGGCTGGCGGAACCTGCCGAGACCGATTACGTGAAGCGGGTGGTGGGCGTGGGAGGCGACCGGGTGGTCTGCTGCGACAAGCGCGGAAGGGTCGAGGTCAACGGCCGGCCGGTCGACGAGGACTATCTGTATCCGGGAGATGAGCCGTCCCAGGTGCGCTTCGACGTTGTCGTCCCCGACGGCACGCTGTGGATGATGGGTGACCATCGCAGCAATTCCCGCGACTCGCGTGACCACCTGGGAGAGCCGGGCGGTGGCATGGTCCCGGTCGACATGGTGGTCGGCAGGGTGGACTGGATCGGCTGGCCGCTGGGCCGGCTGGGCTCGCTGCCGGACAGTGCCGCCTTCGAGGGCATACCGGCGCCGGGCGAGGCCCATGGGTAACCGCGGGCGGGGGCGGGGCGGGGCCGACTCCGGGATACCGCTGTCGACCGGCCCCCGGCCGACGGCCACGCGTTCACTGCCTACCAGGGCGGAGCGGCGCAAGCTGGCCCGCAAGGTCAAGCGGCGGCGGCGCGGAACGGCCCTGCGGGAGATCCCCCTTCTCGTCACCGTGGCGCTGTTGATCGCGCTCGTACTCAAGACTTTCCTGGTGCAGGCCTTCGTGATCCCGTCGGGATCGATGGAGCAGACCATCCGGATCGGCGACCGGGTGCTCGTGGACAAGCTGACGCCCTGGTTCGGATCCACGCCTCAGCGCGGCGATGTCGTCGTCTTCAAGGACCCGGGTGGCTGGCTGAAGCAGGAGACCGTCGGCAAGAAGGAACCACCTGTCGTCGTCAAGCAGGTGAAGGAGGCACTGACCTTCATCGGGCTGCTGCCGTCCGACGACGAGCAGGATCTGATCAAGCGGGTGATCGGGGTCGGCGGCGACACGGTGAAGTGCTGCGACAAGGACGGCCGGATCATCGTGAACGGTGTACCGCTCGACGAGCCGTATCTGTATCCCGGCGATCCTCCCTCCCTCATCAAATTCGAGGTAAAGGTTCCGGACGGCCGGATCTTCGTGATGGGCGACCACCGCTCCAATTCGGCTGATTCGCGCTATCACCTGGACGAGCCGGAACACGGCACGGTTTCCGAGGACGATGTCGTGGGACGGGCTGTGGTCATCGCCTGGCCCTTCGGCCACTGGCGGAAGCTTGAGGAACCGGCGACATTCGGTTCGGTTCCTGACGCGCGCGCCGGGTCGGCTGCTGCGTCCGACCCGTCGAATAGTGTGTCTTCCAAGGATCCCAACGGAATGATCCCTCTCCCGACCCCTGCGGAACTCCCGCTCGTTATGGGAGTGGTGGGCCTGCACCGGCTAGGGCGCGGGCGGTGGCACGGAGTAAGGAGTGGATGTGGGGGATTTGGCGGTCGGCGCACGTTCCGGACACGAACCCGAGGACCGGCGGGACAAACCGGAGAATGTCGAGTCCGCCGGGGCGACGGCGGGCCGTTCGGAGAGCGACGGCGACGCTCCGGACGGCGGCAGCACGGCCGAGAATAAGCCACGCTCCTTCTGGAAGGAGTTGCCCCTGCTCATCGGCATCGCGCTGATTCTCGCGCTGCTGATCAAGACGTTTCTGGTGCAGGCGTTCTCGATCCCCTCGGACTCGATGCAGAACACGCTCCAGCGGGGCGACCGGGTGCTGGTCGACAAGTTGACTCCGTGGTTCGGCGCGGAGCCCAAGCGTGGCGAGGTCGTGGTCTTCCATGACCCGGGCGGCTGGCTGGAGGACACCCCGACGCCCGAACCGAATGTGGTGCAGAAGTTCCTCAGTTTCATCGGACTGATGCCGTCCGTCGAGGAGAAGGACCTGATCAAGCGGGTCATCGGGGTCGGCGGCGACACGGTGGAGTGCAAGAAGAACGGCCCTGTCATGGTCAATGGCAAGGCCCTGGACGACCAGTCGTTCATCTTCCCGGGGAACACCCCCTGCAATGACGAGCCGTTCGGCCCGATCAAGGTGCCCGAGGGCCGGATCTGGGTGATGGGCGACCACCGTCAGAATTCGCTCGACTCCCGCTACCACCAGGAGCTTCCGGGCAACGGCACCGTCTCCAACGACGAGGTGGTCGGCCGGGCCATCGTCGTGGCGTGGCCGATCAACCGCTGGTCGACCCTGCCGATCCCGGAGACCTTCGACCAGCCGGGGATCAACGCGGCGATGGGTCTGGCGCCCGGAGCACTCGGTGTGGCCGGAGCGCTGCCCCTCGTGCTGTGGCGTCGCAGGAGGCGGACCAGCGGGCGTACCGCCGGGTAGGGTGCCGACTCGGATCAGCGATTGTCGATCTTCGAGGTGGGGGACGCTGGGATGAGTGGAACAGGACGTACGGGTGGCGGCCACGGTCGGCTCGGCAGCATGCTGTCGGGGCTGGCCGTGGCCGTCGGCTGTGTGCTCTTCCTCGGCGGGTTCGCCTGGGGGGCCGTGGTGTACAGGCCGTACACCGTGCCGACCGGCTCGATGACACCGACGGTGCACGCCGGGGACCGGGTGCTTGCACAGCGGATCGACGGCGGCGAGGTGCGCCGCGGCGACGTGGTGGTCTTCACCGATCCGGTGTGGGGCGACATGCCTGTGGTGAAGCGGGTCGTCGGGATCGGCGGCGACAAGGTCGCCTGCTGCGACAAGGGCTTTCTCACCGTCAACGGCAAATCCATCGAGGAACCGTATCTGCAGACGAAGGGCCTCGCCTCGGCGAACAACTTCACCGCGGATGTGCCCGAGGGGCAGCTCTTCCTGCTCGGGGACGAGCGCAGCACCTCGTTGGACTCCCGGGTCCATTTGGACGACCCGGGACAGGGCTCCGTGCCGCGCAGCGCGGTGCAGGCACGGGTGGATGCCATCGTTTGGCCACTGGGCAGCATGGTCGGGCGGCCGCAGGCCTTCGCCGAGTTCCCCGGTGGGGTGTCGTCGCCAGGGCCGCTGCGACTGCAGCTCGGCGCCATGGTGGTGGGTGTGGTGCTCATCCTCGGTGGTGCCGCATACGGCCCGATCGCGGCACGGTCCGCACGATCGGCACGGAACAGGAGCGAGAGGGTGACTGCCGGTGCGCATTGAGAAGCGGAAGGTTGCCCGCGTGGTGCTTCTGGACCCCGACGACCGCGTTCTCCTGATGCACGGATTCGAACCGGAGGACCCCGGGAGTACCTGGTGGTTCACCCCCGGTGGCGGTCTGGAGGGCGACGAGACGCGCGAACAGGCCGCGCTGCGCGAGCTGGCCGAGGAGACCGGGATCACCGATGTCGAGCTCGGCCCGTTGCTCTGGCAGCGGATGTGCTCGTTTCCGTTCGACGGGCGCCGCTGGGACCAGGACGAGTGGTACTTCCTGGCACGTACAGCGCAGACCGCCACCGACATCAGTGGGCTGACGCGGCTGGAGCAGCGCAGCGTCGCGGGTCTGAGGTGGTGGACCTCCGCCGAACTGTCGGCGGCACGTGAGACGGTGTACCCGACCAGGCTCGCCGAGCTGCTGCGCACGCTGCTCGACGAGGGTCCTCCGCGTACGCCATTGGTTCTGGCCCCCGAAATCGCCTAAGCGCCCAGGGGTGCCGGGCCCTGACGCACAATGGGGGGACGCACGGCTGAAGGGGAACATGCCAATGAGCGCCGAGGACCTCGAAAAGTACGAGACCGAGATGGAGCTGAAGCTCTACCGGGAGTACCGAGATGTCGTCGGTCTGTTCAAATACGTGATCGAGACCGAACGGCGCTTCTACCTCACCAACGACTACGAGATGCAGGTGCACTCGGTTCAGGGTGAGGTGTTTTTCGAAGTATCCATGGCGGACGCCTGGGTCTGGGACATGTACCGGCCCGCACGCTTCGTCAAGCAGGTACGTGTGCTGACGTTCAAGGACGTCAACATCGAGGAGCTCAACAAGAGCGATCTCGAACTTCCGGGTGGCTGAGCCCGCTCAGTCCAAGGACTGATTCCCACCTTCGGGTGGCCGAGTTATCCACATTTCAGAAGTTGTCCACCAAGATCCACCAACTGGGACCGAACGCGTCAGAGTCGGTCCCGGAGGTGGTGCCGATATGAACGCACGGGGGGCACTCGGGCGGTACGGCGAGGATCTGGCGGCGCGGCTGCTGACCGACGCCGGCATGTCCGTACTGGAACGCAACTGGCGCTGTCGTGCCGGTGAGATCGACATCGTCGCGATGGACGGCGACGCTCTCGTGGTCTGCGAGGTGAAGACCCGCAGGGCGGGAGCCTTCGAGCATCCGATGGCAGCCGTCACACCCGTCAAGGCGGAGCGGCTGCGCCGACTGGCCCAGATCTGGCTCTACCGGCACGGCGGCCCGCCGCCCGGCGGGGTCCGGATCGACCTGATCGGCGTGGTGCTGCCCAGGCGCGGAGCGCCTGTCTCCCACCATGCGCGTGGGGTGGCCTGATGGGGTTCGCGCGGGCGTGTTCGGTGGCGCTCGTCGGCGTCGAGGGCGTGGTGGTGGAGGTCCAGGCGGACCTGGAGGCGGGGGTGGCCGCGTTCACCCTGGTGGGGCTGCCGGACAAGAGCCTGGTGGAGAGCCGGGACCGGGTCAGGGCTGCGGTCGTGAACTCTGGGGCCGAGTGGCCCCAGAAGAAACTCACGGTGGGCCTGTCGCCGGCCTCCGTGCCGAAGAGCGGCTCCGGTTTCGATCTGGCGGTTGCCTGTGCGGTGCTGGGTGCGGCCGAGCGGATCGATCCGGCGTCCATCGCCGATGTGGTGATGATCGGTGAGCTCGGGCTCGACGGCCGGGTGCGGCCGGTGCGCGGCGTGCTCCCCGCCGTACTGGCCGCGGCGGAGGCCGGCTACCGCCAGGTCGTCGTCCCCGAGCAGACCGCGGGGGAGGCGGCGCTGGTGCCCGGGGTCTCAGTTCTCGGGGTACGGAGCCTGCGGCAGCTGATCGCGGTGCTCTGCGACGAGCCGGTGCCGGACGAGCGGGAGGCTCATGACGAGGGGCGCCCCGACGCCATGCTGGCCGGGCTGATGGTGCCCGGCGCGGGTATCGGCACCGGGCTCGCCCGGGGGCCCGGGCAGGGGGACGGCAACCCGCCGGATCTGGCGGACGTGGCGGGGCAGGAGCTGCCCCGCAAGGCGCTGGAGGTCGCCGCGGCGGGCGGTCACCATCTGTTGCTCTCCGGACCGCCGGGCGCGGGCAAGACCATGCTGGCCGAGCGGTTGCCGGGGATCCTGCCGGTGCTGACCAGGAAGGAGTCCTTGGAAGTGACCGCGGTGCACTCGGTGGCGGGCATACTGCCGCCGGGCGAGCCACTGGTCACCCGCGCGCCGTACTGCGCACCCCACCATTCGGCGACGATGCAGTCGCTGGTCGGCGGGGGCAATGGACTGCCGCGGCCCGGTGCGGTCTCCCTGGCCCACCGAGGGATTCTCTTTCTGGACGAGGCGCCGGAATTCTCCATGCGGGCACTGGACGCGCTGCGCCAGCCGCTGGAGTCGGGGCATGTGGTGGTGGCACGCAGCGCCGCGGTGGTGCGGCTGCCCGCCAGATTTTTGATGGTCCTGGCGGCCAACCCCTGCCCGTGTGGTCGGCACACCCTCAGCGGTGCCGGTTGCGAATGCCCGCCCTCGACGGTCCGGCGGTATCAGGCGAGACTCTCCGGGCCACTGCTCGACCGGGTGGACCTGCGGGTGGTCGTCGATCCGGTCCGGCGCAAGGACCTGATGGGGCAGGGCGGCACGGGCGAGTCGACGGCCACGGTCGCGGCCCGGGTCCGGGAGGCCAGGGCGCGGGCAGCAAACCGATTGGCCGGGACCGCGTGGACCACCAACAGCGAGGTGCCCGGCCATGAGCTGCGGACCCGGCTGGTCGCGGCGCCGGGCGCGCTCATGGAGGCCGAACGGGACATGGAACGGGGCATGCTCACCGCACGGGGCCTGGACCGGGTGCTCAGGGTGGCGTGGACGGTCGCCGATCTGCGAGGTGCCGACCGCCCGGACGCCTCCGACATCGCGGTGGCGCTGGAACTGCGGACCGGGGTTCCACGGGATGCCCGGACGAAGGCCGGAGTGTCATGACACCGCGGGCGGACGATGGGCAGGAACCGTCGGGGTGCGTTCCGGAACGGGACGCGGAACGCGGCTCGGGGCGGGTGCCGGGGTGCGGCGTGGGGCCAGGAGTGGCGGTGAGCGACCGGGAGCGGCTGGCGCGGGCCGCGCTGACCCGCATCCTGGAACCGGGGGACGAGCGCGGCGGCCGCTGGCTGCGCGAGTGCGGTGCCGTCGAGCTGATACGGCGGATCACCACCAGGGACGGCGCCGCGGAGCAGCTGAGCGGAATGACTCCGAAACGTCTCGACGGATACCGGCTGCGGGCCGAGAACGTCGAGCCCGAGCGGGATCTTTCGATGGTCGCCGCGCTCGGCGGGCGGTTCGTCTGCCCCGGCGACGGGGAATGGCCCAGCCAGCTCGACGACCTGGCGGACGCCAGGCCGACCGGCCTCTGGGTGCGCGGGCCGCGCGATCTGCGGCTCTGGGCGTTGCGCTCGGTCGCCGTGGTGGGCGCCCGCGCCTGCACACCGTACGGATCCCATATGGCGGCGAGCCTCGGCGGGGGGCTCGCGGAGCTGGGGTGGGTGGTGGTGTCGGGAGCGGCGTTCGGGGTGGACGGGGCCGCGCATCGTGGTGCCCTCGCCGTCGACGGGGCGACGATGGCGGTCCTGGCCTGCGGGGTGGACGTCGCCTATCCCCGGGGACACGCCGGGTTGATCGGACGCATGGCGGAACAGGGCCTCGTCATCGGTGAATTACCACCGTCCGATCATCCGACCCGCACCAGATTCATTCTCCGGAACCGGGTCATCGCCGCGTTGACGCGCGGGACGGTCGTCGTAGAGGCCGAATACCGCAGCGGTTCGCTGGTCACTGCGCGCAGCGCGCAGCGGCTCGGCCGCTTCACCATGGGTGTGCCGGGGCCCGCCACCAGTGGGTTGTCAGCAGGAGTCCATGAACTCCTCCGCGGGGAGGGCATTCTGGTGACGGATGCCTCGGAAGTCGCCGAACTGGTGGGGGACATCGGCGAACTCGCTCCGGTCAGACGCGGCACCGTACGCCCCAGGGATCTGCTGGACACGGTCTCCGCCAGGGTCCTCGACGCGCTGCCGCCCCGCGGAGCCGCCAGCGGGCGCGATGTGGCCCGTGCCGCGGGAACCAGCGCCGACGAAGTGCTCGGCAGACTGTACGAATTGCACTCACTGGGGTTCGTCGAACGAGATGGCGACGGATGGCGGTTGACGCCGCGACCGGCGCGCAATCGCGACGCGCGGCGAGGCGGTACTTGACCTGGGGCATTCGGGTGAAAAGGTGATGCTGATGACCTCGGCGGATCCTTCAGCGACGCCTCCGGGGCCGACGCACGCGGCGGCGGCCCCGGAAGGCATGTTCGACCGGCCGGAATCGCACAGCGCCGAACCACTGTCCTGCGCGGACCGCGACGCCCCAGTCACGCTACGCTCACAAGAATCCCGACTCAGACACAATTCCCCCGGCACTTCACAGCAGAACGGCTCAAGGCACCACATGCCCCAGCACACCTCCGGGTCTGACCGCGCGGCAGTACCACCGGCTGCGCGTGGCACTGTGCGCCCCCCTGCCCCCTCCTCGCTCGACGAGTTGTGGCGTTCCTACAAGTCCACGGGCGACGAGCGGCTCCGGGAACAGTTGATCCTGCACTACTCGCCGTTGGTGAAGTACGTCGCGGGCCGAGTGAGTGTGGGCCTGCCTTCCAACGTCGAGCAGGCGGACTTCGTCTCCTCAGGGGTGTTCGGGCTGATCGACGCGATCGAGAAGTTCGACATCGAGCGCGCGATCAAGTTCGAGACGTACGCGATCACCCGCATCCGCGGCGCGATGATCGACGAACTCCGGGCCCTGGACTGGATCCCGCGCTCGGTGCGCCAGAAGGCGCGGGCCGTGGAACGCGCCTACGCCACGCTGGAGGCACAGCTGCGACGCACACCCTCCGAGCCGGAGGTCGCCGCGGAGATGGGCATCGCGCTGGAGGAACTGCACGCGGTTTTCAGTCAGTTGTCGCTGGCGAACGTGGTCGCGCTGGAGGAGCTGCTGCATGTCGGCGGCGAAGGCGGCGACCGGCTGAGCCTGATGGACACGCTCGAGGACACGACCGCCGACAATCCGGTGGAGGTCGCCGAGGACCGTGAGCTCAGACGGCTGCTCGCCCGGGCGATCAATACGCTTCCGGAGCGCGAGAAGACGGTCGTCACGCTCTACTACTACGAGGGCCTCACGCTCGCTGAGATCGGCAATGTGCTCGGGGTCACCGAGAGCCGTGTCAGTCAGATCCACACCAAATCGGTGCTGCAACTGCGCGCGAAACTGGCAGACGCCGGACGCTGACACCACCGGTGGCCGGTGCCGGCCGTGGCTGCTTCGGCCACCGAGTGGGGCCGCACGCACCCTCTCGAACATCGGTCGCCGTAGAGTGGATACGTGCCCAGGATTCGAGCGGCCTCGGTGGCCGAGCACCGGACCATGCAGCGCGGCGCCCTCCTGGACGCCGCCCGCTCCCTGCTGTCCGAGGGCGGTACGGAGGCGTTGACCTTCCCCGCCCTCGCCGAACGCACGGGTCTTGCCCGGTCCTCCGTCTATGAGTACTTCCGCTCCCGTGCGGCCGTCGTCGAGGAGCTCTGCGCCGTCGACTTCCCCGTCTGGGCGGCCGAGGTCGAGAGCGCGATGGAGCAGGCCACCACGCCCGACGGCAAGATCGAGGCCTATGTGCGCCGACAGCTCGATCTCGTCGGGGACCGCCGCCACCGGGCGGTCGTCGCCATCTCGGCGAGCGAGCTGGACGCGGGCGCACGCGAGAAGATCAGGGCTGCGCACGGCGGGCTCATCGCCATGATCGTCGAGGCGCTCGGCGACCTCGGCCACGAACAGCCGAGGCTGGCGGCGATGCTGCTCCAGGGCTCGGTGGACGCCGCGGTGCGGCGTATCGAGCTCGGCGCGGCGGAGGAGCCGGCCGTGATCGCCGACACCGCCGTCGCCATGATCCTGCGAGGCGTCCAGGGCGTACGGGACTGACGTCGTCGCCGGACTGCGGCGACGACGAGCAGAACGCCGGGGGCGGCGAGTCCGTCCCCGGCTCCCTCGGCCGGGAGCCAAGGCTTCGGCACGCCGAACACCGGCAGCAGCCGGGACGGCCCACGTCGCAGCAGCGCGGGCGGCAGCAGGGACAGCGGATCCAGATACGTGTCGCCACGCCGCAGTCCCCAGTGCAGACAGCCCGATGCACAGTGGAAGGGCCCCGCCTCCATGACCGCCACGACCTGTCCTGCCGTCACCTTCTCGCCCTTCGCGACCAGCGCGCGCACCGGCTCGTACGTCGTCCGCAGCGGCGGATCGCCGGTGTCGGCCACCTCGATCGCCACCACCCCGCGCCCCGCCACAACACGCCCCGCGAACGAGACCCGGCCCGAGGCCGCGGCGAGCACCGCCGCGCCCGGCTCCGCGGCGAGATCCGCTCCGCGGTGGCCCCGCCCGTAGGCGTTGGCAGGCGGCTCCCAGCCCCGTACGACCGCAGGCCGCCCGGCGAGCGGCCACACCCGGGGGTCATTCGGGCCGGGGACCGGTGAGGGAACGGGCGCCGACGAGGGAATGGGCGCGGTGACGGGCGCGGGTGTGGGAACGGGTGCTTCGGCCGCCGCGACGACCCGCGTACCGCACAGCATGGCGAGAACGGCCACCACCGCCACGAGTGCGGCCGCGCGGAAGCCGAGTCTGTACCGGAAGCGGGACACGGTCGGATCAGGTGTGCATCGCATGGCCGAACCGTCCCCCGCCGCTCGGATTCGGGGGGATCATGAACCCGGATCTGTGGACTACCGACCGGTTGTGGACAGCGCCGTCACCCGGCACCCGGCCCGTCCCGTACACTTCCTATGGCGATCCGGGTCACCGGGTCGACTTCGCACGCCCCGCCACCTCCCTCTCTGCGGACGGTGGCCGCGCTCCTCGGTCCCTTGTGGCATGGCGCGTCGGGGCGTCAGGCGCGACAGCAATCCTGCGGTCGCGACAACCGAGTACCTCAAGGAGAACGGCCATGGCCGTCGTCACGATGCGGGAGCTGCTGGAAAGCGGCGTCCACTTCGGTCACCAGACCCGTCGCTGGAACCCGAAGATGAAGCGCTTCATCTTCACCGAGCGCAACGGCATCTACATCATCGACCTGCTCCAGTCGCTGTCGTACATCGACCGCGCCTACGAGTTCGTCAAGGAGACCGTCGCCCACGGCGGCTCCATCATGTTCGTGGGTACCAAGAAGCAGGCCCAGGAGGCCATCGCCGAGCAGGCGACGCGCGTCGGCATGCCGTACGTCAACCAGCGTTGGCTCGGTGGCATGCTCACCAACTTCTCCACCGTCTACAAGCGCCTTCAGCGTCTGAAGGAGCTCGAGCTCATCGACTTCGAGGACGTGGCCGCCTCCGGCCTCACCAAGAAGGAGCTCCTGGTTCTCTCCCGCGAGAAGGCCAAGCTGGAGAAGACCCTCGGTGGTATCCGCGAGATGCAGAAGGTGCCGAGCGCCGTCTGGATCGTCGACACCAAGAAGGAGCACATCGCCGTCGGTGAGGCGCGCAAGCTCCACATCCCGGTTGTCGCGATCCTCGACACCAACTGCGACCCCGACGAGGTCGACTACAAGATTCCGGGCAACGACGACGCGATCCGCTCCGTCACCCTGCTCACCCGCGTGATCGCCGACGCCGTCGCCGAGGGCCTCATCGCCCGTTCCGGTGCCGCCACCGGTGACTCGAAGCCGGGCGAGAAGGCCGCCGGCGAGCCGCTCGCCGAGTGGGAGCGCGACCTGCTCGAGGGCGACAAGAAGGCCGACGCCGAGGTCCAGTCCTCCGCCGAGACCGAGAAGGTCGCGGACGCCGAGAAGCCGGCCGAGGCTGCTGCCGAGGCCACCACTGCCGAGGCCCCGGCCGCGGACGCCGAGCAGGCCTGACACCCGTCACGGCTGATGACGGCGGGGGTCGGTGCCACAAGCACCGCCCTCGCCGTTCACCCGTAGATCTTTCAGACTTCGAGAGAGAAACACAGACTCATGGCGAACTACACCGCCGCTGACGTCAAGAAGCTCCGCGAGCTGACCGGCGCCGGCATGATGGACTGCAAGAAGGCGCTCGACGAGGCCGACGGCAACGTCGACAAGGCCGTCGAGGCGCTCCGTATCAAGGGCCAGAAGGGCGTCGCCAAGCGCGAGGGCCGTTCTGCCGAGAACGGCGCCGTCGTGTCCCTCATCTCCGAGGACAAGACCTCCGGCGTTCTGCTCGAGCTGAAGTGCGAGACGGACTTCGTCGCCAAGGGCGAGAAGTTCCAGGCCGTCGCCAACACGCTCGCCGCCCACGTCGCCGCGACCTCCCCGGTCGACCTGGCCGCGCTGCTCGCCTCCGAGATCGAGGCCGGCAAGACCGTCCAGGCGTACGTCGACGAGGCCAACGCCAACCTCGGCGAGAAGATTGTCCTGGACCGCTTCGCGCAGTTCACCGGCGGTTACGTGGCTGCGTACATGCACCGCACCATGCCCGACCTCCCGCCGCAGGTCGGCGTCCTGGTCGAGCTGGACAAGGAGAACGTCGAGGCCGCCAAGGACGTCGCGCAGCACATCGCCGCCTTCGCCCCGAAGTACCTCAACCGCGACGAGGTCCCGGCCGAGACGGTCGAGAACGAGCGTCGTGTCGCCGAGGCCACCTCTCGTGAGGAGGGCAAGCCCGAGGCCGCCCTTCCGAAGATCGTCGAGGGTCGCGTCAACGGCTTCTTCAAGGACGTCGTCGTCCTGGAGCAGGCATTCGCCAAGGACAACAAGAAGTCCGTCCAGAAGGTTCTGGACGAGGCCGGTGTCACCCTGAAGCGCTTCTCGCGCATCAAGGTCGGCATCTGAGTCCGTCCGCGAACAACGGTGGACCCCGATAGGGTCTAGTGCAGTCGTCGGCCGCACACATGCCGTACGACCGCAGATCTGACGAGGAGGCCATTGCCGCTGAGGGACACCAGACCCACCGGCAATGGCCTTCTTCGTATGTGCACGAGGAGAATCTCCATGAACAAGGGCGCGGACGCCGTAAAAGGTGACCACAAGCGCGACGACGGCAAGGTGGCCGGACGCTTCATGCTGAAGCTGTCCGGGGAGGCATTCGCCGGTGGCGGGGGTCTCGGTGTCGACCCCGACGTCGTACACGCCATCGCCCGGGAAATCGCGGCAGTCGTCCGCGACGGCGCGGAAATCGCGGTCGTCATCGGCGGCGGCAACTTCTTCCGCGGTGCTGAGCTCCAGCAGCGCGGCATGGACCGGGCCCGGTCCGACTACATGGGCATGCTCGGCACGGTCATGAACTGCCTGGCGCTCCAGGACTTCCTGGAGAAGGAGGGCATCGACTCCCGTGTCCAGACCGCCATCACCATGGGGCAGGTCGCGGAGCCGTACATCCCGCTGCGCGCCGTGCGCCACCTGGAGAAGGGCCGCGTCGTCATCTTCGGCGCAGGCATGGGGATGCCGTACTTCTCCACCGACACCACTGCCGCCCAGCGCGCCCTGGAGATCGACGCCCAGGGTCTGCTGATGGGCAAGAACGGGGTGGACGGGGTCTACGACTCCGACCCGAAGACCAACCCCGACGCGGTGAAGTTCGACGCGCTTGAGTACAGCGAGGTGCTCGCCCGCGATCTCAAGGTCGCCGACGCCACCGCCATCACGCTCTGCCGTGACAACCAGCTTCCGATCCTCGTCTTCGAGCTGACCGCCACGGGCAATATCGCCCGCGCCGTCAAGGGTGAGAAGATCGGCACGCTCGTGAGTGACCAGGGCACCCGGGCCTGAGAACCGGGGGACCTTCCCGTGAAGTCATGGGAGGTCCGGGGCCTGCGGGGAACACCCCGGGGCAGGTCCCGAAGGATGGACAACGGCCTGCCGGTCGGACATCGTGCAGGTGAGGACGCGACGCAGGACCCGCCGGGCCCGAGCATGCCGGGCCCACTCAAGACACGCAGGAGCACGTGGTGATCGAAGAAACCCTCCTTGAGGCCGAGGAGAAGATGGAGAAGGCCGTCGTCGTGGCGAAAGAGGACTTCGCCGCGATCCGTACGGGCCGTGCGCACCCGGCGATGTTCAACAAGATCGTCGCCGACTACTACGGCGCGTTGACCCCGATCAACCAGCTCGCCTCGTTCTCGGTGCCCGAGCCACGCATGGCCGTCGTGACGCCGTTCGACAAGAGCGCGCTGCGCAACATCGAGCAGGCCATCCGCGACTCGGACCTCGGCGTCAACCCGAGCAACGACGGCAATATCATCCGGGTGACCTTCCCGGACCTCACCGAGGAGCGTCGTCGCGACTACATCAAGGTCGCGAAGACGAAGGCCGAGGACTCGAAGATCTCCATCAGGGCCGTGCGCCGCAAGGCCAAGGAGACACTCGACAAGCTGGTCAAGGACAAGGAGTCCGGCGAGGACGAGGTGCGTCGCGCCGAGAAGGAGCTCGACGACACCACGGCGAAGTACGTCGCACAGGTCGACGAGCTGCTCAAGCACAAGGAAGCCGAGCTGCTCGAAGTCTGATGAACGACTCTTCCTGGGGCGCCCCGCAGGGAGCCGGCCGCTGGGGTGCGTCCGAGACGCAGGCTGCTCCGGCGGGTCCTGCATGCGATGTGCGTGACGCCCAGCAGACTCGGCCCTTGCCCATAGTGCCGGACGTTCCCGACACAGGTAGAGACGCTGACGACCGTGATGACCGGGACCAGGGGGCCGCACGCCTGAAGGGCGGCCCCCTGGTCCGCGACGAGAAGCCGCAGGAGCCCATGTCCACCGCGCCACCGCCCCCGCAGAAGAAACGTGCGGGCCGTGATCTGCGAGCCGCCATAGGGGTCGGTGTGGGGCTCGGCGTCGTCATCGCTGCCTCGCTGTTCATCGTGAAGGCCGTCTTCGTCGGTGTGATCGCCGTCGCCGTCGTCGTGGGCCTGTGGGAGCTCACCTCCCGGCTGGAGGAGCGCAAGGGCATCAAGGCGCCGCTCATCCCGCTGGCGGTCGGTGGCGCGGCGATGGTGGTGGCCGGATACACACGGGGCGCCGAGGGTGCCTGGGTGGCGATGGCGCTGACCGCACTCGCGGTGCTCGTCTGGCGGATGACCGAGCCTCCGGAGGGCTACCTCGAGGACGTCACGGCCGGCGTGTTCGCCGCGTTCTACGTACCGTTCCTGGCCACCTTCGTCGCCATGCTGCTGAGCGCGGACGACGGGCCGCAGCGGGTGCTCACCTTCCTGCTGCTGACCGTGGTCAGCGACACGGGTGCGTACGCCGTCGGCTGGCGCTTCGGGAAGCACAAGCTCGCGCCGCGCATCAGCCCCGGCAAGACCCGCGAGGGCCTGTTCGGGGCCGTCGCCTTCGCGATGGTCGCCGGTGCGCTGTGCATGCAGTTCCTGATCGACGGCGGTTCCTGGTGGCAGGGACTGCTGCTGGGGCTCGCGGTCGCGGTCAGTGCCACCCTCGGTGACCTGGGCGAGTCGATGATCAAGCGGGACCTCGGGATCAAGGACATGGGCACGCTGCTGCCGGGGCACGGCGGCATCATGGACCGGCTGGACTCGCTGCTGCCGACCGCCCCGGTGGTCTGGCTGCTGCTGGTGCTGTTCGTGGGTTCCGGCTGAGCCCTGGGACGGTCCACCGTCCTGACCCGGGCTTTTACGAGTGAGGGTTCGCTGTCCACAGGGCGGCGGGCCCTCACCGTTCTGTCTGCGACACTGGAAGAACCATGCCTAAGCCCGGAGAACTCACTTTCGTCGCGCCCCGCGGAGCCAAGAAGCCGCCGCGGCACCTCGCCGACCTCACGCCCGCCGAGCGCAAGGAAGCCGTCGCCGCGATCGGCGAGAAGCCGTTCCGTGCCCAGCAGCTCTCACAGCACTACTTCGCGCGGTACGCGCACGACCCGGCCGAGTGGACGAACATCCCGGCCGGTTCGCGGGACAAGCTCGCCGAGGCGATGTTCCCCGACCTGATGTCCGTGGTCCGCCATATCAGTTGTGACGACGACACCACCCGCAAGACGCTGTGGAAGCTGCATGACGGGACGCTTGTCGAGTCCGTCCTGATGCGCTACCCGGAGCGGGTGACGATGTGCATCTCGTCGCAGGCGGGATGCGGGATGAACTGCCCGTTCTGCGCCACGGGACAGGCTGGTCTCGACCGCAATCTGTCGACCGCGGAGATCGTCCACCAGATCGTGGACGGTATGCGCGCGCTGCGCGACGGGGAGGTCCCCGGAGGCCCGGCGCGCCTCTCCAACATCGTCTTCATGGGCATGGGCGAGCCGCTCGCCAACTACAACCGGGTGGTGGGCGCGATCCGCCGGCTGACCGACCCGGAGCCGGACGGGCTGGGACTCTCGCAGCGCGGGATCACCGTCTCCACCGTGGGCCTGGTGCCCGCGATGCTCCGCTTCGCCGACGAGGGCTTCAAATGCCGTCTCGCCGTCTCGCTGCACGCACCGGACGATGAACTGCGCGACACGCTCGTCCCTGTGAACACGCGGTGGAAGGTGGGCGAGGTGCTGGACGCCGCATGGGAGTACGCGGAGAAGTCCGGCCGCCGTGTCTCCATCGAGTACGCGCTGATCCGGGACGTCAACGACCAGGCGTGGCGCGGTGACCGACTCGGTCGGCTCCTCAAGGGCAAGCGGGTGCACGTCAACCTGATCCCGCTCAACCCGACGCCCGGTTCCAAGTGGACCGCCTCGCGGCCCGAGGACGAGAAGGCGTTCGTCGAGGCGATCGCGGCACACGGGGTGCCGGTGACCGTGCGGGACACCCGCGGCCAGGAGATCGACGGAGCCTGCGGGCAGTTGGCGGCAGCCGAGCGCTGAGGCCGAAACAGCCCGTGTAACCTGGGCCTGAAATCAACTTCATATTCCGACAGGGGAGCGCCACAGCGCTGAGAGTGCGGCACCGAGTACAGGTCGTCCGCAGACCCTCTGAACCTCGCCCGGGTCATTCCGGGTAGGAAGTTCGGTCATCAACTCATGCTGTTGCGCCCTGCCCGCTTCTCCAGGGGCAGGGCCGCGTCTCTTCCTGGCCAAAACCCAGGAGGAATCCACAATGAGCACCACGCGCAGAACCAAGCAGCTTGCGGCGACGGCCGTCGCCACCGCGCTCGGGGTCACGACACTTGCCGGATGCGGGAGTTCGGACACGTCGGCCTCCGGTTCCGACGGCACGAAGAGCTCGGACTCGAAGACCGTGACTCTCGTCAGCCATGACTCCTTCAACGCCTCCGAGGATGTGCTGGAGGAGTTCACCGAGGAGACCGGCTACACCGTCAAGGTGCTCAAGAGCGGCGACGCGGGTGTCGCGCTCAACCAGGAGATTCTGACCAAGGGCTCCCCGCGCGGCGATGTGTTCTTCGGCGTCGACAACACCCTCCTCTCCCGCGCCCTCGACAGCGGGCTCTTCACGCCGTACGAGGCGAAGGGCATCGACCAGGTGGCGGCCGACACCCGACTGGACGCCGAGCACCGGGTCACCCCGATCGACACCGGCGACATCTGCGTCAACTACGACAAGAAGTACTTCGCCGACAAGAAGCTCGCGCCGCCGCAGTCCTTCGACGACCTGGTGAAGCCCGAGTACAAGAACCTCCTCGTCACCGAGAACGCCGCGACCTCCTCGCCCGGCCTCGGCTTCCTCCTCGGCACCATCGCCACCTATGGCGAGGAGGGCTACCAGGACTACTGGAAGAAGCTGAAGAGCAACGGCGTCAAGGTCGTCGACGGCTGGGAACAGGCGTACAACGAGGAGTTCTCCGGCTCCGCGGGCGGCAAGAAGGCCAAGGCCGACCGGCCGCTCGTCGTCTCGTACGCCTCCAGCCCGCCGGTCGAAGTGCTCTACGCGAAGCCGCAGCCGGCCGAGGCACCGACCGGGGTCGCCACCGGGACCTGCTTCCGCCAGATCGAGTTTGCGGGCCTGCTGGACGGTGCGAAGAACGAGGCGGGCGGCAAGGCCCTGCTGGACTTCATGATCAGCAAGAGTTTCCAGGAGGACATGCCGCTCAACATGTTCGTGAACCCGGTCACCAAGGGCGCCGAACTTCCGGAACTCTTCACCGAGTTCGGCGCGACGGTCGACAGGCCGACGACTGTTGCCCCGGACAAGATCGCCAAGAACCGTGAGCAGTGGGTCCAGTCGTGGTCCTCGCTCGTAGTGAAGTAGCGAAGACCTCCGTACGCGGACCGGACGCGGGCGGGAGGGACGCGGGCGGGGAGGGCACGCGCGGGGAGGAGCCGGGCGGGAAGGGCCCGCGCGGGGACGGACCGGCGCGCGTCCGGTCGGGGCACGCGAACGCCACACGCGCCGGGGCGCGCCGGGGGAGTGCGGTGCGGCTCGGCCTGATGGCCGTGCCCGTCGCGTTCTTCGCGCTGTTCTTCGCCTACCCCGTCGCGGCGATCGTCGGCCGCGGGCTGAAGGTGGACGGCGTCTGGCAGTTCGGCCGGATCGGTGAGGTGCTGGCCCGGCCGGACATCCGTGACGTCATCTGGTTCACCACCTGGCAGGCGCTCGCCTCGACCGTGCTGACCCTGCTGATCGCGCTGCCCGGCGCCTATGTCTTCGCCCGCTTCGACTTCCCCGGCAAGCAACTGCTGCGGGCCGTCGTCACCGTGCCGTTCGTGCTGCCGACCGTCGTCGTCGGGACGACCTTCCTGGCGCTGCTGGGACGCGGCGGGTTCCTCGACGAGCTCTGGGGCGTGCGGCTCGACACCACCGTCTGGGCGATTCTGCTCGCCCATGTCTTCTTCAACTACGCGGTGGTCATACGGACCGTCGGCGGGCTGTGGTCCCAGCTCGACCCACGTCAGGAGGAGGCCGCCCGGGTCCTGGGCGCCGGTCGGTTCGCCGCCTGGCGGCGGGTCACCCTGCCGGCCCTCGCGCCTGCCGTGGCCGCCGCCGCGCTGATGGTCTTCCTCTTCACCTTCACCTCGTTCGGGGTCGTACAGATCCTCGGCGGTCCGGGGTACGCCACGCTGGAGGTGGAGATCTACCGGCAGACCGCCCAGCTGCTCGACCTGCCGACGGCCGCCGTGCTGACGCTGGTGCAGTTCGCCGCGGTCGGCGTGATCCTTGCCGTGCACGCGTGGACCGTACGGCGCAGGGAAACCGCGCTGAAGCTGGTCGACCCGGCGCAGACCGCCCGCAGGCCGCGCGGGGCCGGGCAATGGGCGCTGCTCTGCGGGGTGCTGCTGACCGTGCTGGTGCTGATCCTGCTGCCGCTCGGGGTGTTGGTGGAGCGCTCGCTGGACACCCCCGGCGGCCATGGCCTCGACTTCTACCGCACGCTGGGGTCCGCGGACGCCGGCGGCGGTACGTTCCTGGTCGCGCCGATCGAAGCGATCTGGAACTCACTGCAGTACGCACTGGTCGCGACGGTCATCGCGCTGGTCATCGGTGGGCTCGCCGCCGCGGCGCTGACCAGGCGCGCGGGGCGGCTCGTCCGCGGCTTCGACGCCTTGCTGATGCTGCCGCTCGGGGTCTCTGCGGTCACTGTCGGCTTCGGCTTTCTGATCACCCTGGACAAGCCGCCGCTGGATCTGCGGACTTCGTGGATGCTGGTGCCGCTGGCTCAGGCGCTGGTCGGTGTGCCCTTCGTCGTACGGACCATGCTGCCGGTCCTGCGGGCGGTGGACGGCCGTCTGAGGGAGGCGGCCGCGGTGCTCGGGGCGTCACCGCTGCGGGCCTGGCGGGAGGTCGATCTTCCGCTGGTGTGGCGGGCGTTGCTGGTCGCGGCCGGTTTCGCGTTCGCCGTGTCGCTCGGTGAATTCGGCGCGACGGTGTTCATCGCGCGGCCCGACCACCCGACGCTGCCGGTTGCGGTGGCCCGGCTGCTGGGGCGGGCCGGGGAGCTCAACTACGGCCAGGCGATGGCCCTCAGCACCATTCTGATGGTGGTCTGCGCCCTCTCGCTGCTGCTGCTCGAACGTATCCGCACGGACCGATCCGGGGAGTTCTAGAGATGCTGACACTGGAATCGGCCACCGTTGTCTTCGGTGAGCGGGCGGTGCTCGACACAGTGGACCTGGAGGTCGCCGAGCACGAGATCGTGTGCGTGCTGGGGCCGAGCGGCAGCGGCAAGTCGACCCTGCTGCGGGTGATAGCCGGACTCCACCCACCGGACGGCGGCCGAGTGCTGCTGGACGGCGCGGACCAGGCCGGGGTGCCGGTGCACCGGCGCGGTCTCGGCCTGATGTTCCAGGACCACCAGCTGTTCCCGCACCGGGATGTCGGGGCCAACGTCGCCTTCGGGCTGCGGATGCGTGGGGCGTCGCGCCGTGATCAGGAGCGCAGGGTCGGCGAGCTTCTCGACCTGGTGGGCCTGCCCGGCGCCGAACGGCGGGCCGTCGCCGCGCTGTCCGGCGGTGAGCAGCAGCGTGTCGCCCTCGCGCGAGCCCTCGCGCCGAGCCCCAAGCTGCTGATGCTGGACGAGCCGCTCGGCCAGCTCGACCGCGGCCTGCGTGAACGGCTCGTCGTCGAACTGCGCACGCTCTTCGGGCGGCTGGGCACGACGGTGCTCGCCGTCACTCACGACCAGGGCGAGGCGTTCGCCCTGGCCGACCGGGTGGTGGTGATGCGCGAAGGGCGGATCGCCCAGGTGGGCACCCCGCTGGAGGTCTGGCAGCGGCCCGCCTCCGCCTTCGTCGCCCGGTTCCTCGGCTTCGACAACGTGGTGGAGGCGACGGTGGCCGGCACGACCGCCGACACGGTGTGGGGCAAGGTGCCGGTGCCCGAGGGCTCGCCGCAGGGGGCGTGCGATCTGCTGGTGCGCCCGGCCGGAGTCCGGATCGGCGCCCCGGACGAGGGGCTGCGCTGCACGGTCGGGACATGTACGTTCCGGGGCAACCATGTCGCCGTACAGCTGACCCCCGTGGACGGACCGGCCCTGGAGGCGGAGTGCGCGCCGCGGGACGCCCCGGAGGAGGGCGCGACGGTCGGGGTCGGCTTCGACGCGGCGGAGACCGTCGTCCTGCCCGCCGCCTTCTGACCGGCCCCGAGGGTCCGGCGCAAGGCGCGGCCACGTTCACTGAACCGGCCGATCCGTTTCCGGACGATCCTGCCCGCAGTCTCCAGACATCCGAAACCGCCGGAGCGGCTCGGACCGGTCACGCGCGGCAGGTCGGCGCGGTGATGTCCGTGCAAGCTGGAGGAGGACATGCGGCAGATCCGGAACGTTTCCGAGAAGGACGATCCGGAACAGCTCCGAGAGGGACGATCCGGAACGACTCCGAGAGGGACGGGAACCATGACCGAGTCAGCACGCGAGGGCATCGACATCACCCGCGTCCTCGACGCCCCGCGGGAACAGGTCTTCGAGGCCTGGACAACGCCCGAGCACTTCGCCGCCTGGTACGGCGGGGACGCCGAGGTGCCGCTCGACCGGGTGTCGATGGATGTCAGGCCGGGCGGCGCCTGGAGCCTGGTCATCGTGGTGCCGGGCACCGAGATGCCGTTCCACGGGGTCTACCGCGAGGTGGTCGCCCCCGAGCGGCTGGTGTTCACACTGAAGGACGCCACCGCGCCCGCCGACATCGAGGGCGAGACCGTCACAGCCACCTTCACCGACCGTGGCGACAACACAACCGAGATGGTCTTCAAGCAGCGCGGCGGCAACCTCACGGCCGAGCAGTACGCGGCGGCCGAGGACGGCTGGGAGGCCTTCTTCGACGCGCTCGTGGGCCGGCTCGCCTCCCTCTGAACCAGCCCCTCGGTCTACCCGTCCGCGGTCAACCGGGCGAGCGCCTCGGGGGCCTCGTCCGCCGTGTCGACGAGTGCGATACGCGACTCCATCGGTCGGCCGTCGGCCAGCGCGCGCAGCAGCGGCCACGCGGGCAGCTCCCGCGTCCAGTGGGCGCGGCCGACCAGCACCATGGGGGTCGGCCTGCCGCGGAAGCCGTAGTAGTTCGGCGTCGTGTTGTCGAAGACCTCCTGGACGGTTCCGGCCGCGCCCGGAAGGAAGATCACGCCCGCAGTGGAGCGTGCGAGCAGCCCGTCCTCGCGTAGCGCGTTGGCGAAGTACTTGGCGATGTGGTCCGCGAACGGGTTCGGCGGCTCATGTCCGTAGAACCAGGTGGGGATCGAGATGGAGCCGCCGCCGCCCGGCCAGCGCTCCCGTACGGCGAAGGCGGTCAGCGCCCAGTCGGTGACCGACGGGGTGAACGAGGGGGACGTGGCCAGGAGTTCACAGGCTTTGTCCAGCATCGGACCGGGGTGCGGCGCCGCGTACGCCCCGAGGTTCGCGGCCTCCATCGCGCCCGGCCCGCCGCCGGTGGCCACCGTCAGGCCGCCCCGGGCCAGGGTCCGGCCCAGCCGGGCCGCGGCCGCGTACTCCGCGCTGCCGCGGGCCGTGGCGTGGCCGCCCATCACCCCGACGACGCGGGTGCCGACGAGGTGTTCGTCAAGCGCGTCGGAGACCGCGTCGTCGTGGAGCGCGCGCAGCATCGACGCGAACGTGTCGCCGCTCGCCCGGGTCTTCTGGAACCAGCGGTACGCGCGGGCATCCGGCGTCGCCGCGTAGCCGCCGTCCGCCAGCCCTTCGTAGAGCGCGTTGGGGGAGTAGAGCAGTCCGCGGTACGGATCGAAGGGCAGCCCGGGCACCGGCGGGAAGACGAACGCGCCGTCGGCCCGTACCTTCGCCGTCGTCCCGGGCGCCATTCGGCAGCCGAGGAAGACGGTGCCGGCTGTGTCGGCGGCCAGCAGGGCGGCGTTCCGCTCCGTCAGGTCGACGGACTGGACCCGATGTCCGGCCAGCCCCCCGGCGGTGACCGCCGCGTCGAATTCGGCGAGCGACTCGATCTCGGGGCCGGGTACGGGACGGTTGTCGTCCGGGTTCTCCACGTTGTCATGCTACGTAGCGGCCGGGGCGCACGGGGCGGCGTCCTCAGGCCGTCAGCGGCAGCGTGGCCAGTTCGGCGACCAGCCAGGTCAGCGGGGCGAATACCGCCAGCAGTGCGGCGCCGCGCAGGGCCGTCGCGGCCCACAGAGCCGAGGCCGGGGTACCCAGCCGCAACAGCGTTTGCGCCGTCCGGGCGCGGTCCTGCTTCGCCTCCAGCGCCGAGGTCAGCAGCGTCGCCGACGTACAGCCGAGGACGAGCACGGCGCCCAGTGCCGTGAGCGGGCCGAAGGGGCGCGGCTCCGTTCCGTACAGCACGTATGCCGCGAACACCGCGGAGAGCACCGCGCAGACCACGCCGAGCGGTCCGCCGATCCGGCGCGCCTCGTCCATCAGCACCCGTCCGGCCAGTAGGCGAACGGCGCCGGGGCGCACCGCCTGCAGCAGCCGCCCGCAGTGATACGCCAGGCCGGGCCCGGCCATGGCCAGGCCGATCGCCGTCAGTGTCCACCCCGCCAGTACTCCGGCGGGGGTGGCGTCGAGCCTGCCGGGGAGCGGGAGCAGGGTGCGCCCGCCGCTGCGGCTCATGTACGCCTCCACGGCAAGGCCGACCGCGGTGAGCGCCACACCCCACGGCAGCCCGGTGGGGGGTGTCGCCGGAGCGGGCGGCCGGTCCTCCGGCAGGGGGCTTGAGGGGGCGTCGTCGTCCGGGACTCTTGTCGCGACCGGCTTGGCGCGCAGCGCCAGCCCGCTCGCCGTCGCCGCGGTCACCGGGACCAGGGCCAGCAGCACGAGCGCGGCCGCGAGCGGCAGCGGGGCGTCCGAGTCGAGCAGCCCGGCCGCCGCGCCGTCGAACGGCAGCCCGGACAGGTCGCCGCGCAGATGCAGGAAGAACAGCAGCGCCACCATGGACCCGAGGGTGCAGGAGACGGCGGTGGAGACCGCGGCCAGCACAGTGAGCTCGACCGGGCCGAGGCCCACGGCGGACAGTCCGGAGCGTGGCCGGGTGCTCGGGTCCGTACGGGCCACCGCGACCGCGAACTGCACGGCGGCGGCGAGCGGTACGAAGCACCACAGCAGCCGCAGCACGGCCGCGGTGGAATGTGCCGGGTGCCCCGATGCGTAGCCCAGGGCGCACAGCATCAGGAAGCCGACCCCGGCGGAGGCGGCCGCGACCAGCAGCCGCCGCATCAGTACCAGCGGATGGGAGCCCCGGGCTAGACGGAGAGCGAGCACGCCGCGTGGCCCTCCGCATCGGATACGGCGGGCAGGGCGACGGTGGCGACGCGACGGCCGTCCAGCAACGGGACCGTACGGTCGGCGAGGGCGGCGATTTCCGCGTCATGGGTGGCGAGAACGATCGTGATGCCGTGCGAGCGGGCCGCGCTGGTGAGGGTGCGCAGCACATGCGTCCGGTCGGCGCGGTGCAGGGTCGCGGTCGGCTCGTCGGCGAAGATCACCGAAGGGGAGGCGGCCAGCGCGCGGGCCACGGCGACCCGCTGACGCTGCCCCTGGAGCAGCGTGTGCGGTCGTTTCTTGGCGCACACACCGATGTCGAGCCGCTCCAGCCATTCCAGGCCGGTCTTCTTCGCCTCCCGGTGCGAGGCGCCGCGCAGCAGCAGCGGAAGAGCCACGTTCTCCCAGGTGTTCAGCTCCGGTACGAGCTGAGGCTCGGGGGCGATCCAGCCGAACTTGTCGCGGCGCAGCTGTTCACGGAGCCGGGGGCCCATGGTGTGGACGGGGACGCTGGCGAACCACACCTCGCCCTGCTGAGGCACCAGTTGACCGGAGAGACAGTGAAGCAGGGTCGTTTTGCCGCTGCCTCTGGGGCCGGTCACGGCGAGGATCTCGCCGTCACGGACATCCACGGAGACTCCGCCGAGCGCGGGTGAGCCGTTGTGGGAGTGGTGCAGGGAACGCGCCCAGATCACGTCGTTGTCCGGCGGGGCCGCCATGGCGTACACCTCGGTTCAGATCGTATGTCCCGTCCCCCTTACGGGGGAGCGAAGAGGGGCCGATCGGTCACTCGGCACCGTAGGGATTCGAACCGTGGTGTGGGCACAGCACACGGCCCGGGTGCGTCCCATCCCACTCGAATGGGCGCATCCGGGCCGTGTGGACCGTATGAGATGACCGCCAAAAGCCGGTCGGTCGGCGGCCAAGGGGTGGTCGAGCCCCAGGGCCGTCCGGCGTATCACGGCCGGACGGATCCCGGCCCATTGGGCGGACGGGCGGAGCGCTTCGATCGGCTGCCCGGTCCGTGGCCGGTCAGCCGATCGAACCGCCGGTCAGAGCTTGGTCCACGCCTCGGTGAGGACGGTTCGCAGAATGCCCTCGATCTCGTCGAACGTCGACTGGTCGGAGACCAGCGGCGGCGCGAGCTGGACGACCGGGTCGCCGCGGTCGTCGGCCCGGCAGTACAGGCCGTTGTCGTAGAGCGCCTTGGAGAGGAACCCGTACAGGACGCGCTCGGTCTCCTCGTCGGTGAAGGTTTCCTTGGTGGCCTTGTCCTTCACCAGCTCGATGCCGTAGAAGAAGCCGTTGCCGCGGACGTCGCCGACGATCGGCAGGTCGTGCAGCTTCTGCAGCGTCGTGAAGAACGCGTTCTCGTTGTCCAGGACGTGCTGGTTGAGGCCCTCGCGCTCGAAGATGTCGAGGTTGGCGAGGCCGACCGCGGCGGAGACCGGGTGGCCACCGAAGGTGTAGCCGTGCAGGAAGGTGTTGTCGCCCTCGTAGAACGGCGCGGCGATGCGGTCCGAGACGATGCAGGCACCGATCGGGGAGTAGCCCGAGGTCATGCCCTTGGCGCAGGTGATCATGTCCGGCACGTAGCCGAACTTGTCGCAGGCGAACATCGTGCCGAGACGGCCGAAGGCGCAGATGACCTCGTCGGAGACGAGCAGCACGTCGTACTTGTCGCAGATCTCGCGCACGCGCTGGAAGTATCCGGGCGGCGGCGGGAAGCAGCCACCGGCGTTCTGCACCGGCTCCAGGAAGACCGCGGCGACGGTGTCCGGGCCCTCGAAGAGGATCTCCTGCTCGATCTGGTCGGCGGCCCAGCGGCCGAAGGCCTCCGGGTCGTCGCCATGGATCGGGGCGCGGTAGATGTTGGTGTTCGGCACCTTGTGCGCGCCGGGGACCAGCGGCTCGAAGGGGGCCTTCAGGCCTGGCAGGCCGGTGATCGACAGGGCTCCCTGCGGGGTGCCGTGGTAGGCGACCGCACGCGAGATGACCTTGTACTTGGTCGGCTTGCCCTGGAGCTTGAAGTACTGCTTGGCCAGCTTCCAGGCGGTTTCCACGGCCTCGCCGCCACCGGTGGTGAAGAAGACCTTGTTGAGGTCGCCCGGTGCGTAGTCGGCGAGGCGCTCGGCCAGCTCGACGGCCTTCGGGTGGGCGTAGGACCACACCGGGAAGAAGCCCAGCTCCTGGCCCTGCTTGTACGCCGCCTCGGCGAGCTCGTGACGGCCGTGACCGGCGTTGACCACGAACAGGCCGGACAGGCCGTCGAGGTAGCGCTTGCCCTGGTCGTCGTAGATGTAGGTGCCCTCGCCACGCACGATGGTGGGAACGGGCGCGTTCTCGTAGTCCGACATGCGGGTGAAATGCATCCACAGGTGGTCGTACGCGGTTCGGCTGAGGTCCTTGCTCACGGCTATCGGGTTCCCCACATATAGGTCTGCTTCTTGAGCTTCAGGTACACAAAGCTCTCGGTGGAGCGCACACCGGGGATGGCCCGGATGCGTTTGTTGATCGTTTCCAGCAGGTGGTCGTCGTCCTCGCAGACGATCTCCACCATCAGGTCGAAGGAGCCCGCGGTCATCACCACGTACTCGCACTCGGCCATGGCCGACAGCGCCTCGGCGACGGGATCGAGGTCGCCCTCGACATTGATGCCGACCATCGCCTGTCGCCGCAATCCCACGGTGAGCGGGTCCGTGACGGCGACGATCTGCATCACGCCCTGGTCGAGCAGCTTCTGGACGCGCTGCCGCACGGCCGCCTCGGAGAGGCCGACGGCCTTGCCGATCGCGGCGTACGGACGACGCCCGTCCTCCTGGAGCTGCTCGATGATTGCGAGGGATACGGCATCGACCGCTGGGGACGATCCGTTCCCGTTCCTGGAGTCTGCGCTGCGACTGGCCACGCATCCACTGTGCACCGGGACTCGTCGGTCTGGCAACCCCGGATCGATGAAATTCGTTGTTTGAAGCTCCAGATCTCACTGAATCCGAAGTTCTCGGCGGTTGGGCATGTCGAAAGCGACACCCGAGCGACTAGGCTGGTCATCTCACCCATTGGACGTGTCGACAGGAGGGGTGGTTGTGACCACCGAGGTGCGCCGTCTGCGCAACTACATCAACGGAGAGTTCCGGGACGCCGCTGACGGGCGGACCATCGATGTGGTCAACCCGGCGACGGAAGAGGTCTACGCGACCTCGCCGCTCTCCGGCCAGGCCGACGTCGACGCCGCGATGGAAGCCGCCGCGGCCGCATTCCCCGCCTGGCGCGACGCCACGCCCGCCGAGCGCCAGAAGGCCCTGCTGAAGATCGCGGACGCCTTCGAGGAGCGCGCCGAGGACCTCATCGCGGCCGAGTCGGAGAACACGGGCAAGCCGATCGAGCTCGTCCGCACCGAAGAGGTCCCGCCGATGGTGGACCAGATCCGCTTCTTCGCGGGCGCGGCGCGGATGCTCGAAGGCCGCTCGGCCGGCGAGTACATGGAGGGTCTGACCTCGATCATCCGCCGCGAGCCGGTCGGCGTCTGCGCGCAGGTCGCGCCGTGGAACTACCCGATGATGATGGCCGTCTGGAAGTTCGCCCCGGCGCTCGCCGCGGGCAACACCGTCGTGATCAAGCCGTCCGACACCACCCCGGCGTCGACCGTGCTGATCGCCGAGATCATCGGTCAGATCCTTCCCAAGGGCGTCTTCAACGTCATCTGCGGCGACCGCGACACCGGCCGCGCGATGGTCGAGCACCCGACCCCGGCGATGGCCTCCATCACCGGCTCGGTGCGGGCCGGCATGCAGGTCGCCGAGTCCGCCTCCAAGGACGTCAAGCGCGTCCACCTGGAGCTCGGCGGCAAGGCGCCGGTCGTCGTGTTCGAGGACACCGACATCGCCAAGGCCGTCGAGGGCATCTCCGTCGCGGGCTTCTTCAACGCCGGCCAGGACTGCACCGCCGCGACCCGCGTCCTGGTCCACGAGTCCATCCACGACGAGTTCGTCACCGCCCTCGCCAAGGCCGCCGCCGACACGAAGACGGGGCAGCCCAACGACGAGGACGTGCTGTACGGCCCGCTCAACAACGCCAACCAGCTGAAGCAGGTCAGCGGCTTCATCGAGCGGCTCCCCGCCCACGCCAGGGTCGAGGCGGGCGGCCACCGGGTCGGCGAGAAGGGCTACTTCTACGCCCCGACCGTCGTCTCCGGCCTCCAGCAGGATGACGAGATCATCCAGAACGAGGTCTTCGGCCCGGTCATCACCGTCCAGAAGTTCACGGACGAGGCCCAGGCCGTCGAGTACGCCAACGGCGTCGAGTACGCCCTGGCCTCCTCGGTGTGGACCAAGGACCACTCCCGCGCCATGCGGATGTCCAAGAACCTCGACTTCGGCTGCGTGTGGATCAACACCCACATTCCGCTCGTCGCCGAGATGCCGCACGGCGGATTCAAGAAGTCCGGCTACGGCAAGGACCTCTCCGCGTACGGCTTCGAGGACTACACCCGCATCAAGCACGTCATGACCTCGCTCGACGACTGACCGTTCGTCCGATGTCGTGTACGGCCCCGGGCTTGAGCTCGGGGCCGTACATGTATCCCGGCATCGACATCGGCATCGACATCGACAAGAGCATCGACAGGGTGTGCGGATGGGGCGTGTGCCGCTGGACGGTTGGTCCATTGTCCGCGCCGTCGTCCGACCGGCATGCTGCGCAGGTGCGAGCAACCCCGAAGAACCCCATGCCCCGCCGGTCCCTGCTGCGCGCCTTCGGGGCCGCAGCGGCCGGTGTCACGCTGGCCGGCTGCGGAGTGCCCGCCGCCTATGTGGAGCCCGGTGACCGCGCCGGACGCGACACCTCCGCGAGCGACCGCTCCCTGCACTTCGCGAACTGGCCCCTCTACATCGACACGGACGACGAGGACGCGTCGAAGAGGCCCACCCTCGATGCGTTCACCGAGCGGACCGGGATCTCCGTCACCTACACCGAGGAGATCAACGACAACGACGAGTTCTTCGGGAAGATCAGCCCGTCACTGATGAACCATCAGGAGACCGGGCGGGACCTGGTCGTCGTCAGCGACTGGATGGCCGCCCGCTTCGTACGTCTCGGATGGGTGCAGGAGATGGACCGGTCCCGGCAGCCCAACGTCGCCAAGTACCTGGATCCGCAGCTGCGTTCGCCCGCCTTCGACAAGGGCCGGATGCACAGTGTCCCCTGGCAGTCCGGGATCACCGGCATCGCGTACAACCGCGAAAGGCTCGGCCGCGAGATCAAGCAGTTGAGCGATCTGTGGGCGGACGACCTGCGCGGCAAGGTGACACTGCTGTCCGGACTCGACGAGTCCTTCGCCCTCCTGATGCAGGGCAACGGCGTTGATGTCACCCGCTGGAAGCGGGACGACTTCTACGAGGTGTGCGACCAGGTCGAGAAACTCGTGAAGAAGAAGCACATCCGCCGCTTCACCGGCAACGACTACATCAAGGACCTGTCGACCGGCGATGTGCTCGCCTGCCAGGCCTACTCCGGTGATGTCATCCAGCTCCAGGCCGACAACCCGGAGATCGAGTTCGTGGTGCCCGAGGAGGGTGCCGAGCTCTGGGCGGAATCGCTCATGATCCCCAACCTCGCCCGCCACAAGCGCAATGCCGAGAAGCTCATCGACTACTACTACGAGCCCGAGGTCGCCGCGGAGCTGGCGACCTGGGTCAACTACGTCTGCCCCGTCCCCGCCGCCCGCGAAATACTGGCCTCCTCCAAGGACGAGGAGACTGCCGCGCTCGCCGAGGATCCGCTGATCTTCCCCGACGACGCGATGCGCGAACGGCTGGCGATCGCCCGTGACATCACGTCCGAGGAGCGCAACGACTTCGCGAAGAAGTGGAACGCACTCGTCGGCCTGTGAGCCGTACCGGGGGTGGCGTAAAGAGCTGGTAAGCGCGGGCGTACGCTGCGGGCATGAGCGAGCGAAGAGCCCTGCTGAGGCGCATACGCGTGTGGTTGGTCGTCTTTATCGTCTGTTTGGTGCTGAGCGGACTGACGGCCTTTCCGCTCGTCCATGAACTCCATTGGGCCGAGGACCTGTTGAGGTCCTCGGCCTCTCCTGTGCCCGAGCATTTCCCGGACTTGATGGAGTGGATCAGCCGGGTCCGCACCGGTCTCGACGAAGTCGACGCGAAGTACCCCTTCGTGCTGTACGGAACCGACTGGCTGGCCTTCGCGCACCTCGTCATCGCAGTCGCCTTCTACGGCCCCTACCGCGACCCGGTCCGCAACATCTGGGTCATCGAATTCGGCATGATCGCCTGCGCCGGGATCATCCCGCTCGCCCTGATCTGCGGACCGATCCGCGGCATCCCCTTCTGGTGGTCGGTCATCGACATGTCGTTCGGGGTCTTCGGGGTGATCCCGCTGCTCGTCGTGCGCCGCATGATCAAGCGGCTGGAGGCGCTGCCGCGGACACCGTCAACGGAACCGCTCTCCGCGGCGACGGCCGGCTGAGTCACTCCCGCGCCGGGGCTCCGAAAGGGGTCGCCGACCGCGCGGTCCACGGGGTAGTTGTCCTTGCCACCGAGCCAGTAGTTCCAGAACCGCGAATTGTGGGTGATGTCGGAACGAATGCGGCCGTTGAGAGGGGTCGTGCGGGCTTCGGTCACGTCTCTGTTCCTCTGGCTCCGGGCCTGGCATCACGGCAGATGAGGCGCTGTCCGTAATGCCGGACCGATCAAGTCGAGCCTGTGGCAGAGGAGTTGGCGAGGACATCGTGCAGGGCGTCGACCCGGTTGGTGGTGATCGAGTCGACCCCCTGCCGGACGAGGCGGCGCATGGTGCGCCTGGTGTCGGCCGTCCAGGCGGAGACCAGCAGCCCGTCACGGTGGAGACGGTCCGTCAGCTCCCGGTCCACCAGACCGAACCGGTAGTTCAGCCACCGCGGCCTCACCGCGTCGAGCAGTGCGGCGCGCGGCGGCGCGAGCGTCGTCCAGGTCAGGGCGATCTCGGCCAACGGGTCGGCGGCGCGGACCCGCAGCATGGCATCGGGGCCCGCGCAGTAGTACGCCCGCTCACCGGCCCCGCACTCGCGTACCACGCCGACGGTCTTCCGTACGGAATCATCGGTGGAGCCGGGCAGATCGACCATGACGCGGTGCGCCCCGGCGGCGAGCAGCGCCTCGCGCAATGTGGGCACACCGCCCGCGGTCAGCTCGGTGAGCTCCTTGTGGGTCAGCCGGTCGAGACGCACGTCATGACCCCACAGTCGCTCCAGCGTGGAGTCGTGCAGCAGGACCGGTACGCCGTCACGGGTGACCCGCACATCGATCTCGACCGCGTCCGCCCCCCGTTCGAGGGCGGAGCGGATCGAGGGGAGCGTGTTCTCGCGGACACGGTAGGGATCGCCGCGGTGGGCCACGGCGGTGACGGTGGTGACCATGAGGCCATTGTCGCGACCGGGGTCAGCGGCCCGTGCGCTCCAGCCAGTTCGTCGTGTACGTGTCGATCTCGCCGGCCAGCGTCCGCTTGCCGGCGGTGTCGAGGTACGACGCCTGGACCGCGTTCTTCGCCAGCTCCGCCAGGCCCCGCTCGTCCAGACCGAGGAGACGGGCGGCCACCCCGTACTCGTTGTTGAGGTCCGTGCCGAACATCGGCGGGTCGTCGCTGTTGATGGTGACCAGGACACCCGCCTCCACCATCTCCTTGACCGGGTGCTGCTCGATGTCCGCCACCGCGCGGGTCGCGATGTTCGAGGTCGGGCAGACCTCCAGCGGGATGCGGTGCTCGGCGAGGTGGGCCAGCAGCTTCGGATCCTGGACGGAATTGGTGCCGTGGCCGATGCGCTCGGCGCGCAGATGGGTCAGCGCGTCCCAGACGGTCTGCGGCCCGGTGGTCTCCCCGGCGTGCGGGACGGAGTGCAGGCCCTCGGCGATCGCCCGGTCGAAATAGGGCTTGAACTGCGGGCGCTCCACGCCGATCTCCGGACCGCCGAGTCCGAACGACACGAGCCCCTCGGGCCGCAGGTCCACGGCGAGCCGGGTGGTCTCCTCGGCCGCTTCGAGCCCGGCCTCGCCGGGAATGTCGAAGCACCAGCGCAGGACGACCCCGAGCTCGGCCTCGGCGGACTTGCGGGCGTCCTCTATCGCCTCCATGAACCCCTGCTCCGGGATGCCGCGCCGGGTCGAGCTGAACGGGGTGACGGTCAGCTCCGCGTAACGGATGTTCTGCCGGGCCATGTCACGGGCGACCTCGAAGGTCAGCAGCCGGACGTCCTCCGGGGTGCGGATCAGGTCCACGACGGAGAGATAGACGTCGATGAAGTGACGGAAGTCGGTGAAAGTGAAGTAGTCGGCCAACGCCTCGGGGTCGGTGGGGACCTTGGAGTCGGGGTGGTGCGCGGCCAGTTCGGCGACGATGCGGGGCGAGGCGGACCCGACATGGTGGACATGCAGCTCCGCCTTGGGCAGCCCCGCGATGAAGGGGTGCAGATCGGACATCGGATTCTCCGGGGCGTGGGACGGTGCGGGTGCCGGACGTGTTCGGCCGGGCAGTGGACGGGGATCATCGTAGGCCGGGTCCTGCGCTGCGGAGGCGGGCCGTAGCATGACGGGATCACGATGGGGGAGGCCCATGTCAGAGAACACAGAGCAGCCCGCGGGCGGGGGCGCGCCGCGCGATCCGTGGGCTCCGCCGGACAGCAGGGTGCCGTTGGAGAAGCCGGCCGGCGATCCCCGCCCGCCTGCGGTGCACGATCAGCCGACCGTCACTTCGATGCCGGGCGCGGGGGACAACCCGGCGCCGGCCGAGGGTCCGGGATTCGGCGCACCGACGCAGACCGGGCCGGTGCCCGGCTCCGGAGCCGGGTTCGGCCCCTGGGAGGTACCGCCGCCGCCGATCGCACCGAACGGACCCGGCCAGCAAGTCCCGCCGGTCGCGGGACAGTACGGCTACCCGGCCGCACCGGTTCCGCAGTACGGCAGCTACCCGGGGTACTCCGCTTACGTCCAGGCACCCTGGGGTGGTCCCGCGCCGTCCAACGGCATGGGTACGGCAGCCATGGTGCTCGGCATCCTGGCCATCTGCCTGTTCTGTCTCTACGGGATACCCAGCCTGATCCTGGGCACACTCGCCCTGATCTTCGGTATCCTGGGCCGCAAGCGGGTGCGGCGAGGCGAGGCGACCAACAGCGGTCAGGCACTCGCCGGGATCATCACGGGGTCCATCGGCATCGTCTTCGGTGTGGCGATCATCAGCTTCTTCATCTGGCTGTTCGCCACCAACGCCGATGAATTCGATGACAACACCTACAACGACGACCCGTACTCCACGTCTCTGGTCGTCGACGTCACGCGATAGCCGACGTCGAGCTCCGGTGCCGGAACTTCCGCGGTACCGGTGTTGCATCCCTGCCGATGGCCGGGTGGGCCGGACTCCGGTCCACCCGGCCATCGGGCCGCCTCATGGACCGCGCAGCTCCGCCCGCGCGTCCATCAGCGCGAACCCGAGCAGATTCAGCCCCCGCCAGGTCGCGGGATTCTCGGCACGCGGGTCGTCCGCCGCCAGCCCGATGCCCCAGATCCGGTCAGTCGGGCTCGCCTCGACCAGCACCCGGTCCCCGGTGTTCAGCAGGAACTCCCTTAGCTCCGGGGCCTGGTCGAACTTGTGGACGCTGCCGGCCACCACCAGTGCGTACCGCTCGCGCTCCCACACCGCCTCGTCGAAGCCTCGGACCAGCCGGCCGACCTTCTTCGCCTGGGCCGGGCTCTTCGCCGACACCGCACGGACCTCTGCCTCCACATCCCCGAAGAGCCGTGCCTTGGCGGCCATCATCCAGTGTTCGGCCGACGCATACGTCACCCCGTCGACCGCGAAGGGCGCCGGCCACCACTGACTGAGACAGCTCGCACCGATGCGGCCGTCGGGCCGCGGGCGGTGACCCCAGAAGCGCAGGTACTTCACCTTCTCGCCGCGCGCGGACCGCGCCAGGAGATCGTCCATGTGTTCCATGACACGCGAGTCTGGCATCCGCCACTGACACTCCGTACGGGGAATTCCGCACCGACGCGACACATGGTCGACAGATTTCGTCGCGTGACCAAAAGGCAACAACGGAATCACTTGTTGGGTCCGATCCCCTCTGTCAGGATCGGCACTCAAATCGAGCAGAGGCTACGCCGCCCCCCGCGCTCCGGGGCGTGCGGCGGAGGAGAGCGTCATGGGCAACGGCATCCAGGTGCGGGACCGCTTCGCGGACGGCGCACAGTACATCGGCGGAAAGCTGCGGTCCGGAACATCGGGACGTGACCACGAGGTGGTGAACCCGGCAACGGGCGAGACCGTCTACACCTACGAACTGGCGGGCACCGCCGACGTCGACGCGGCCGTCGCCGCCGCACGCGAGGCGTTCCCCGGCTGGTCGGGTGCGACTGCGGCCGATCGGGCCGAGGCGATGCACCGCTTCGCCGCCGTTCTCGCCGAGCAGGCCGACGACTTCGCGTACGTCGAATCCCTCCAGTGCGGCAAGCCGATCAAGCTCTCCACCGAGTTCGATGTGCCCGGCACCGTCGACAACACCTCCTTCTTCGCGGGCGCCGCCCGCCACCTGGAAGGCAAGTCGGCCGCCGAGTACGACGGCGACCACACCTCGTACGTACGCCGTGAGGCGATCGGCGTCGTCGGCTCCATCGCCCCCTGGAACTACCCGCTCCAGATGGCCGCGTGGAAGGTCCTCCCGGCCATCGCTGCAGGCAACACCATCGTGCTGAAGCCCGCCGAGATCACCCCGCTGACCTCGCTGATGTTCGCCCAGGCGGCCACCGGTGCGGGCATCCCGGACGGCGTGATCAACATCGTCACCGGCGCGGGCAAGGACGCGGGCGAGCATCTCGTCGGCCACCCGGACGTCGTCATGACCTCCTTCACCGGCTCCACAGCCGTCGGCAAGCGGGTCGCGGAGATCGCCACCTCCACCGTCAAGCGCCTTCACCTCGAACTCGGCGGCAAGGCCCCCTTCGTGGTCTTCGACGACGCCGACCTCGAAGCCGCCGTCCACGGCGCGGTCGCCGGGGCGCTCATCAACACCGGCCAGGACTGCACCGCCGCCACCCGCGCCTACATCCAGCGCCCGCTGTACGACGCCTTCGTGCAGGGCGTCGCCGCACTGATGGAAACCGTGCGGCTCGGCGACCCCTTCGACCCGTCGACCGACCTCGGCCCGCTGATCAGCCACGCCCAGCGGGACCGGGTCGCCGGATTCGTCGAGCGCGCCCGTGCGTACGCCACCGTCGTCACCGGCGGCGAGGCACCCGGCGGCGAACTGGCGGCCGGTGCCTACTACCGGCCGACCCTGGTCGCCGGTGCCGCCCAGGACAGTGAGATCGTCCAGTCGGAGATCTTCGGCCCGGTCCTGGTCGTGCTGCCCTTCGACACGGACGACGAGGGCATCCGCCTCGCCAACGACACCCCGTACGGACTCGCCGCCTCCGCCTGGAGTCGCGACCTGTACCGGGCGAACCGCGCCACCCGCGAGATCAAGGCGGGCTGCGTCTGGGTCAACGACCACATCCCGATCATCAGCGAGATGCCGCACGGCGGATACAAGGCCAGCGGCTTCGGCAAGGACATGTCGTCGTACTCCTTCGAGGAGTACACGCAGGTCAAGCACGTCATGTACGACAACACCGCGGTCGCCCGGAAGGACTGGCACCGCACGATCTTCGGGGACCGATAATCCGGCCGCCTCCGGCCACACACACCCGAAAGGGCAACGCGCATGGAGCAGTACGAGCCCGAGCGCCTCTCCGCTAGCCAACTGGCCGCGATGCGACGCAGCCTGACGAGCGGCCGGGGCGCCCTGACCCGCCGATCGCTGCTGCGCGCCTCCGGCATGGGGGCGCTCGCGATCGGCGGGCTCGGCACGCTGAGCGCCTGCGGCATCCCGCCGGCGAAGCGTGAGGGGGACACCGCGGCGGCCTCCGACGACCACTCGGCCACGGAGAAGCAGATCAACTTCTCCAACTGGACCGAGTACATGGACGTCAGCGAGGACGAAAAGCACCGGCCCACCCTGGAAGCGTTCACGAAGCGCACCGGGATCAAGGTCAAGTACACCGAGGACATCAACGACAACGTCGAGTTCTTCGGCAAGCTGAAGCCGCAGCTCGCCGCGGGACAGGACACCGGCCGCGACCTCGTCATCGTCACCGACTGGCTGGCCGCCCGCATCATCCGGCTCGGCTGGGCCCAGAAGCTCGACCCGGTGAACCTGCCGCATGCCTTCGCCAACCTCTCGGCCCAGTTCCGCACCCCCGACTGGGACCCGGGCCGCGCCTACTCGTACCCCTGGACCGGCATTCCCACCGTCATCGCGTACAACTCCAAGGCGACCGGCGGCCGCAAGGTCGACTCCATCACGCAGCTGCTCGACGACCCCGCCCTCAAGGGAAGGGTCGGATTCCTCTCCGAAATGCGTGACTCCGTCGGCATGGCCCTGCTCGACATGGGCAAGGACCCCGGCTCGTTCACGGACTCCGACTACGACGCCGCGATCGGCCGGATCCAGAAGGGCGTCGACAAGAAGCAGATCCGCCGCTTCACCGGCAACGACTACACCGCGGACCTCGACAAGGGCGACATCGCCGCCTGCGTCGCCTGGGCCGGCGACATCATCCAGCTCCAGGCCGGAAACCCGGACATCAAGTACGCCATCCCGGCCGCCGGTTACCTCACGTCGAGCGACAACATGCTGGTCCCCGCCAAGGCACGGCACAAGACCAACGCCGAGAAGCTCATGGACTACTACTACGAGCCGCCGGTGGCCGCCCAGCTCGCCGCGTACATCAACTATGTCTGCCCGGTCGACGGTGTCCGAGAGGAACTCTCCAGGATCGACAAGGAGATGGCCTCCAACACACTGATCCTTCCCGACAAGGAGATGGCGGACCGCTCGCATGCCTTTCGCTCGCTGACAAGCAAGGAAGAGACGGCGTACGAAGAGAAGTTCGCCAAGCTCATCGGCGCCTGATCACCGCGCCTCTGCCCCCTCGCCCGTTCTCCCCCTGACACCATTGGGACCGCGACCCATGACACAGCAGCAGACAGGCGGCGACGTCCGCCTCACCGGGATCAGCAAGACGTATGGCTCCTTCGCCGCCGTCAAGCCGCTCGATCTGACCGTTCCGCAGGGTTCCTTCTTCGCGCTGCTCGGCGCGTCCGGCTGCGGCAAGACCACCACCCTGCGGATGATCGCGGGCCTGGAGGAGGCGACCACCGGCACCGTCTCGCTCGGCGGCCGGGACATCACCGACCTGCCCCCGTACAAGCGGCCCGTCAACACGGTCTTCCAGAGCTATGCGCTCTTCCCACACCTCGACATCACCGAGAACGTCGCCTTCGGTCTGCGCCGGCGCGGCATCAAGTCGGTGAAGAAGCAGGTCGACGAGATGCTGGAACTCGTCCAGCTCGGCGACTTCGCCAAGCGCAAGCCGCATCAGCTCTCCGGCGGCCAGCAGCAGCGTGTCGCCGTCGCCCGCGCCCTCATCAACCACCCGCAGGTGCTCCTCCTCGACGAGCCGCTCGGCGCCCTCGACCTCAAGCTGCGCCGCCAGATGCAGTTGGAGCTCAAGCGCATCCAGACGGAAGTCGGCATCACCTTCATCCATGTCACCCACGACCAGGAGGAGGCCATGACCATGGCCGACACGGTCGCGGTGATGAACGCGGGCCGGGTCGAGCAACTCGGCGCCCCTGCCGATCTGTACGAGAACCCGAAGACGACCTTCGTCGCCAACTTCCTCGGCACCTCCAACCTCATCGAGGGCGAGATAGTCTCCGCGGGCACGGACGTCGTCGTGGCGGTCGGCGGCGGAAAGCTGCGGCTGCCCATGGACCGATGTACGGCCCCGACGGCCAACGGCGGCAAGCTGCTCCTCGGCGTACGCCCGGAGAAGATCTCGCTCGCGCACGCCGACGACGCGGACGCCATGGCCGACGGCCGCAACCGGGTCACCGGCCGGATCGTCGACTCCAGCTTCATCGGAGTGTCCACGCAATACGTGGTGGAGAGCCCGGCCGGCAAGGCGCTTCAGGTGTACGAGCAGAACATCGAGCGTGACACCCGGCTCGCCCCCGGTGCCGAGGTCGTCCTGCACTGGAACCCGGCCCACACCTTCGGCCTGGACGCCGCCCAGTCCATGCTTGCAGGGACGATGGGCGACGCCGGTGTGGAGACGGTGGAGGACGCGGCGTGACCGTCACCAAGGAGGCGCCACCCGCCGCGCCCGTCACAGAGCTGAAAGCGCGCAAAGCCTCCACCCGCAAGCGCCTCGTCCCCTACTGGCTGCTGCTCCCCGGCATCCTGTGGCTGATCGTCTTCTTCGCGCTGCCACTGGTCTACCAGGCATCGACCTCCGTACAGACCGGATCCCTGGAGAAGGGGTTCGAGGTCACCTGGCACTTCCAGACGTACTGGGACGCGCTGAAGGACTACTACCCGCAGTTCATCCGGTCCCTGCTGTACGCGGGCACCGCCACGATCCTGTGCCTGCTGCTCGGCTACCCGCTCGCTTACCTCATCGCCTTCAAGGCGGGCCGCTGGCGCAATGTCGTCCTGGTGCTGGTGATCGCGCCGTTCTTCACCAGCTTCCTGATCCGTACGCTCGCCTGGAAGACGATCCTGGCGGACGGCGGCGCGGTCGTCGACGTACTGAACACCCTGCACATCCTGGACGTCACCAGCTGGCTCGGCTGGACCGAGTCCAACCGGGTGCTGGCCACACCGATGGCGGTGGTCTGCGGCCTCACGTACAACTTCCTGCCGTTCATGATCCTGCCGCTCTACACCTCGCTGGAGCGGATCGACGGCAGGCTGCACGAGGCGGCCGGCGACCTGTACGCCACCCCCGCCACCACCTTCCGCAAGGTGACCTTCCCACTCTCCATGCCGGGTGTCGTCTCCGGGACGCTGCTGACCTTCATCCCGGCCAGCGGTGACTACGTCAATGCGGAACTGCTGGGCTCCACCGACACCAAGATGGTCGGCAGCGTCATCCAGACCCAGTTCCTGCGCGTCCTCGACTATCCGACGGCGGCCGCGCTCTCCTTCATCCTCATGGCGGTCGTCCTGATCATGGTCACCGTCTACATCCGCCGCTCCGGGACGGAGGACCTGGTCTGATGCCCGTACTGCGCTGGATTCGCCGGAATCTGATCGTCATCGCTGGTCTGCTGACCCTCGCGTACATGATCCTTCCGAACGTCGTCGTGATGGTGTTCTCGTTCAACAAACCGAACGGCCGCTTCAACTACGCCTGGCAGCGGTTCTCGCTGGATGCCTGGAAGGACCCCTGCGGCGTCGCCGACATGTGCGGCTCGCTCTCGCTCTCCCTCCAGATCGCAGCCTGGGCGACGATCGGCGCGACCGTGCTCGGCACGATGATCGCCTTCGCCCTGGTCCGCTACCGCTTCCGGGCGCGCGGCGCGATCAACTCGCTGATCTTCCTGCCGATGGCGATGCCCGAGGTCGTCATGGCGGCCTCGCTCCTCACGCTCTTTCTCAACATGGGCGCACAGCTGGGCTTTTGGACGGTCCTCATCGCGCACATCATGTTCTGCCTGAGCTTCGTCGTGACGGCCGTCAAGGCGCGTGTGATGTCGATGGACCCGCGGCTGGAGGAGGCGGCCCGCGATCTGTACGCGGGACCCGTGCAGACCTTCCTGCGGGTGACGCTGCCGATCGCCGCCCCCGGGATCGCGGCCGGAGCGCTGCTCGCCTTCGCGCTCTCCTTCGACGATTTCATCATCACCAATTTCAACGCGGGCTCCACCGTGACCTTCCCCATGTTCGTCTGGGGATCGGCACAGCGCGGCACGCCCGTGCAGATCAACGTCATCGGCACGGCGATGTTCATCATCGCTGTACTGGTGGTTGTCGCCGGCCAGCTGATCGCGAACCGGCGGAAAAACAGCGCACGATAGAAAGCCCCGAAGGAGTTGGAAACCATGGCCCCAGTTGCCATGCGTACTGCTGCACAATCACTCTCCGACGCCAAGCCGGTCTCGTTCTGGCTCGACGACCCCGGCAGGCCCGACGCGCTGCCCGCGCTCACCGGTGACGAGCACTGCGATCTCCTCGTCATCGGCGGTGGCTACAGCGGACTGTGGACCGCGCTGATCGCCAAGGAACGCGCCCCGGAGCGGGACGTCGTACTGATCGAGGGGCACGAGGTGGGCTGGGCCGCCTCGGGCCGCAACGGCGGATTCTGCGCCGCCTCCCTCACCCATGGCCTGCCCAACGGTCTGGAGCGCTGGCCGGCCGAGATCAGGAAGCTGGAGGAGCTGGGCGAGCGGAACCTCGACGCCATCGAGGCCGCCGTCGCCCGCTACTCCATCGACTGCGAATTCGAGCGCACCGGCGAAATCGATGTCGCCACCGAACCCCACCAGCTCGAAGAACTTCAGGAATGGCACCAGGAGACCGAAAAGCTCGGCTTCACGGGTGTGGAATTCCTGGACCGGGACGCGCTGCGCGCCGAGGTCGACTCGCCCACTTTTCTGGGAGGGCTCTGGGATCGGCGCGGGGTCGCCATGCTGCACCCTGCCAAACTGGCCTGGGGCCTGAAGCGGGCCTGCCTCGACCTGGGGGTGCGGATGTACGAGCACACCCGGGGCCTCGAACTGGCCAGGTCCACCACCGGAATGGCGGTCCGCACGCCGTACGGGAGGGTGTTCGCGCGCCGCGTCGCGCTCGGTACGAACATCTTCCCTTCGCTGGTCAAGCGGGTACGCCCGTACACCGTGCCGGTCTACGACTACGCGCTGATGACCGAGCCTCTCACCGCCGACCAGCTCGCCTCGATCGGCTGGAAGAACCGGCAGGGGCTGGGCGACAGCGCCAATCAGTTCCACTACTTCCGGATGTCGGCCGACAACCGGATTCTGTGGGGCGGATATGACGCGATCTATCCGTACGGGGGCCGGCTGAGCGCCGATCTCGATCAGCGCCCGGAGACCTTCCTCAAGCTCGCGTATCAGTTCTTCGACTGTTTCCCGCAGTTGGCCGGGGTCCGTTTCAGTCATGCCTGGGGCGGGGCGATCGACACCTGTTCCCGCTTTTCCGCATTCTTCGGTACGGCCCATCAGGGCCGGGTCGCCTATGCCGCCGGATACACCGGACTCGGCGTCGGAGCCACCCGTTTCGGGGCCGATGTGATGCTCGATCTGCTGGCGGGCGAGCAGAACGAACGGACCGCCCTGGAAATGGTCCGCAGCAAGCCGATGCCGTTTCCGCCGGAGCCCTTCGCCTGGGCCGGGATCGAGCTCACCAAGCGGTCCCTGGCCAGGGCGGACAGCAATGGCGGGCACCGCAATCTGTGGCTGCGGACGATGGACCGGCTGGGGCTCGGCTTCGACAGCTGAGCCCTGGCCGTCCGCCCGGCCGTCCGCCCGGCGTGGCGTGAGCGGCAGCGGAGCCGCATGGACCGCTGGCCTGCTGCGGGCCCTCGGCGTAGCACGGCCGCCGTATGTTCCCCGCCGTAGACTTATCAGGGAGCTTGAGCCTTGCCGGGCGTTCAGTTCAGGCGGGCCCCGCGAGATTGATCCCGCCAAGGGCAGCGGGATTGGAGTTTCCCACGGCTCCGGCCCTCGCGGGCCCCCTCTCAAATGAGCGGAAGCCTCTGCCTCGCTTTGTAAGCGGCGGAACCCCCTCAGGAAGGACGTGGGCCAGATGAGCCACCATGTGAGCCAGGTGCCCATCAGTGACATCACAGTGGCCGCTTCGGCTGTGCGCTGGATTTTCCCCGTCGCCATAGCAGTGGTCGTAGTCGCTGTTCTGATTGGCCTCGTCTGGTGGGACGCGCGCCGTCGGTCTCGGGCAGGACAGCAAGGACCACGGGTCGAGCCTTCCTCCCGAAGCGAAGAAAACTTGAGGGCTGCAGATGATTTCGGGGAAGGTCTCAGCCCATATGAGATCAACCGGCCCTCTTCGTCAAGGGGCGCACGCAAGGATGACAACGGTGGGGCTTTTGGTAGTGGAGGACCCGGCGGATGACGGGTCGGCGACATCGGTGGCACTTGCCGAGATGTTGCGCCTGCCGCTCCTTCGACAGCCCGTACAGCGCTTCGCCGTCCAGCCCGTCCGCGGCTTCGATCGCTGACTACCCGTCCTCGAACCTGGTCAGCACATCCACCCGGTGCAACCCGACGTTCGTCGGTCGGCAGCTGAGGCCCAGCGGCAGGAGCAGCAGGCCGCACAAAAACCAGCTGCCCAGCACATCCAGCGGCCAGTGGTAGCCACGCAGCACCAGACCGATGCCCGTCGCCGTCGTCAACGCGGAAGCGGCGACGGGCATCATCCATGCCCGCCTCGTGTACCGCGCGGTCAGCAGCGCCGCGGCGCCGTACGCCACCATTGCCGTCGCCGCATGGCCGGACGGGTAGTAGCCGGTGGCTTCGGTCAGCGGTCCCGGACGGGCGATCCAGTCCTTCAGCGGGACGACGAGGAGGGGCACCGCCGCCATGGTGAGCGCCGCGTACAACGGCTCACGGCGCTGACCGCGCACCAGCGCCCATACGATGGCGCAGCCCAGCACCGGGAGCGCGACCTGCATGTTGCCGAGATCGGCGAGGAATTCGGTCAGCCGGGCGGGGCCGTGTCCGACGACGGCCCGGCCGGTCCGCTCGTCCAGCGAGCGCAGCGGACCATCGGCCGCGACCTGCCAGGTGGTGAGCGTGAGGAGCGCCAGGAAGGAAGACGCCAGAGAAATGAGAAGAGCCGGCCGCCCGGGAGCAGGGGGGGTGGCTCCGGGGCGGCCGGTCGGATCGGTTTGCCGCGCGCCCCGGGGGGTTTGGGGCGAGCGGCCATCCGATCGGTGAGGAGTTCCGGAGCCAGAGGCCCCGGTGGTGTGCGCGAAGGCACGGCCAGGACGGTGCTGGGGAAGCTCCGGCCCGACATCGCCGGCAGTCCCCTGCGGGCGGGGTGTTTCTCTCATCTGCGGAAACCGTACGTCAGTCGATGGGGGACCGACAGACGGAAACAGATCCCGCCATCGGCCCCCCACACCTTCTTCACAGGCCCTCACGCGGGCCCCTGCATCCCCGGCGAAAACGCCCTTCGTCACCGCCGGGGTTCGCACAGGTCAGATCTGGTCGAAAGCCTGCTCGATGACGTCGAGAGCCTCGTTCAGCAGGTCCTCGCCGATCACCAGCGGCGGCAGGAAGCGCAGGACGTTGCCGTACGTGCCACAGGTCAGGACCAGCACGCCCTCCGCGTGGCAGGCCTTGGCGAGCTTCGCGGTGGCCTCCGGGTTCGGGTCCTTGGTGCCGGACTTCACCAGCTCGATCGCGATCATCGCGCCGCGGCCGCGGATGTCACCGATGACATCGCCGTTCGGCAGCTTCGCCTGCATCTCGGCGAGGCGGCCCTTCATGACCTCCTCGATGCGCTTCGCCTTACCGTTCAGGTCCAGCTCGCGCATCGTCTCGATGGCACCGAGCGCGCCCGCGCAGGCCACCGGGTTTCCGCCGTAGGTGCCGCCGAGGCCACCGGCGTGGGCGGCGTCCATGATCTCGGCGCGGCCGGTCACGGCGGAGAGCGGCAGACCGCCCGCGATGCCCTTGGCGGTGGTGATCAGGTCGGGGACGATGCCCTCGTCCTCGCAGGCGAACCACTGACCGGTACGGCAGAAGCCGGACTGGATCTCGTCGGCGACGAAGACGATGCCGTTGTCCTTGGCGAACTGCGCGATCGCCGGGAGGAAGCCCTTGGCCGGCTCGATGAAGCCGCCCTCGCCGAGCACCGGCTCGATGATGATCGCGGCGACGTTGTCCGCGCCGATCTGCTTGGTGATCTGGTCGATGGCCTGGGCGGACGCCTCGGCGCCGGCGTTCTCGGCACCGGTCGGCCAGCGGTAGCCGTACGCCACCGGCACCCGGTAGACCTCGGGCGCGAACGGGCCGAAGCCGTGCTTGTACGGCATGTTCTTGGCGGTCAGCGCCATCGTCAGGTTGGTGCGGCCGTGGTACCCGTGGTCGAACACGACGACGGCCTGGCGCTTGGTGTACGCACGCGCGATCTTGACGGCGTTCTCCACGGCCTCGGCGCCCGAGTTGAACAGCGCGGACTTCTTGGCGTGGTCGCCCGGCGTCAGCTCGGCGAGCTGCTCACAGACCTCGACGTACCCCTCGTACGGAGTGACCATGAAACAGGTGTGGGTGAAGTCGGCGAGCTGCGCGGACGCACGGCGTGCGACGGCCTCGGCGGAGGCGCCGACCGACGTCACGGCGATACCGGAACCGAGGTCGATCAGACGGTTGCCGTCCACGTCCTCGATGATCCCGCCACCGGCGCGGGCGGTGAACACCGGCAGGGTGGAGCCCACACCTGCGGCCACCGTCGCGAGACGGCGGGCCTGCAGCTCCACCGACTTCGGGCCGGGAATGGCAGTGACGACGCGGCGCTCCTGCGGAATTGCGGTCATGAGGGGCTCCTGTGGGGTGTTTCGGACGCTTCTCTGTCTGCAGGCTATGGGCGAGGCCCGGGGTCCGGCATGTTCCGTTCGGGAGTGGTGGCCGGACACCGTTGTCCGTCACGGACATAGCGACGGGGTGCGGGGGCCGGGCTGCGGCGGCTGGCCGGGCGGGACGAAGGGCCCCGCGGGCACGGGCGAAGACTCCCCGCCGGACCGCGTCCGACGGGGTGGTACGGGGCACTAGATTGGTGACTTCGGGCGCCTGCGCCCGGAGTTACCGGTCGGCGCTGGTCAGGGGACGAGGGACAGCACATGGACACCGAGGGCATGTACGACTCACGCAGCACCCGCTCCGGTCCACCGGTGCCGCGCCCGGCCGCTCCGCCACCGCCCGAACTACCGCCCAGGCCGGGATACGCCCCCGCTTCGGGCCCCTCCCTCGGGGACTGGCTCCGTACTCCGAGGCCCGCCGCGGAACCCGGTGTCTGGAGACTCGGCCATGCCCCTCGGCCCGCTGAGGAGGAGGAGCGCACCCCGGACCGCACGCTGGTGAGTGGCGCGGTGATCTCGCTGCTGGCCTGCATCCTCGTCTGGTCGCTCTGGCGCAACAACTACATCCCCTACTGGCGGGTTCCGCTGAAGCTCTTCACTCCCGGCGACTGGTGGGGGCCGTTCGGCGACGAGCCGCAGACCCGGGGCGCGGTCCGCGCGCTCGACATCTACCGTCTGCTGATCATCGGGGGCCTCGTCTACGGATTCGGCCGGCTGGGCAACTGGCCGGCCGCCTTCGAGCGGTGCGTCGCCGCCAGGGGGGCCGCCGCACGGGCGGCCGGTGCGGCAATCGGTGCGCTGCTGGTCTGGATCCTCGTCTGGAACGGCACCGTGCCGGGGATGGGGCTTGCCTTCGGCCTGGTTCCCAGCTCCTGGCTGGGCCCCGACCAGCCGATGTCCCCGGTGATCAGCTACGGGGTCTACGTCCTGCTCACCCTGGCCATCGTGTGGCCGTTCGCCAGGCTGGGGCGCTGGACCGAGGCGTGGCGCCGCAGCCGGTCCCCGCAGCCGGCACCGGGCCGGGACGGCCTCGACCCGGCGAAGCAGCATGCGCCCGGCGGCGCGGACACCATCGTCGAAGGCAGCGAGGAGGACCCGGCCGAGTGGCCCGATCTGCGCGCCGCCGGACAGCACCAGGCAGCCGCCCACCTCGCCAAGGAGACCCGGTCCGGGCGGATGAACGATGTCGACTACGCCCGTATCCGCCGCGCCTGGACATCCGTACGCGCCGACCACTCCCGACTGTCCGCCTTCACCGACACCGTGCTGCGCAACGGCTCCGCCGCCTGCACCCACCCCTCCGGCGCACGTGACCTCCCCGTCCGCGCCGCCCGGCACGACCTGCTGGTCCAGCAGGTCAGGCTCGGCACCGTCGAAGGCGGTGAGCGCAACCCGTACGCCCGCCGCGGCAGCGGCATCGCCCTCGACCCCGGGCTGCTGGGCACGTCCCTGCTCGCCGTCGGCCCGCCCGGCGCGGGGAAGAGCCGGGCACTGATCCGGCCCGTCGTCGAATCCCTCGCACTGCAGGCGCTCGCCGGACAGGCCGCCGTCATCGCCGTGTGCGCCGCCGGTACCCAGCTCGGCGGTGACCAGGGATTCGACATCGTCATCAAGGTCGGCGACCCGTCCTCCGTGCACGATCTCGACCTGTACGGCGGCACCACCGACCCCGACGAGGCCGCGACCGTCCTCGCCGACGGACTGGTCGGTGACCTCCCCGAGGTGGACAGCCGACGCGCCGCCACCGCCCTCGCCCAGCTCCTCGGCCCCTTCCGGGTCGCCCACGGCCGCTTCCCCTCCGTACCGGAGCTGCGCGAACTCCTGGACGGCGTACCCGATGCCCTCACCGCTCTGCGGGAGGCGCTCGAAGCGACGGGACACCCCGGCATGCAGCGCGAGCTCGACGGCCGCGCCCGCCAGTCCGGTGCACCCGGCGACCCGGGCCCGGCGCTCGCCGACCGGGTGGCGCTGCTCGACCGGCCCGCCTTCACCGAGTTCTTCGACACCACGGGCAGGACCCGCCCCTTCTCGCTGCGCACCCTGGAGCACCCGCTGCGGGTCCGTATCGATCTGCCCGAACGCGGCCACGCGGAGGCGTCCCGAGTGCTGGCACGCCTGGTCCTCGCCCAGTTCACCGCGAGCGCCGCGGCCCGTACCGACCGTTCCCTCTTCGCCTGTCTGGTCCTCGACGACGCGACGCACACCCTGACCCCCGACACCGTCCGCGGAATCCAGCGGCTGCGCTCCGCGCACGCCGGGGCCGTACTCACCCTGCGCACCCTCGACGACGTACCGGAGCAACTGCACACGGCGCTGCTCGGCGCGGTCGGCTGCCGGATGGCGTTCTCCGGAATCACGACGTGGGACGGGAAGAAGTTCGCCGAGGCCTGGGGAACGGAGTGGGTCGAGACCCGCGATGTCACCCAGCGCACCGTCTTCGCCGACCAGCCGATGACCCGGGCCATCCACGCCTTCCGCAAACTGGTCACCGGCAAGGCGGTCACCACGGACGCGGTGACCGTGCGGCAGGTCGAGCGGGAACGCTGGTCGGCCTCCGAACTGGCCCACCGGGTACCGGCCGGACACGCGGTGCTGTCCCTGACGACCGTACGGGGGGAGCACGCGCCGCCCCTGCTGGTGGACCTGAACGGCTGAGCGGTACGGAGCACGGCCCGCGTGGCGGGAGCGGTTACGACGGACCCTGCCGCCCTGGCAGAATCGATGGGAGCCGTTCGTACGGGACGGCGAAAATCGACTCCCTGAGGTCCCGCGGTCCCCATGCCCCCCACTCTCGCCTCGCTCGTCCAGCATTCGGCGCTCAAGCTCACGGTGCGTGCGGGGGCGGACCGGCTCGACGCGCCCGTCCGCTGGGCGCACGCCAGCGAGCTGACCGACCCCGTCCCGTACATGGAGGGCGGGGAGCTCCTGCTCGTCACCGCGACCAACCTCGACGCCGAGAACCCCGAGGCGATGCGGCGGTACGTGCGGCGGCTGGCCGGGGCCGGAGTCGTCGGGCTGGGCTTCGCCGTCGGCGTCCACTACGACGACGTACCGCAGGCGCTGATCGACGCCGCCGAGAAGGCGGGTCTACCGCTCCTCGAAGTGCCGCGCCGCACCCCGTTCCTCGCCATCGCCAAGGCCGTGTCGTCGGCGATCGCCGCTGATCAGTACCGGGCGGTGACCGCGGGGTTCGAGGCCCAGCGGGAGCTGACGAAGGCCGCACTCGCGGGCGACGGCCCCGGCGAACTCCTCACCCGGCTCGCCTCGCACGTCGACGGCTGGGCGGCGCTGTACGACGCCTCCGGCGCGGTCGTCGCCGCGGCCCCCGAGTGGGCCGCCCGCCGGGCCGCCCGACTCACCCCCGATGTGGAGCGGCTGCGGGAGCGGCCCGCCCCGGCCAGCGTGGTCGTCGGCGACACCGACGACCGGGTCGAGCTCCAGTCCCTGGGCACCGGCCGCCGGGTCCGGGGCGCGCTGGCCGTCGGCACCGGCGCGGCACTCGGCACCGCGGAGCGGTACGCCGTGCACTCGGCGGTCGCCCTGCTGACCCTGACCACCGCCCGCTCCCGCTCCCTCCAGGGCGCGGAGCAGCGGCTGGGCACGGCGGTGCTGCGCATGCTGCTCGCCGGCCAGCCGGACCACGCACGGGCCGTCGCCGGAGATCTGTACGGAGGGCTGCTCGACGCCCCGTTCCGGCTGCTCATCGCGGAGGCGTCCGCCCCCTCGACACCGGCGTCGCTCGGAGAGGCGATGGAGGCGGCGGCCTTCCGGACCGGCGAGACCCTGCTGGCCGTGCCCGAGGGCGAACGGCTCGTCGTACTCGCCGCGGACGGCGGAGCGGCGGTCGCGGCCTGTGCGGCGTACGCGGAGGCTCAGGAGGCCAAGGAGGCACGGCCCCCGCGCGAACCAGCCACGGCGGAGGAGGGCCAGGTGGTCGTGGGCCTGTCCGCACCGGCGGGCCCCATCGCCGTCTCCGCCGCGTACAAGCAGGCCGAGCAGGCCCTGTCGGTGGCCCGCCGCCGGGGCAGGGCACTGGTGGAGCACGAGGAGCTGGCGACCGGCTCGGTGCTGCCGCTGCTCGCGGACGACGCCGTACGGGCCTTCGCCGACGGAATGCTCCGCGCCCTGCACGAACACGACGCCAAGGGCCGAGGCGACCTGGTCGCCTCACTGCGGGCCTGGCTCTCCCGCCACGGCCAGTGGGACGCGGCCGCGGCGGACCTGGGCGTGCACCGTCACACTCTGCGCTACCGGATGCGCCGGGTGGAGGAGATTCTTGGCCGCTCACTGGATGATCCGGACGTGCGGATGGAGCTGTGGTTGGCACTGAAGGCCACGAGCTCCCCGTCGGCACCGGAGCAGTAGCGATTGCCGCGGGGCAGGCATTCTTGGTTGATGCCGGGGCCGTAGGCCCCCGCGGGGCACGCGTTCCTGGTCGGCACCGGGGCAGTAGCGGTTGCCACAGGGGCACGTGTACCCCGTACCCGCTCCACGCCGATGCCTGAGCCGCAGCCGCCGTCCGAAAGCCCTGCGCCCCTGCCCATGACGACGCATCCGACAAAGCGGCGTACCCCCGTCGTGCACTGCTCCACCCCGGACAAACGTCAGATCGGCCGCGCGGCCCTACGGTGGGGGCAGCACACCCCACGACTCCGAAGGGCCGGAACCTCCATGACTTCCACCCACGCCTTCTGGCTCGCCGGCCGCCAGGCCACCGGCGAGGACAGTTTCGACGTCACCAACCCCTGGGACGGCCGTCTCGTCGGCACCGTCAGCGTGCCGACCGATGCCCAGATCGAGGAGGCCGTCGTGGCCGCGCACGCCGTGCGCGAGGAGTTCGCCGCGACGCCGGCCCATGTCCGGGCCGCCGCGCTCGACCACGTCGTACGGCGGCTGGTGGAGCGCACCGAGGAGATCGCCCAGCTGATCTCCGCCGAGAACGGCAAGCCCATCAAGTGGGCCCGCGGCGAGGTCGGCCGCGCCGTCTCCGTGTTCCGGTTCGCCTCCGAGGAGGCTCGCCGCTTCAACGGCGGGGACGCCCAGCGCCTCGACACCGACGCCGGTGGAACCGGCCGCCTCGGCCTGACCCGACGATTCCCGCGCGGCACGGTCCTCGGCATCGCACCGTTCAACTTCCCGCTGAACCTGAGCGCCCACAAGGTGGCCCCGGCCATCGCCGTCGGTGCCCCGATCATCCTGAAGCCCGCCCCGGCCACCCCGATCTCCTCGCTGATCCTGGGCGAGCTGTTGGCCGAGACCGACCTGCCGGCCGGTTCGTGGTCCGTGCTGACGGTTCCCAACGACCGGATGCCCGCCCTGGTCCAGGACGAGCGCCTGCCGGTCATCTCCTTCACCGGCTCCGGCCCCGTCGGCTACTCGATCATGGAATCGGTGCCGCGCAAGCACTGCACTCTGGAGCTCGGCGGCAACGGCGCCGCGGTCGTCCTCGGCGACTACGCTTCCGACGAGGACCTGGACTGGGCCGCGACCCGTATCGCGACCTTCTCCAACTACCAGGGCGGCCAGTCCTGCATCTCGGTGCAGCGCGTCATCGCGGACGCCTCGGTATACGACCGGCTCCTCCCGAAGATCGTCGCGGCCGTCGAGGCCCAGGTCACCGGCGACCCGTCCGACGCCGCCACCGACGTCGGCCCGCTGGTCAGCGAGGACGCCGCCAAGCGCGTCGAGTCCTGGGTCGACGAGGCCGTGCAGGCCGGCGCCCAACTGCTCACCGGCGGCAAGCGGGACGGTGCCACGTACGCGCCGACCGTGCTCGCGGAGCTCCCGGACAATGTCACCCTCTCTTCCGAGGAGGTCTTCGGACCGGTGCTGTCCGTGCAGAAGGTGGACGGCGAGGCCGAGGCGTTCGCAGCCGTCAACTCCTCCAAGTACGGCCTGCAGGCAGGTGTGTTCACACACGACTTGCAGACCGCCTTCCGTGCCCACCGTGCCCTCGAGGTCGGCGGCGTGATCATCGGTGACGTTCCCTCCTACCGCGCGGACCAGATGCCGTACGGCGGCGCCAAGCAGTCCGGCGTCGGCCGAGAGGGCGTCCGCTACGCCATGGACGACTACACCTACGAGCGCGTGCTGGTCCTCACCGGCCTCGCCCTGTAGTCCGCGAACAGGATCGAACCGGTCCACCAGCGCCCGCCTGTGATCCGCCTGGACAGCACGGCAGCAGGCGGCAGATGAACGGCCGGAGCCCACTCATCCGGCTCTCCGGCGGGCTGGACGGCATCGCGTAGGGATCCGTTCGGCTGGCCGGGACGGTTGTCGATTTCGTCGTAGAAACCCAGAAATCCCAGCACCGCATCTCCCTCCACAACGGGCATTCCATCCCGCTGGCACCCATGCGCGCGGCCACCGCTGATCATCGGTGTGTGAAGACTAACGATCTTGCGGTGGCCGCGGGGCACAGAGTAGACCCTGCCCGCTGGCAGGAGGCGTTCGAGGTCCTGATGGGCCGGATAGCGGGCCGGTTCGCGCGGGTGGAGCCCCGGCGCCGGGTGCGGGACTTGGTGCTGGGGCTGTTGTCGGACCTGCCGCGCAAGAACTGCTGGTCGATCGCAGAGTGGGCCGGGGATGCGAGTCCGGACGGCATGCAGCACCTGCTCGGCCGGGCCAGGTGGGATGCCGATCGCGTGCGTGATGACGTGCGCGAGTACGTGCTGGAGCATCTACACGACGAAGACGCGGTGCTGGTGGTCGACGAGACCGGGGACGTGAAGAAGGGCACGCACACCGTCGGTGTCCAGCGCCAGTACACCGGCACCGCCGGGAGGATCGAAAACGCCCAGGTCGCCGTCTACCTCGTCTACGCGGGCCGCCGTGGACACGCGGCGGTGGACCGTGCGCCGTACATCCCGCGCTCGTGGACGTGCGACCCGGACCGCTGCCAGGCCGCCGGCCTGGCGGAGGACACCGCCTTCCCAACCAAGCCGGAGCTGGTCGCCCGCATGATCGGCCGGTTCCTCGACGCCGGGCACCACGTGAGCTGGGTCACAGGCGACGAGGTCTACGGCGGCAACCTGAAGCTGCGGGCCGCGCTGGAAGAACGCCAGGTCGGCTACGTGCTCGCCGTCGCCTGTTCGGCCGAAGTGACCACCGGTGCGGGGAAGTTCCGCGCGGACGCCCTGGCCGCGAAGGTGCCCAGGCGGGCCTGGCAGAAGCTGTCGGCCGGGGCCGGTGCCAAGGGGCACCGCTTCTACGACTGGGCTGTCGTCGATTTGGCCGAAGGGCGGCCCGGCAGCCACCGGCTGCTGATCCGCCGCAACCGCACCACCGGTGAACTCGCTTACTATCGCTGCTTCTCGCCCGCCCCGGTGCCCGTGGCCACGCTGGTCCGCGTCGCCGGGTCGAGGTGGCGGGTGGAGGAGACATTTCAGGCCGGAAAGGTCCTGGCCGGACTGGACGAGCACCAGGTCCGGCGCTTCACTTCGTGGTCTCGCTGGGTCACCCTGGCCATGCTCGCTCACGCCTTCCTCGCCGTCGTCCGCGCCGACGAACACGCCCACCATCCCGCCCCGGACGGGCTGATCCAGCTCACCTGCAACGAGATCCAGAAACTGTTCACCACGCTCGTCGTCCGGCCCATGCACGATGCAGCCCACCGGCTCGCGTGGTCCGCCTGGCGACGTCGCCACCAGGCCCGAGCCCAAGCCAGCCATTACCGCCGGCAAGCCGCGAATCCGACCTGAAGATCACGATCTACGGCTGGAGTACTAGGACCCCGAGCTCGGTGTCCGGGCGGCAGTGAATGCAGGCCCGGACGCCGACGACGAGGGCCTGGAGCGCCTGCTCCCTGGTGACGCCGCGAGCGTTCTTCGCCATGTGGCAGCCGCCGACGTGCACCTCGGTGGGCGGGGCGCCCTGGCCGATGCCTCGCTCGACCATCCAGTCAGAGGTGGGCGGGCGCTGGGCTTGCCGCGCTTCTGCTCGGTCGCCCGCTGCGATTGCCGCGTCCACGGTGTGCAGGCACATGGCGTGCCAGGCCCGGGGAGCGCACGCCTGGCCGCGCGAGTTTTAAGTGAGACGAGACCTTCACTGACCCCGTCTGTTCGACGGTGTGCCGGCCGCCGCACGGACGGCGATTGCCGCGATGTCGTCGTCGAGACGGTCGTGGCTGAAGCGGACCAGGTCACTGTGCAACTGTCCGAGCAGCCGGGACGGGGAGCCCGCGTCCCACTGTCCCGCGTGCTGCACCAGCGGGAAGAACGCGCCGGTGTGGTCGCGGGTCTCTGTGACGCCGTCGGTGTAGAGCAGCAGCTGGTCCTCGGCGAAGAAGAAGAAGGTGTCGATGCAGTAGTCCTCCCCGACCAGCGCACGCATGTTGATGGGTGGTGAGGGAGCCGTGGGGGTGACCTCGCGGACCATTCCTGCGCTGAGCAGCAGCGGAGGGGGGTGCCCCAAGTTGACGATGCCGACGGCCGATCCGTCGTCGGGGATCTCGACGAGCACGGCCGTGGCGAAGTACTCCATCCGGTCGCCGGGCAGCAGTGCGGTGTAGCGGCTCGTGCTGACGTCCAGTCGGCGTGCCAGTCGTGCCAGGTCCGGCTCGTCGTACGCGGCTTCCCGGAAGCAGCCGAGGATCGCTGAGGCCATGCCGACCGCAGGGAGGCCCTTGCCGCGCACGTCTCCGATGATCATGCGGACGCCGTGGACCGTCTCCAATGCCTCGTAGAAGTCGCCGCCTACGCGGGCCTGGGCCGCGGCGGCCAGGTACAGAGCCTCGATGTCTAGCCGGCCGAGGCGGTGCGGCATGGGGCGCAGCAGGACTTTCTGGGTCGTCTCGGCGACGGAACGAACGTCGGCGAGGGTCTGCTCCCGCTGCTGGCGCACATGGCTGGCGAAGGCGGCCGCGGCTGTGGCGCCCGCGATCACCGCGAGGGTGAACAGGTGTGTGCGCTCCACACTCACACCACCGATGCTCACAGCGATCACTACGTCGATGGCCGCGGCGAGCACACCTATGGCCACCGTTCCGGCCACTGGCCACACCGAGGCAGCGAAAACGGGGGCGAGAGAGAGAAAGCGACTGAAGTGGAGGTTGCTCGGACTGGCAAAGGCAACCACAGTGATGATGGCGATCAGTGCCAGGGGCACCAGACGCATCACCTGCTCCCCGAGGCTGCTGCCGGCAAAACGCCGAAATCGACCCGAAAAGTTCACATGGTCAGCTTATAGGGCGATTGCAGCGCATTGGCCGGACACAGAACCGGTAGCCCGCTTGGCCCAGGACAACCGGGAACGGCTCGGGCGCCGAAGGTGGGTCATCAAGCGCACCATCAGCGCTTTCATCGATCTCGCCGACACCATCATCACCGACCGTAGCCTGACCTGCCGAGCCTGAACCCCGCCGCTGGGGGCACATCCCGGCCGCTGACCCAGGCGCGGCCGATGTCCGTGCCCGCCTCTACGGCCAGCGGACGTTCCTGGAGGCTGCCGTGCCGGTGTTCCCGTTGGCGCTGGCCACCAAGTGGTGATCGGGGACTTCAACATCATCGAGCCCAAACACATACCGCGATACCGGTCCTTCCACCAGTTCGAATTACGACTTCTACGGGTGGCTTGGAGGTGTCGGCTACCGCGACGCGTTCCGGATGATGCACCCCTACGCGGCCGAGCACTCATGGGTGGGGCCCACAGGCGACGGCTACCGCTACGAGCATGCCCACGTCTCCCTCGACCTCGTGACCTCGGTCTACGGCTGCTCCTACGTGCACGAGCCGCGCACCAGTGAACCCCGGCTCACGGATCACTCCGCGATGTTGCAGAACCTGGCCCTGCGGCCTGTGGCACCGCTGCCGGTCACTGTCCCGGCCCATGCTGCTGGCGAGCTCACGTGAGGCGAGCCAGGCCCGATCCGGCACGCCGTCGACCGCTCATCACCGCGGGGGTCGTGCTCGTCTACGTGGCGATCGTGTTCGCTGCCATACACCGCCCGATCTGACGGGACAGAGGTAACAGAGGTATGAGACCCCCGCCTGAGGTTCCATACACCGCAACCCTGGCTCAGTCAGTCTCCGTAACGTTTTCGGTCGACCTGGTGGTCGGTGCGGGCTCGTGAAGCCCTGAGGGTGGGTATCCGCAGGCCAGGGCGACTTCGCGGTCATGGTTCCCATGTGGTTTTCCCACGGGAAAACCACAGCGGGCTGAAACGGCTTGGGACGGGCCAGGACGGGGCGATACGGGCCGAACCGCTGAGCATTCGTGCAGGTCAGAGGAAAACCGCAGGTCAGGGCGGCGCAAGGGGCCCACTGTGCGGGGGCTGCTCCGGCCGTTCCTGCGTATCTGCACCCTGACCTGCGGCGATGGTCGGATCTTGGCTGGTTCGGATGGGGTAGTGGGAGCGTGGGAGCACGAGCCGCTAGCTGACCGGCGCTGACACTCATTCAGGTGTGGGAGCAGAACCTCGAACCGCCGCGTCAGCCGGCCGCCGACCTCGTCGAACCGCTGACCACGACAAGTGACCGGGATCAGCCGATCCAGGCCGACGACAGGGCGTCGTGCGCCAGGACCCGAGCAGCGCCCGCGCCATCGGCCGGGACGGTGTAGAGATCGGCGCTGTAGTCGGGGAGCGAGTAGACCAGGCTGTTGTCGTCCGACCAGACCACCTGGTCGTCGACGCTGCGGGTTTCCGCGACCGGGTGCTCTTGCATCGTTTCGAGGTCCAGGACGTACAGCCGCCAGGGGAGGTTCTCGGGCAGGCCTGGGACGCGCTTCTTGAAGGCGATCTTCGTTCCGTCGGGGGACAGTGAGGGACACCCGACGTTGGTGCGGACCGTGGTGGCCGTCTTGGTGGTGACGTTGCCGTGGACCAGATACGTCTTGCCGCCGGTGCCGAGCGTGGCATAGAAGTGCTCGTCGTCGATGAACGTGACGCCCCAGAAGTTGGCGTCGGCGCGGTGAAAAGGCTTCCCATCCTTGGTGACGGCGTATTCCTCCAGGCTGGGCTGGAGAGCGCCCGTGCGGGTGTCGAGGATCGACGTGCGGGTGGAGAAGGTCTTTTGTGCGTAACTGTCACCCCCGGCGAAGACCGTCCAGGCGGCCATGTGCCCGCTGGGCGAAACCCGGGCCCGGCTGGGAATTCCGGCCAGAGGTATCCGCCGGGTCACGTTCAGGCTCGAGTCCAGGACGAGCGCAGTGTAGGTCTCAGTGTACGCACCCATCTCGGACTGCAGGCAGATCCCGGTGCCAGCGGCCGCGTAGAAGCGCATGCACTTCACTCCGGAGTAGGTGCGCGGTCCGTCGGGCGCGTCCGCCGGGACGCTGCTCAACTCGTCGCGGTGCGGCCCATACTTCAACGAGCGGAAGACGATACGAGAGGGGGCGCCGGACGCGAGCGACACCTTGCCGGCGCCGACCGCGGGCTCGCCCGCCTGGACTTGGTTCTTACGGTCCGCCTGGTATGACCACCCGGCCACCCCGGCCACGGTCGCGAGGGCCAGGACGCTGGCGAGGAGCACCAGCAGCTTGTTGCGGTTGGTCATCGCGTCGGCCGCCGGGGCCGTTCGGGGCGTCTTGGTCATCCGGTGTCTTGTCTCCTGGTCAGTCACTGCCCGTCACTTCCTTTTCCTCTGCCGAACCTTCGGCCGCTGAATGCTCGGCCGCCGGGCGCAGCCGTATCGACAACACCAGGCTCAGCGCCAGCGCGAGCGCCGCACCGATGAGCGCGGAACGGTCGCCCCACGCCGTCCAGGCCGCGCCGAAGGCGATCGAGCCGACGAAGCGTGCCGCGGCCTGGCCGGTCTGCACCAGGGCGAGGCCGCTGGACCGCAGGCCGGCCGGTACGGAACCGGCCGCGACGGCCATGAACACACCGTCAGTGGCGGCGTAGAAGGCGCCGTGCAACGCGAGGACCGCGTACGGCAGCCACCCGGACTGCACGTGTGTGAGCAGCAGCCCGTACGCCGTGAGCAAGGCGAGGTGGCCGCCGATGAATACCCGCCAGCGGCCTACCCGGTCCGCCAACCGGCCCAGCGGCATCGCCAGCAGCAGGAACGCCACGGCCGTGCCCAGCGGCAGCAGCGCGATCCAGCGGTCGGACACCCCGAGCTGCCGCTGCAGCAGCAGGTAGATGAACGAGTCGCTGACCGTGGCCAGGCTCAGCACCATCGCGCACAGCACCATGCGGCGCAGCTCGCGGCGGCCGAGCAGGGCGACGGCGGCGCGCAGTGACGGGCGTTCCGCGGCGGACGCCGGCGTGGCGCCCAGCTCCGGGGCACGCGAGGGCACGAACAACAGCAGCACGATCACGGCCAGGGCCGCCACGCAGAAGCTGACCGTGAACACCACGTTGTAACCCTCGGGCGCCTGACGCAGAATCAGGAATGCGACCAGCGGCCCGAGCAGGGCACCGGCGGTGTCCATCGCCCGGTGCACGCCGAACGCCCGGCCGCGGGTCTCCGGCGGCGAGGACAGTGAGATCAGCGCGTCGCGGGGCGCGGTGCGCAGACCCTTGCCGGTGCGGTCCATCGCCAGCACCGCGCCGATCAGCGGCAGCGTGTGCACGGCCAGCAGCAGCGGCTTGCAGATCGCGGACAGGCCGTACCCGAGGGCGGCGACCGTTTTGTGGCGGCCGCCGCGGTCGGCAAGGTGCCCGCCGACCAGCCGGACGAGTGCGCTGAATCCGTTGTAGACCCCGTCGAGCAGACCGAAACCGAGCGGGGAAAGGCCCAGTCCGGCGACCAGGTACAGCGGCAGGACGGCGGTGACCATCTCCGACGAGATGTCGGTGACGAGACTGACCGTGCCGAGCACGAACACGGTCGTCGGCACAGCCGACCGCCCGGGGAAAAGGCCCCGGGCGGTCGGCACGGTCGCTGCGGGAGTGCTGCCGCGGCTCTCACTGACGTACACGGTCACCCGGCCCAGATGGCGGGTATGCCGGACGCGGGCGCGGCCTGGACGGCGGGCGTCGACGTGCCCATCAGCACCGCGCCGACCGCCTGGTCGGGGCCCCCGAGTCCGGCCCACAGGTCGGCGGAAGTGGTGGCCCGGTCGACGGCGGTCAACAAGGCGGTGAAGCCGCGCCGGGGCGGACTCCAGCTGGGCATGGATTACCTCCGGTAATCGCCTGATGTGCAGTTTGTGACAGGGGCTCAACAAATTTATAGGGGCATATGCCCTGGTCAAGAAGACGTGGGGTGAACTGAATTGGAACGCTTCGGTCCGGTTGGCGTCCCTGAGGTTGCGCGCCCAGTTGCCTTTTTCGTGGCCCTGGAACGGGGCTCTTGGCCTCCGGGCCCGACATGACCTTCGTCCTTCCATCAGCGGCGCAGGGCGGCCACCGCGAATGCGATCGTGTCCCGGCCCACGACGCGGCCCTGGGGCGAGTTCACGGGCCAAGTGCCGCAGCGACTTCATCGTCCAGGTCAACGGCCCTATCGGATCGCCCTGTGTGCTGTCCTCGACCAGGGACAGCAGTGTTGGGCGCAGCCCCGGGTCCTTCTCGGTCAGTGCCGGGCGGCCCCCGCCCACGCGGCGCACCCTGTCATCGGGCTCGGCTCCTTCCTCAGGGGGGCGACATGGTGAACTGCCGCTCATGGTGGGCCAGGAGCATGCGGCGTGCGGAAATGGATGTCATTCATCGTCAGCTTGTTGGCGTTGGCCCGCCGCAACATGTCACCCGCGGGCGGCCTGGGGCCTGGCCGCTTCCGGCCACCGGCTCAGTCGCCCGGAATACGATCGTCCGGGTGTGACTCCAGGTGGCGAGTCCATAACACAGCGTTCGGAGCGGTATCGGTGACCCATACTTCCGGCTGTATTTGAGAAGTTCACCTTTGGTTTGAAACGGTGGGAGTCAAACGTTCCTACGCTGCTGGCTGCCATGAATGGCTGCGACAGCACAACGGAAATATCACCGTTTGCCTTTGCGGTGATCTTCGCCGCGATGTCTGCGCGTGTGCTGTCGCCCTAACAAGGAAGAACCAGCATGCGCATAGCGCGCCCAAGCATCCGAGGCCTGATGGCCTCGGCCCTACTGGCATGTATCGCCCTCCCGGGGGTTTCCGCGGCCGCGGCGACTCCGGACGCCGGGTCTTCGGACGCCGCGCCTTCGGTCGTCGTGGGTTCCCCCGAGGTCCCCAAGCCTGACCACATCGTCATGGTGATGATGGAGAACAAGGGCTACGACGACATCCTCAACAACCCGTCCACCAGGCCCCAGGACCAGGTGCCGTACATCAAGTCCCTGGAAGCCCAGGGTGCGTCGTTCACCGACTCGTACGGCCTCCAGCACCCGAGCCTGCCCAACTACTACGCGCTGCTGTCCGCCTCGGACATCGTGAAGACCAACACCCATCCCGCGCCGTCGTCCGTCGACACCGACAACCTCGCCAACCAGCTGGTGACCCACGGGTACACCTTCGCGAACCACGCCAACCAGGCCAAGCCCACGCAGTGGTTTCGCTTCAAGACCACGCCGGGTACCGCGGCGAACCTGAACCCGATGGACAAGCGGCTGGAGCAGTTCCCGACCACGCCGGAGGGGTTCGAAAACCTGCCCACCGTCTCCTTTGTCGTGGGCAACGGCGACCAGAGCATGCATGACGGGACCCTCGCGCAGGGCGACGCCTGGGTCAAGAAGACCTTCGACTCGTACATCCAGTGGGCCAAGACGCACAACAGCATGTTCGTGCTGACCTGGGACGAGGACAACTTCACCCCGGTCAACCGCATCCCGACGTTCATGGTCGGGCCGATGGTCAAGGCCGGCGAGTACAGCGAGCGCATCAACCACTACAACGTGACGAAGACGCTGCTGGACATGTACGGCCTGGACCACATCAACCACACGGCCGACCCGGACGTCGCGACGATCACTGACGCGTTCGATCTGTCGCAGACCGAGCGCCTGCAGGGCATGGCCGGGCGATGCCTGGAGAACCACCGGACCAACCCGGCGGAGCCGGGCGAACTCGGCCTGTGGCACTGTGAATCCGCTGCCGACCAGCAGTGGATCAGGCACGGGGACGGCACGATCCGCAACGCCGACACGTGCCTGACCGCCACCGCGGACGGGAAGACCGGACTCGCCGACTGTGACGGCACCGCCGCGCAGACCTGGCAGCCCGAGACCAATGGTTCCCTGCTCCATCCGGCATCGGGCCGCTGCCTGACCGTCCCCGGCTCGGACATCGCCAACGGAACCCCGGCGGAGCTCCGGGACTGCGACGGCACGACCAGCCAAAAGTGGATCGTGCCCAACTACAACGCGGAGCACTCGCTCACGGTCGACAAGCCTTCGTTCGTCAAGCCCGGCGACACCGCCACGGTGACGACCACTTACACCAACGACGTCAGCCCCATGGCGCTTTCGAACGCCTCCGTCAACCTCACCGTGCCCAACGGCTGGACGGCTGAAGCCACCTCGCCTGCCAAGGTCACCAGGCTCGAGCCCGGCCAGTCGGTCAAGACCACCTGGGCGGTCACCGCGCCCGCGGACGCAAAGCCCGGTGACCCGGCACTGTCCGCGAAGGCCACCTACAAGAACGCGAAGAGCAGCGACAAGGGCGCCAGCACGATCCGTGTCGGGTACAACCCGGTCGATGCCATCGCGGCTACTCCCGAGGGCCTGGATCTGGTCGCCGGGCACTCCACATCTGTCCAGGTGAAGGTCACCAACAATACGGCCGCCGGCACGGACGTTACGGTGCGGGCGACCGTGCCGTCCGGGTGGACGGCGAGCGCGCCGCAGCCCGTCACCCTGAATGCGTGGGAGTCCAAGACCGTCACGTTCTCCCTCACCCCACCCCAGGACGCGTTCGGCCACGAGACGGTCACGTTGTCCGTCGACGGGGAATTCCCCTCGAGCAGTACTGTGCCGGCAAGCGTCGGCAAGCCGATCATGATGGTCGGGGAGACCGATGCCAACAGTCATGAGTTCGCGCTGGCCCCGAATCGATACAATTCCTACCAGTCGACGTTCCCCAATGACGTCACCTTCACTGCGGGTGTGAGTAACCCGGCCACCGCTTGGAGTTACATCCAGCCCGGGCCTCTCGACTCCTGGGGCGGGAAGAAGTCGCACACGTTCACGTTGAACTTCAATCTCGCCACTGCGCCGAGCAGCGATCTGACGTTCACCACCTGGCTGCAGGACACCCACCCCACTGCCCCGCCCGCGCTCGCGATCGGACTCAATGGCGCCGAGCCGAGCAACGTCCAGACCCCGGCCGGCAGCGGAGGTGGCGCCACATCGGCTAACAACACCAAGCCGTCCACGGTGAACGTGACCCTGCCCGCCGCCAACCTCAAGGCCGGCGACAACACCGTCACCATCACCACAACCGGCGGATCATGGGCGGTCTACGACGCCTTCGGCATCCGACAGCTCCCATGACCCGAACCAGCTGACAACTCGCCAAGTCTGCCGCACGCGGCTGCTGACAATCGTCGGCAGCCGCGTGCGGCCAGCCCCGCACCACCAGCCGCTTCGCCTTGAACGACTCGGCGAGTGCGTTCTGGCGCTTACGCGGCCGCAGCCCGGCGATGCCGAACCTCCGCATCACCCGTCCGTGGCCTCGCTCACCCGGACGTCCTGGCGTGTGACCGGTACTGCGTAGAGGTGGCCGCTGACGCCATCGTGACCCCGGCCGACGATGCGAAGGTGACGGTGTCCCTGAGTGGTCGGGAGTACTGACAGCACGAGCCCGCCGGATTCATGGAGCTGGTCAGACCACAGCAAGTCCATGAGCTGCGGTCCAACCGACTCGAATTCCTTTGCGGCGCCGCGGAATGTGCCCAGCGGCGTAGATTTGCGGGCTTGTTCAGCCTCTACCAGTCACATCTCACGTTGCTGCCGCCGTCCGGGAGCTTGGCATCCCAGATCCAGCCCGTATAAACCTGACCACTGTAGTAAGCGGTGAGGTGGGTCCACGTGTTGTTGTAGCTGTTTACTGTGTAGCAGTCATATACGAGCTTGTTACCTGAGCCGCCTATGGTGTAGCCAGGCAGACAGTCAGCGTAGGGGCCCTGCTGGTGAAGCACCGCGGCCTGATTTGTGTACGCAACCGTGCCGTCCTTGCCCTTTTGCCAAGACGCTGTCTGGCACGCTGCCGCGCCAGCCGTGCCAGCCGTGGCTGCATGGGCCGGTGCTGCGAACGTTCCCGTGAGAAGCGCGGTACTGAGAGCAGCGCTGGCGACGGCATGACGAAGACGCATTGTTGCCTCCTTGAGGAGAGCGGGCTGCTGATGCGAACTGGTGCCGAATTTCTAGCAACCTTTGAAGGTGCTTGGAATGGCGCCTATCGGCCATCGTGTTGACGCTGGCCGGAAGTGCCCCCGTCGACATTCTCGGATGGCTGGACCGCCGAGTCCCCCACACTGACCAGCAGGGCCGGCCCTCGTGCACCCCAACGCCCGCGGCCACCGCAACGCCGCCGACCACGTCACATCGGCGATCCTGAACAGCATCAGCGTGAACTGACGCCCGCAGCCCCGCGATCCCGCATGAACCGCCTCCGGCCCAGCAGCCGGAGGCGGTTTTAGCAGCCGGGCGCCCGAACCAAGGACCGTCTACCCACCATGGCGCTCCACGCGCCTTCGTCCCTTCGCCTCCGTTTTTCGTGTACAGAGCCACCGGCCGCTGACCCGGGCACGCCCGATGTCAGTACCCGCCTCTACGGTGATTTTGTCCTTTTCCGTATGGCTGCTGGCTGCTTGTTATCGACTGGACGCAATGCCCTCGCTCGGACCACCGAGCGGGGGCATTGCACGTTATGCCGTCTGGTCGACGTTGCCCCGTACAAGGTCGGCCCATGCGGCGAGGAGATGCCGGTACTCCTCCGTGCGGTGCGGGGTGGCGGGCTGGTCCATGAGGCAGCGGATCCGGGCGTTGACTTCGTCGAGGGCAGGGGTCACCTGGCCGTCAGGCCGGGGAGGGGCCCTGGGGCAGGAAGGCCCGGTTCACGTACGGAGGCCGTTGATGTCCGGACCGAGCATCTGCGGATGGGGCTTGCCGACCGGGATACCGTTGGCCCGGGTGCCGAGCAGCGGGTCGCGCCAGAGAACATCGGGCAGTTCACGGCGGCGCTGCTCGTTTTTCAGCAGCGCTGCGACGCGTAGTTCTCCCTCACCAAGGACGAGGGCCCGCAGGTTAGCCATCCCTGAGGATGGGTAACCGCAGGTCAGGGCATACTTTGCCTTCGCGGTTCCCGTGGTGCTCCCGTGGGAGCACGAGGGCGGTCTGAAACGGCTTGAGACGGGCCAGGACGGGCCAGGACGGGTCGAAGTGATGAGAGTTCGAGCGGGTCAGAGGAAATGCGCAGGTCAGGGCGCTGTGAGGGGCCCACTGTGCGGGGGCTCCGGCTGTCTTCATGCACCAACCGCCGCTGCGTCTGCCGGCCCGGATGTCCAGGGCGACAGCGAACTCGCCGAACTGATACGCGACTTCCCCGAGATCCGGGCGATCGGCGCTGAATCGACCGGCGGTGCGAGCGACGTGGCCCCGACCCTCAACTGCCGGACGGCTCCCCATCCATTCTTATTTCGGGTGGAGAAAAGTAGAGGGGCCGACGAGGGGCAGAACAGGTACGAGGGAAGTTCCGCAACCTCATGTACACCGCTGGCTGAAGGGGAATCACACATGGCACAACCCATGACTGCCGCGCAGGTGCTCGCCGCGCTGCGTACCGAGGGCGTTCGCGTGGTGGAGGTCGGCAACTGGCGTACCCACAACCGCAACTCGAAGGGTGCGTGGGGTCCGGTCAACGGGTCGATCGTGCACCACACGGTCACCAAGGGCACAGCGGCCACGGTCGCTACCGTGCGGGACGGCTACGCGTCGCTGCCGGGCCCGCTTTGTCACGGGATGATCGCCAAAGACGGCCGGGTGCACATGGTCGGTTGGGGCCGCGCGAATCATGCGGGCGGTGGCGACCCGCGCGTGCTCGAACAGGTCATAGCCGAGTCCTACGGCACCCGACCCACCCCACCAACCCGCGGCAACAGCAACGGCGTCGACGGCAATGCGCGCTTCTACGGGTGGGAGTGCGAGAACCTCGGCGACGGCAAAGATCCCTGGCCCAAGGCACAGTACGACGCGATCGTCCGCATCCAGGCCGCCCTGTGCCGGGCTCATGGCTGGTCGGCGAAAAGCGTGATCGGCCACCTGGAGTGGTCCAGCGACAAGATCGACCCCCGCGGCTTCACGATGGCGCGACTCCGGGCCGATGTGGCCGAGCGGCTGAAGCACCCCGCGAGCTGGAACCCCGGCTCCGACCCGAACGAGGAGGACTCCATGGCAGGGATCACCAAGCGCGACATTTTCGACGCTGTCTGGAAGACGGACGCGATCGGCGGCCCGGCAGACGCGGCGGACCACAAGACGAACCCGACATGGCAGGCGCAGTCCATATTGAAGGACGTGCAGGCCCGCATCCGGCGCATGGACAAGACCCTGGCCGCCCAGTCCGCCGCGATCACCGCACTCGCGGGGCAGGTCGGCACGGGCGCCGACACCGAGACCATCGTCGCCGCGGTCGAGGCCGCGATCGAGCGGGCCGTCATCGATGTCAACATCAACACCAATGGGACCTGACCTGACCTGGCATGGCCCGTCACCCCGGCACGACTCACCTGCTCCAGTACGTCGGGTATGGCCGGCTCCCCGAACCCCTCCAAGCGGAAAGCAAGCCGCGCGCCGACCTTGCGCAACAGTGCGTCGACGTCACGCCGCACGGGCCCGAGCCTACCGCCGGGCTCCGGAAGCTTCTGGAGGCCAAGGACTGCTTCGTCCGAGCCGCGCTCGACGCGAACAAGGAGAGTTGACCGCGGCCGCTCCGATGTTCACTGCCCCGCGTTCCGGCGATCGCCGCGGTGACCGGCGCAGCAGGGGCGGCAACCGGCCTCGTCGCGTTCTTCCGGTGATCCTGTGCGAAGCGTCCCCGGTACGGCCGCGGCCGTACCGCAGGATCACCGGACGCCCGGCGGCAGAATATGGCAGCGAAGGCAGCCTGTGCGGGGGCTCCGGCCGTTTCTGCTTCCCTGCTCACGGTCCGAGCCCCGTGTCACCACGGGGCTGGCCAGTGGAGTGGCTCCCGACCCGATCGGCGCCCGGGGGATGGTGGGAGTGTCGGGAATCGGGTACATACGGACAAGTAGCACCGGTTGGTACGGCTCGGCAGGCGCGCAGCGCGCTCCGTGCGGACCGGCCGCATCCGCCCACCCCACACAGCGGCGAGGTGAGCTCCTCATGTCCGCACCATCCGCACCGAAGAACACACCCAAGGTCACCGAGCGTGAAGCGCGCCAAGTGGCCGAGGCCGCACGCGAACAGGACTGGCACAAGCCCAGTTTCGCCAAGGAACTCTTCCTCGGGCGCTTCCGGCTCGACCTGATCCATCCGCATCCGCTGCCGGCCGCGGACGACGTCCGCCGCGGCGAGGCGTTCCTCGCCCGGCTGCGCGACTTCTGCGAGACCAGGATCGACAGCGCCCTGATCGAGCGCGAGGCGAGGATCCCCGACGAGGTGATCAACGGCCTCAAGGAACTCGGCGCGCTCGGGATGAAGATCGACCCGAGGTACGGAGGTCTGGGCCTGACCCAGGTCTACTACAACAAGGCCCTCGCCCTGGTCGGCTCCACCAGCCCGGCGATCGGGGCGCTGCTCTCCGCCCACCAGTCCATCGGCGTACCGCAGCCGCTGAAACTCTTCGGCAGCCAGGAACAGAAGGACGCCTTCCTGCCCCGGCTGGCGAGCACCGACATCTCGGCGTTCCTCCTCACCGAACCGGACGTCGGCTCCGACCCGGCCCGGCTCGCCACCTCGGCCGTCCCGGAAGGAACGGACTACATCCTCGACGGTGTGAAGCTGTGGACGACCAACGGCGTCGTCGCCGACCTGCTCGTCGTGATGGCCCGTGTCCCGAAGTCTCACGGCCACAAGGGCGGCATCACGGCCTTCGTCGTGGAGGCGGACTCCCCGGGCATCACCGTCGAGAACCGCAACGCCTTCATGGGCCTGCGCGGTCTCGAGAACGGCGTCACCCGCTTCCACCGGGTCCGGGTCCCGGCCGCGAACCGCATCGGCCCCGAAGGCGCCGGGCTCAAGATCGCCCTCACCACGCTCAACACGGGACGGCTCTCCCTGCCGGCCATGTGCGTCGGCGCCGGGAAGTGGTGCCTGAAGATCGCCCGCGAGTGGTCGGCGGTGCGCGAGCAATGGGGCAGGCCGGTCGCCCTGCACGAGGCCGTCGGCGCCAAGATCTCCTTCATCGCCGCAACCACCTTCGCGCTCGAAGCAGTGGTCGACCTGTCCTCCCAGATGGCGGACGAGAATCGCAACGACATCCGGATCGAAGCGGCTCTCGCCAAGCTGTACGGCTCCGAGATGGGCTGTCTGATGGCCGACGAACTGGTCCAGATCCGGGGCGGCCGGGGTTTCGAGACCGCCGAGTCCCTCGCCGCCCGTGGCGAACGGGCCGTCCCCGCCGAACAGCTCCTGCGTGATCTGCGGATCAACCGGATCTTCGAGGGCTCCACCGAGATCATGCATCTGTTGATCGCCCGTGAAGCCGTCGACGCCCATCTGAAGGTCGCGGGGGACATCATCGACCCCGACAAACCCCTCTCCGCCAAGGCGAAGGCGGGCGCGAACGCGGCCGGCTTCTACGCCCGCTGGCTGCCCAAGCTCGTCACGGGACCGGGACAACTCCCGCGTACGTACGGGGAATTCAACCCGCCCGGACACCCGGACCTGTCCTCCCATCTGCGTTACGTCGAACGCTCCGCCCGTAAACTCGCACGTTCCACCTTCTACGCCATGTCGCGCTGGCAGGGCCGGATGGAGACCAAGCAGGGCTTCCTCGGCCGGATCGTCGACATCGGCGCGGAACTCTTCGCGATGAGTGCCGCCTGCGTCCGCGCCGAACTGCTGCGCTCCTCCGACGACCACGGGCGCGAGGCCTACCGGCTTGCCGACGCCTTCTGCCGCCAGTCCCGCGTCCGGGTCGAGGAACTCTTCACCCGTCTGTGGTCCAACACCGACGACCTGGACCGGCGCATGGTCGACGGAGTCCTGTCCGGTGCGTACACCTGGCTGGAGGAAGGCATCATCGACCCGAGCGGCGATGGCCCGTGGATCGCCGACGCCACCCCCGGGCCGTCCGTCCGGGACAACGTCCACCGCCCCATTCGCTGACCGCGCACCGGGTGGGCGCACGTTCATTCATCGGCTGTACCCCGCCCGGCCGGGCGGGGTACAGCCGGATGACGACCTGTGACCGTCATCCACATCCCCGGCTCCAAGTCCGTCACCGCGCGTGCCCTGTTCCTGGCCGCCGCCGCGAACGGCACCAGCACCCCCATGTCGAAATGACCGCGCAGGCCCGGCGCGGGGGACACCCTGTCCACACTCACAGCCGATGCGGCAACAATGTAGGGCATGAGCGACAGCCCCGCCTCCCTAGCTGACCCGCACCGTGTCTTCGACACCGTGCAGGGCCGCCGGGATCTCGTCATCCTCGGCTCCACCGGTTCCGTCGGCACCCAGGCCATCGATCTGGTGCTGCGCAATCCCGACCGCTTCCGTGTCACCGGGCTCTCCGCCGCGGGCGGACGGGTCGCCCTCCTCGCCGAGCAGGCGCGGAGACTGCGGGTGCGCACCGTGGCCGTCGCCGCACCGGACGCCGTACCGGAACTCCGTGAGGCGCTGCGCGAGCAGTACGGGACGGGCGAGCCGCTTCCCGAGATCCTGGCAGGGCCCGACGCCGCCACCCAGCTCGCCGCCGGCGACTGCCACACCGTGCTCAACGCGATCACCGGCTCGATCGGTCTCGCCCCCACGCTCGCCGCGCTCGAAGCGGGCCGCACGCTCGCCCTGGCCAACAAGGAGTCGCTGATCGTCGGCGGCCCGCTGGTCAAGGCGCTGGCCGAGCCCGGCCAGATCATCCCGGTCGACTCCGAGCACGCCGCGCTCTTCCAGGCGCTCGGCGCGGGCACCCGCGCCGATGTACGCAAGCTCGTCGTCACCGCGTCGGGCGGCCCCTTCCGCGGACGTACCAGGAGCGAGCTCGTGGGTGTCACCCGCGAGGAGGCCCTTGCGCACCCGACCTGGGCCATGGGGCCGGTCATCACGGTCAACTCCGCCACCCTCGTCAACAAGGGACTGGAGGTCATCGAGGCACATCTCCTCTACGACATCCCTTTCGACCGGATCGAGGTCGTGGTCCACCCCCAGTCGTACGTTCACTCCATGGTGGAGTTCACCGACGGCTCCACCCTCGCCCAGGCCACGCCCCCGGACATGAGGGGCCCGATCGCCATCGGTATCGGCTGGCCGCGGCGCGTCCCGGACGCCGCACCCGCCTTCGACTGGTCGAAGGCGTCCAGCTGGGAGTTCTTCCCCCTCGACAACGAGGCTTTCCCGTCCGTGGGACTGGCCAGGCACGTGGGCGCGCTCGGCGCCACCGCCCCGGCCGTCTTCAACGCCGCGAACGAGGAATGTGTCGACGCATTCCTGGCAGGACGGCTGCCGTTCAACGGAATCATGGATACGGTCACGGCGGTGGTGACCGAACACGGCACCGCCGCCACGGGAACTTCGCTCACGGTCGAAGACGTCCTCGAAGCGGAGACCTGGGCACGCGCCCGGGCCCGTGAACTCTCGGCGAAAGCGACAGCGGAGGCGCGCGCATGAGTATTACGACGGTCCTGTTGACGATTCTGGGCATCGTCGTCTTCGCCATCGGGCTGCTGTTCTCGATCGCCTGGCACGAGTTGGGGCACCTGTCGACCGCGAAGCTCTTCGGCATCCGCGTCCCCCAGTACATGGTCGGATTCGGCCCGACCATCTGGTCGCGGAAGAAGGGCGACACCGAGTACGGAATCAAGGCCATCCCGGCCGGCGGCTACATCCGCATGATCGGCATGTTCCCGCCGGGGCCGGACGGGCGCCTGGAGGCGCGGTCCACGTCACCGTGGCGCGGCATGATCGAGGACGCCAGGTCCGCGGCCTTCGAAGAGCTCGAACCGGGTGACGAGACGCGCCTCTTCTACACGCGCAAGCCGTGGCAGCGCGTCATCGTGATGTTCGCAGGACCGTTCATGAACCTGGTCCTCGCCGTCGCGATCTTCCTCGGTGTGGCGATGACCTTCGGGTTCCAGACCCAGACCACCGAGGTGGCGGGTGTCCAGAAGTGCGTGATCGCCCAGAGCGAGAACCGCGACACCTGCAAGAAGTCCGACCCGGTCTCGCCCGCGCAGGCCGCCGGACTCAAGAAGGGCGACAAGATCGTCGCCTTCGACGGCCAGAAGGTCGACGACTGGGCCACGCTCTCCGAAATGATCCGCGACACCATCGGCCCCGCAACCATCACGGTCCAGCGCGACGGCCAGGAGCTGACCCTCCACGCCGTGCTGCAGGAGAACGCCGTTGCGAAGAAGGACTCCAGGGGAGAGGTGATCGAAGGTGAGTACGTGACAGCCGGCTACCTCGGCTTCGCCGCCCAGACCGAGATCATTCCGCTCTCCTTCGGCGAGTCGGTCGTCCGCATGGGAGACATGATCGAGAGCGGCGTCGAATCGATGATCGCCCTCCCGTCCAAGATCCCGGACCTGTGGGACGCCGCCTTCGGCGACGGTGAGCGAGCAGCGGACTCCCCGGTCGGCGTGGTCGGTGCGGCCAGGATCGGCGGCGAGGTGATGACGCTCGACGTACCGGCGCAGAACCAGATCGCGATGATGTTGTTCCTGCTGGCCGGCTTCAACCTCTCGCTGTTCCTCTTCAACATGCTGCCCCTGCTGCCGCTCGACGGCGGGCATATCGCAGGAGCGCTCTGGGAGTCCATGCGCCGCAAGGTGGCCCGGGTCTTCAAGCGCCCCGACCCCGGCCCCTTCGACGTGGCCAAGCTGATGCCGGTCGCTTATGTCGTCGCCGGTGTCTTCATCTGCTTCACACTGCTGGTGCTGGTGGCCGACATCGTCAATCCGGTCAAGATCTCCTGATCTGGCGACCGGCCCGGTGCACCATGGGTGACGGCCCGGCACACAGTGTGTGTCCGGGCCCTGCCTTTGTGCGGCGCTCCCGGAGTTGGTGTGCTCCGGGCCGTCGCCGGTGCCGTAACCTCGAAGTCTGGAGCCCGCCGATCTCGGGACCTTGATCCACACCTTGGGGATGCTCAGCGCATGACTGCGATTTCTCTCGGAATGCCGTCCGTTCCGACCAAGCTCGCCGACCGGAGGGTCAGCCGCCAGATCCAGGTCGGGTCGGTTGCGGTTGGCGGGGATGCGCCGGTGTCGGTGCAGTCGATGACCACGACGCGTACGTCGGACATCGGTGCGACGTTGCAGCAGATCGCGGAGCTGACGGCTTCGGGCTGCCAGATCGTGCGGGTGGCGTGTCCGACGCAGGACGACGCGGACGCGCTGGCGACGATCGCGAGGAAGTCGCAGATTCCGGTGATCGCGGACATTCATTTCCAGCCGAAGTACGTGTTCGCGGCGATCGACGCGGGCTGTGCGGCGGTGCGGGTGAATCCGGGGAACATCAAGCAGTTCGACGACAAGGTGAAGGAGATCGCGCGGGCGGCGAATGATGCGGGGACGCCGATCCGGATCGGTGTGAACGCGGGTTCGCTGGATGCGCGGTTGCTGGCGAAGTACGGGAAGGCGACGCCCGAGGCGTTGGTGGAGTCGGCGTTGTGGGAGGCGTCGCTCTTCGAGGAGCACGGTTTCCGGGACATCAAGATCTCGGTGAAGCACAACGATCCGGTGGTGATGGTCAATGCGTACCGTCAGCTGGCGGCGCAGTGCGACTATCCGCTGCATCTGGGGGTGACGGAGGCGGGGCCGGCGTTCCAGGGGACGATCAAGTCGGCGGTGGCGTTCGGTGCGTTGCTGTCGGAGGGGATCGGGGACACGATCCGGGTGTCGTTGTCGGCGCCGCCGGCCGAGGAGGTCAAGGTCGGTATCCAGATCCTGGAGTCGTTGAATCTGCGGCAGCGGCGGCTGGAGATCGTGTCGTGTCCGTCGTGCGGCCGGGCTCAGGTGGATGTGTACAAGCTGGCGGACCAGGTCAGTGCGGGGCTCGAGGGCATGGAGGTGCCGTTGCGGGTGGCCGTGATGGGCTGTGTCGTCAATGGTCCGGGTGAGGCCCGTGAGGCGGATCTGGGTGTCGCGTCCGGCAACGGCAAGGGGCAGATCTTCGTCAAGGGCGAGGTCATCAAGACCGTGCCCGAGTCGAAGATCGTCGAGACGCTGATCGAAGAAGCCATGAAGATCGCCGAACAGATGGAGAAGGACGGCATCGCCTCGGGCGAGCCCGAGGTCTCCATCAGCTGAGACCAGTTGGTCCGAACCATGACCCGCACCACCGCGCCCCGCCGGACGAACGCTGCCCGGCGGGGCGCGGTCGTGAACGGCCTCACAGTGCCCCGCGGACGCTGTTCCCGGGCACGGGGCGGCGCCGATTGGCCTCTTTGGGTACAGTGCGGAAATCAGCAGACCGCATGGTGAGGCCCCCTCGTGTTGACGCAGACCACCACCCGGGTCCTCGAACCCAGCGACCTCGGCGCCGCCCTCGCCATCCTGGAGAGCGAACCCGTCGCCAATGCCTTCGTGACGTCCCGGGTACAGATCGCAGGTCTCGATCCCTGGCGCCTCGGCGGCGAGATGTGGGGCTGGTACGCCGACGGACGGCTGCGATCGCTGTGCTACTCGGGCGCCAACCTCGTACCGATCTGCGCCACCCCCGAGGCCGTCCGGGCCTTCGCCGACCGGGCCCGCCGGGCCGGCCGCCGCTGCTCCTCGATCGTCGGCCCCGCAGAGCCCACCGCCCAGCTGTGGCGGCTGCTCGAACCCGGCTGGGGACCCGCCCGCGAGGTCCGGGCCCATCAGCCGCTCATGGTCACCGAGAGCCCGTCCGCCGAGGTCACTGCCGACCCCCTGGTCCGGCGGATCCGCAAGGACGAGATGGACGTTCTGATGCCGGCCTGCGTGGCGATGTTCACCGAGGAAGTCGGCATCTCCCCGCTCGCGGGCGACGGCGGGCTCCTCTACCAGGCACGCGTAGCCGAACTTATCGGAGCCGGCCGCTCCTTCGCCCGGATCGAGGACGGCCGGGTCGTTTTCAAGGCGGAGATCGGCGCGGCCACCCCGCAGGCCTGCCAGATCCAGGGCGTCTGGGTCGCTCCCGAACACCGCGGCCGAGGACTCTCCGAAACCGGCATGGCGGCGGTCCTGCGCTATGCACTGGCCGATGTCGCACCCGTCGTCAGCCTGTACGTGAACGACTACAACACCCCCGCGCGCAAGGCGTACACGAGGGTCGGCTTCCGCGAAGCCGGCGCGTTCATGAGCGTGCTGTTCTGACCGGCCGGTGGCCGACGCCACCGACCCGTACCCCCCACCCCACCCGGGCCAGTAGGGTCGGCCCATGGCAGCAGCTTCCGGGGGCGGCCCCCACACTCCCAGCGTCCTGATCGGACCGGTCGATCTCGCCGCGCGCGTGGACGAGGCGCTTGCCGTGCAGGCCCTCGCCTTCGGCCTGGGTCCGGAAGAGATCGAGGTACGGCGCCACATCGTCCTCAGACACCTCGACCACCCCTGCGCCCGCGCCCTCGGTGCCACCACCCCCGACGGGCGGCTCGTCGGCTTCGTCTACGGCATGCCGAACGAACGCGGCCAGTGGTGGTCCACCGTCGTCGAGCCCTACCTCCGCGCCACCGGCTGTGCGCACTGGCTCGACGACTCGTTCGTCATCACCGAACTGCACGTCCTGCCGAAGTTCCAGAACCGCGGCATCGGCCGCACGCTGATCACCACCATCACGGACGCCGTCGACCAGACCCGGTCCATCCTCTCCGCGATCGACACGGAGAGCCCGGCACGTGGCCTGTATCGCAGTCTCGGCTACCAGGACCTGGCCCGGCAGGTGCTCTTTCCCAGTGCTCCCAAGCCGTACGCGGTGATGGGAGCCCCGCTTCCGCTGCGTCGCAAGGGCTAGGACGGAAGCCAATGGATTTCCGCCCACCCGTACCACCCGGCTAACCTCCTGCACATCACCCTTCCGAGCAGGAGTTCATCATGGCCCAGGTCCAGCGCATGTCCCGATTGATGATCAAGACACTGCGCGACGACCCGGCGGACGCCGAGACGCTCAACCACAAGCTGCTCGTCCGGGCCGGATACGTACGTCGCACGGCGGCCGGAATCTGGACCTGGCTGCCGCTCGGCAAGAAGGTCCTGGAGAACATCACCCGCGTCGTGCGCGAGGAGATGGACGCCATCGGCGGCCAGGAAGTGCTGCTGCCCGCGCTGCTCCCCAAGGAGTCGTACGACGCCAGCGGCCGCTACCACGAGTACGGCGATCTGCTCTTCAAGCTCAAGGACCGCAAGGGCGCCGAGTACCTCCTCGGCCCCACCCACGAAGAGATCTTCACCCAGGTCGTCAAGGATCAGATCACGTCCTACAAGGACCTGCCCGTGATCCTCTACCAGATCCAGACCAAGTACCGGGACGAGGCCCGCCCCCGCGCCGGTGTGCTGCGCGGACGCGAGTTCCAGATGAAGGACTCGTACTCCTTCGACACCACGGACGAAGGCCTCGTCGAGGCGTACCAGTTGCACCGCGCCGCCTACATCCGGATCTTCGAGCGGCTCGGCCTCGACCACCGCATCGTCTCCGCCGTCTCCGGTGCGATGGGTGGCTCGGCCTCCGAGGAGTTCCTGGCTCCCGCCCCGGCCGGCGAGGACACCTTCGTCGACTGCCCCGCCTGCGACTACGCCGCCAACACCGAGGCCGTGACCTTCAGGGCCACCCCCGTGGACGGCTCGGCGCACGGCCCCGTCGAGGAGCTGGACACCCCCGACACCCCGACCATCGAGACGCTCGCCGCGCACCTGGGCGTCCCGGCCTCCGCGACCCTGAAGAACCTCCTGGTCAAGGTCGACGGCGAGATCGTCGCCGTGGGCGTGCCCGGCGACCGCGAGGTCGACCTCGGCAAGCTCGGCGAGCACCTCGCGCCCGCCGTCGTCGAGCTGGTCACCGCGGAGGACTTCGAGGGCCGTCCCGACCTGGTACGCGGCTACGTCGGCCCGCAGGGTCTGGAGAAGGTCCGCTACATCGCCGACCCGCGCATCGCCGCCGGCACCTCCTGGATCACCGGCGCGAACAAGCCCGGCACCCACGCGAAGAACGTCGTCGTCGGCCGCGACTTCGAGGTCGACGACTACCTCGACGTGGTCGTCGTCGAGGCGGGCGACCCGTGCCCCAAGTGCGGCACCGGCCTCAAGCTGGACCGCGCCATCGAGATCGGCCACATCTTCCAGCTGGGCCGCAAGTTCGCGGACGCCTTCCAGCTCGATGTGCTCGGCCAGAACGGCAAGCCGGTCCGGGTCACCATGGGCTCCTACGGCATCGGCGTCTCCCGCGCCGTCGCCGCGCTCGCCGAACAGACCGCCGACGAGCAGGGGCTGTGCTGGCCCCGCGAGATCGCCCCGGCCGATGTCCATGTCGTCGCGGCGGGCAAGGCGCTCCAGACGGAGCTGGCACTCGATGTCGCCGAGAAGCTCGCCGCTGCCGGTGTGCGGGTCATGGTCGACGACCGCGCGGGCGTCTCGCCCGGTGTGAAGTTCACCGACGCCGAGCTGATCGGCATTCCGAAGATCCTGGTCGCCGGCCGCCGCTCGGCCGAGGGCGTCCTGGAGCTCAAGGACCGCCGCACGGGCGAGCGCGAGGAGCTCACGGTCGACGAGGCGATCGCCCGTCTGACCGTTCAGGGCTGACGGCACTGAACCGCAGGCCCCCGCGCACCGCGCGGGGGCCTGCGGTTTTCCCGGACGGGCCTGGGGCGTGTTTCGAAAGTCCCGCCTGCCCCGCGGCGTCCGGCACGCACGCTCGCGGCGTTACCGAGATGCCCCAGTGGCTTCTTCCCCGAGCTCTCAGCTTCGTTCGAGCAGGGCAGACCCCATCCGAGACCATGTGGGCGCCTTGCGACCGCAAGGCGCCGGACGCCGCGAGGCCCGCCCTCCGGACGGACGGCGCTACTTTCGAAACACGCCCTACAGCCAGCCCGCGAACTCCAGCGTCAGCTCGCCCTCCTGGCGACGGCCGACCGCCAGCGCCCGGGTTCCCGACTCCACCGCGCGGAACAGCGTCCAGCCGTGCAGCCGTTCCCGGTCCACGTCCAGCGAATCGGCGAGCTTCTTGATCCGGCGTCGGGCCGTCACCGGGCCGCCGGGGGAAGCGATCAGGTCCTCGACGCGGTCACGCACCAGGCGCGCCAGATCGTAGGCCCGCTCGCCGACCAGCGGCTCCGGGCCGACGGTCAGCCAGGGCGCCCGCTCGCCCGCGAGCACCTTGCTCTGGCGGAAGTTGCCGTGCAGCAGCAGGAGTTCGGGGGAGTCGGCGACCAGTTCCTCACGCGCCGCGAGCGCCGCGGAGACCAGCGGCTCCAGGCTCGGGTCGGCCGCGGCGTAGGCGCGCATCGGCTCGGTACGGCGGCCGGTCCGCTCGGCGACCGTCTCGAATCCATGGCCGGCCGCCGGCTCGACCCACAGCCTGCGCACCGTCCCTGCCGCCTCCAGCAGTGCCTTCGCCTCCGGCAGCGAGCGCAGCGACACCTCGGGGTGCAGCCGTTCCAGCAGCAGTGCGCCGGGGCCGGTGGCGACGAGTCGCACCGCGCCCCAGCCGTTCCAGTGAGTCAGCGCCGCCTGCTCCAGCTCGAGTGCGGCCCCGGACGGAGCGATCTTCAGCGCGGCCGGGGTGCCGTCGGAGCACGTCACCAGCAGGACCAGGCTGCTGCGGCCCCCGGGGGTGGCGACCCGGTCCACGGTCAGCTTCTGCCCGGTCGAGGACAGCGCTTCCTCGGCCAGTGCGGGAAGCCGCGCGAGCCAGTCGGCGGTATCCCCGTACGACTCGCCGAGCGCTCGCACCAGACGCTGCGGCGGTTCGAAACCCATACGTGCTTTGTTCCCTTTCAGAGCTTCTTCAGTGCGTTGCCGGAGCTTCTTCAGTGCGTGGCGACGGCCCCGTTCTTCACATCGGTCCCGTCTCTCGCATCGGACTCGGCCTTCGCGTCAGTCCCTGCTGTCGCGCCGGTCCCCTCGGCGGTCCGCTCGGCGAGCCCGGGAAAGGGTACGCCGCTGCCCCGCCAGCGGACCGCGCGCACCGCGGCCTCCCGCAACGCATCCGCGGCCTCCCGCCTGCGCGTCCCCCCGGCGGCCCGTACGAGATCCGAGTACACGTACGCGACCCGGTCCTCCAGCAGGGCGGCCAGCCGCACCGCCGCGGCCGGGTCCGGCACCGCGAACGGCAGAGCGTATGCCGCTTGGGCCGCCACCGGCTCACCACCCAGGTCACGCACGGTGCGCACCAGCGCGTCGCGCCGGGCCCGGTGCGCGTGGTACGCGGCCGTGGCCTCGGCCCGGTGGTGGTCGGCGACCCGGCCGCCGACCACCCCGTACCCGTACACCGCCGCGTGTTCGGCGGCCAGGGCCGCCTGCGCCGCCTTCTGTGTCCGGGCGCTCATGGCGAGGTCTCCTTTGCCAGTTCGGTCAGCAGATAGGCGTGGGCCGCGCCCGCCGCCGCGATCGACGCCAACAGCCGGGCCAGGTCCGGCGGGGCCTTCATCAGCGTCACCAGGTGCGCGTCCGCGGCGCGGCGTTCCGCCGCGGCCAACTCCTTGACGGCGGCCTTGGCATCGGTCGCGCGCGACTGCGCGACCGCGAGCGTCTGCCCGCCATCGGGCGCCAGCGCCTTGGCATGGGCCCGTACGGCGTCCCGCAGCGGCGAGAGCCCGGCGGCGGTGGCCGGATGGGCCTTGACCACGTGTTCGTACTGGCCGAGCAGCTCCATGCTGGTACGCGCGGCACCCGCTCGGAGCTTCTTCTCCGCCTGCGCCGCGGAGGCCTGCTCGGCCGCGGTCCCTGCTCCGGCCCGGCCGGAGTCCTCCCCGCTTCCCGGGCCGTCACCGCAGCCGGCCAAGGCCGCCCCCATGGCGAGCGCCCCCGTCGCGGTGAACGCACCTCTGCGCGTCGTCCCCGTGCGCCGCACTTGTTCTCCTTCGGGCTTGGCCCTGTCTTGACTGGATCTGTCCTGAAGTGATCAACGCAGGCGAGCGTACCCGCGGCCGAGGGGCAGGCGGGCGGCAACACCCCTCGGGACCGGATACCCTTTGACCTGACACGCGAGATCCCCACAACAGCACACGCGGCCGAGGAGTCACCCGGATGAGCACCACCCAGAGCGAGAGGCTGCGCGGACTGCTCGAACCGCTCGTCAGCGCCGAGCAGCTGGATCTCGAAGAGATCGAGGTGTCCCGGGCAGGCCGCCGCCGGGTGCTGCGGATCATCGTGGACTCCGAAGAGGGCGTGGAGCTGGACACCTGCGCCGAACTGAGCCGCGCGATCTCCGAGAAGCTCGACGAGACCGACGCGATGGGCGAGGACGAGTACGTCCTCGAAGTCAGTTCCCCCGGTGCCGACCGTCCGCTGACGGAGCACCGCCACTACGTACGTGCCACGGGCCGCCTGGCCAAACTCCATCTGCGCGAGGGCGGTGAGCTGGTGGCTCGCATCCTCGCCGTGGACGAAGAAGGACTCGACCTCGAAGTGCCGGGCGTCAAGGGCCGCAGGCCCACGTCCCGCCGGGTCGCCTTCGACGAGATCGCCAAGGCGCGCGTGGAGATCGAATTCAGCCGCAAGGACAAGAAGGAAGAGGAGGCGTAGCCGTGGACATCGATGTGAAGCTCTTGAAGGGCTTGGCACAGGACAAGGAGATCCCCTTCGACGTGCTCGTCGAGGCGATCGAGTCGGCCCTCCTCATCGCCTACCACCGTACGGACGGCAGCCACCGCCGCGCGCGAGTGAAGCTCGACGAGCGCGGCCATGTGACGGTGTGGGCGAAGGAGGACCCGGCCGACCTCGAACCGGGCCAGGAGCCCAAGGAGTTCGACGACACCCCGTCCGGCTTCGGCCGGATCGCCGCGACCACCGCCAAGCAGGTCATCCTGCAGCGGCTGCGCGACGCCGAGGACGACAGGACGTTCGGCGAGTACGCGGGCCACGAGGGCGATGTCGTCACCGGCGTCGTCCAGCAGGGCAAGGACCCGAAGAACGTCCTGGTCGACATCGGCAAGCTGGAAGCGATCCTGCCGGTGCAGGAGCAGGTGCCGGGCGAGGAGTACACCCACGGCCTGCGCCTGCGTACGTATGTCGTACGGGTCGCCAAGGGCGTGCGCGGTCCGTCCGTGACGCTCTCGCGGACCCACCCCAACCTGGTGAAGAAGCTCTTCGCGCTGGAGGTCCCGGAGATCGCGGACGGTTCCGTCGAGATCTGCGCGATCGCCCGCGAGGCGGGTCACCGCACCAAGATCGCGGTCCGTTCGACCCGCTCCGGGCTGAACGCCAAGGGCGCCTGCATCGGCCCGATGGGCGGCCGGGTGCGCAATGTCATGGCCGAGCTGCACGGCGAGAAGATCGACATCGTGGACTGGTCGGACGACCCGGCCGAGATGGTCGCCAACGCCCTGTCGCCCGCACGGGTGAGCCAGGTCGAGGTCGTGGACCTCGGCGCACGGTCCGCCCGGGTCACCGTCCCCGACTACCAGCTGTCGCTCGCGATCGGCAAGGAGGGGCAGAATGCCCGCCTCGCCGCACGCCTCACCGGCTGGCGCATCGACATCCGTCCGGACACCGAGACCGATGCCGAGCGTGACGTCGCGGACCGGGAGCGGGCCGAGCGGGCCCGCGAGCGTTCGGAGCGCGGCTGACCCGACCCGGCGGATGCCGGGCAACCGGCCCGCGCGGGACCGCCCGGCGCCGCCCCCGGAAAGGGGCGGCCGGGGGCGGTCCCGCGGGCCGCAGGGAATACATCTGGGCGGCACGCCGCTGAGAACACGACAACATCCGTTCGATTTTTGCCCCAAAGGGGTGAGGCCGGTGCGGGGAGGTAGACTTAGACGTGTCTGGCCGGACGCACGCTCGCGCTTGCCCTGAGCGAACCTGTGTGGGATGCCGGGAGCGAGCGGCAAAGAGCGAGCTGCTGCGCATCGTCGCGGACGGGGACGCGTGCGTACCCGATCCTCGCGGTACGCTGCCCGGCCGGGGTGTCTATGTGCACCCCGTCTCTGTCTGTCTGGACCTGGCGGTTCGCCGCCGGGCATTCCCCCGGGCCTTCAAGGCCAAGGGGCCGTTCGACCCCGCAGCAGTGCAGCGGTTCGTCGAGCGGGTGACACCGTAAGAAAGCGAACGGCACGGGACCCCGTGCGGTCAGGTACCTCGCGAGTTGGAAGTAGGTCGAGATTGCGATGAGCACTCGATGAGTACGCGATGAGTACGCCCATGAAGTAGCGACGGTCCGGCGGTAACCCGGACCTAAAAGGAGCGAAGTGGCTAAGGTCCGGGTATACGAACTCGCCAAGGAGTTCGGCGTCGAGAGCAAGGTCGTCATGGCCAAGCTCCAAGAGCTCGGTGAATTCGTCCGTTCGGCGTCCTCGACGATCGAGGCGCCGGTTGTACGCAAGTTGACTGACGCACTGCAGGGGCCCGGCGGCAACGCCGGCAAGTCCGCTGCAAAGCCTGGCGCGCCCCGCAAGGCGACGCCCGCAAAGCCCGCAGCGCCCTCCCCGGCCGCTGCGGCACGTCCCGCTGCCCCGAAGCCCGGCGCCCCGGCCCCCAGGCCGGCAGCAGCCGCCGCCCCGGCGAGCAGCACCCCCGCAGCGCCTTCCGCGCCGTCTGTCGGCCCGCGTCCGGGTCCGAAGCCCGCGCCCAAGCCCGCTCCGGTGACTCCGGTCCCCGCTGCCGAGTTCTCGGCTCCGGCTCCGGCCCAGTCGGCTGCCCCGCAGCAGCAGGCCCCGCGTCCCGCGGGTGCCACCCCCGGCCCGCGCCCCGCCCGTCCGGCCCCGGCCGGCGGTCAGCGTGACGGCGGCCGTGGTGGCGAGCGCGATGGCGGTCGTGGTGGCGAGCGCGGCGGCGACCGCCCCGCACGTCCCGCAGGCCAGGGCGCCCCGCGCCCCGGCGGCGCCCGTCCGTCCGGTCCCCGTCCGGGCAACAACCCCTTCACCTCCGGCGGCTCGACGGGCATGGCCCGTCCGCAGGCGCCCCGTCCCGGCGGCGCCCCGCGTCCCGGTGGCGGCCAGGAGCGCCCCGGCGCCCCGCGTCCGCAGGGTGGCCCCGGTGGCGCCCCGCGTCCCCAGGGCCAGGGCGGTGCCCGTCCCACTCCGGGCGGCATGCCCCGTCCGCAGGCTCCCCGGCCTGGCGGTGCCCCCGGTGGTAACCGACCGAACCCGGGCATGATGCCGCAGCGTCCCGCTGCGGGCCCGCGTCCCGGTGGTGGCCCCGGCGGTGGCCGTGGTCCCGGCGGTGGCGGTCGTCCCGGCGGTGGCGGCGCAGGCCGTCCCGGTGGCGGCGGCTTCGCAGGCCGTCCGGCCGGTCCCGGTGGCGGTGGCGGCGGTTTCGCCGGTCGTCCCGGTGGCGGCGGTGGCGGTGCGGGTCGTCCCGGTGGCGGTGGCGGCGGCTTCGGCGGTCGTCCCGGCTTCGGCGGTCGTCCCGGCGGTCCCGGTGGCCGTGGTGGCACACAGGGTGCGTTCGGCCGTCCCGGCGGTCCCGCGCGTCGTGGTCGCAAGTCGAAGCGGCAGAGGCGCCAGGAGTACGAGGCCATGCAGGCCCCGTCGGTGGGCGGCGTCATGCTGCCTCGCGGCAACGGGCAGTCCGTCCGTCTGTCGCGCGGTGCCTCCCTCACCGACTTCGCGGAGAAGATCAACGCCAACCCGGCGTCGCTCGTCGCCGTGATGATGAACCTCGGCGAGATGGTCACGGCGACGCAGTCGGTCTCCGACGAGACGCTGAAGCTGCTCGCCGAAGAGATGAACTACGTCCTGGAGATCGTCAGCCCGGAGGAGGAGGACCGCGAGCTGCTCGAGTCCTTCGACATCGAGTTCGGCGAGGACGAGGGCGGCGAAGAGGCTCTGGTCTCCCGTCCGCCGGTCGTGACCGTCATGGGTCACGTCGACCACGGTAAGACCCGACTTCTGGACGCGATCCGCAAGACGAACGTCGTTGCGGGCGAGGCCGGCGGTATCACGCAGCACATCGGTGCATACCAGGTCTCCTCCGAGGTCAACGGCGAGGACCGCAGGATCACCTTCATCGACACCCCGGGTCACGAGGCGTTCACCGCCATGCGTGCCCGTGGTGCGAAGTCCACCGACATCGCGATCCTCGTGGTGGCGGCGAACGACGGTGTGATGCCCCAGACGATCGAGGCGCTGAACCACGCCAAGGCGGCCGACGTGCCGATCGTGGTCGCGGTCAACAAGATCGACGTCGAGGGTGCGGACCCGACTAAGGTGCGCGGTCAGCTCACCGAGTTCGGTCTGGTGGCCGAGGAGTACGGCGGCGACACGATGTTCGTCGACATCTCCGCCAGGCAGGGCCTCAACATCGAGGCTCTTCTGGAGGCCGTCGTCCTCACCGCCGACGCCTCGCTCGACCTGCGGGCCAACCCGGAGCAGGACGCGCAGGGTATTGCGATCGAGTCCCACCTCGACCGCGGCCGCGGTGCCGTCGCGACCGTCCTGGTCCAGCGAGGCACCCTGCGGGTCGGCGACACGATGGTGGTCGGCGACGCGTACGGACGTGTCCGCGCCATGCTCGACGACAAGGGCGAGAACGTCGAGGAAGCGGGTCCGTCGACCCCCGTCCTCGTGCTGGGTCTCACCAACGTCCCGGGTGCCGGCGACAACTTCCTGGTGGTCGACGAGGACCGTACGGCCCGTCAGATCGCCGAGAAGCGTGCCGCCCGTGAGCGCAACGCCAACTTCGCCCGCAAGGGTGTCCGGTTCTCCCTGGAGAACCTGGACGAGGCGCTCAAGGCCGGTCTGGTCCAGGAGCTCAACCTCATCATCAAGGGCGACGCGTCCGGTTCGGTGGAGGCTCTCGAGTCCTCGCTGCTCCAGCTCGACGTCGGTGACGAGGTCGACATCCGGGTCCTGCACCGCGGTGTGGGTGCGGTCACCGAGTCGGACATCGACCTGGCGACCGGCTCCGACGCCATCGTGATCGGCTTCAATGTGCGCGCCGCAGGGCGTGCGCAGCAGATGGCCGAGCGCGAAGGTGTGGACGTCCGGTACTACTCGGTCATCTACCAGGCGATCGAAGAGATCGAAGCGGCCCTCAAGGGCATGCTCAAGCCGGAGTACGAAGAGGTCGAGCTCGGTACGGCGGAGATCCGCGAGATCTTCCGCTCGTCCAAGCTGGGCAACATCGCCGGTGTGCTGGTCCGGTCCGGCGAGGTCAAGCGCAACACCAAGGCGCGCCTGCTGCGCGATGGCAAGGTCATCGCGGAGAACCTCAACATCTCCGGTCTGCGCCGCTTCAAGGACGACGTCACCGAGATCCGCGAAGGCTTCGAGGGCGGTATCAACCTCGGAAACTTCAACGACATCAAGATCGACGACGTCATCGCGACGTACGAGATGCGCGAAAAGCCGCGAGGCTGACCCGTACCTCAACAGTCGGGGCCGGTCGACGGGTCATATTTCCGTCGATCGGCCCCGGCCGTTCCGTGTACGGTTCTTGTGTCCCTGCCAAGCGCTGGCAGGGCGCGAACCCGAACCGGCGGGACATCCGGACATACATGTATGTGGGGACACTGTCCTTCGATCTGCTTCTCGGCGACGTACGGTCGTTGAAGGAGAAACGCTCCGTCGTCCGTCCGATCGTCGCCGAGCTCCAGCGGAAATACGCGGTGAGTGCGGCGGAGGTGGGCGGACAGGATCTCCATCGCAGGGCCGAGATCGGCCTCGCCGTGGTCTCCGGGGACACCGGACACCTCACAGACGTACTCGACCGGTGCGAGCGGCTGATCGCCGGCCGGCCCGAGGTGGAGCTGTTGTCCGTACGACGGCGGCTGCACAGCGACGAAGACGATTGAGCAAGGCAAAGAAGGAGACGGACCAGTGGCCGACAACGCGCGGGCGAAAAAGCTGGCGGACCTCATCCAGGAGGTGGTCGCCGAGAAACTGCAGCGCGGTATCAAGGACCCGCGTCTGGGTACGCACGTGACGATCACGGACACCCGGGTCACCGGTGACCTGCGGGAGGCCACGGTCTTCTACACGGTCTACGGCGACGACGAGGAGCGGGCGAGCGCAGCGGCCGGCCTGGAGAGCGCCAAGGGCATCCTGCGTTCGGCGGTCGGAGCGGCGGCGGGGACGAAGTTCACCCCCACGCTGGCCTTCGTGGCCGACGCCCTTCCGGAGAGCGCCAAGGCGATCGAGGACCTCCTCGACCGGGCCCGGGCCTCGGACGCACGGGTGCGCCAGGCGTCCTCGGGCGCCACGTACGCCGGCGGCGCGGACCCGTACCGCAAGGCGGATGACGAGAACGAGGACACCGCCTCCGAATGACATCGCAGAACAGGACGCCCGATCAAGGGAGCGGGAGCGCAGCGACGTCGGGCAAGGGCGGCGGCGGGCGACGGGAGAGCGGCCTTGTCATTGTCGACAAGCCGTCCGGCTTCACTTCGCACGACGTCGTCGCCAAGATGCGCGGCATCGCCCGGACCCGCCGCGTCGGTCACGCCGGCACGCTGGACCCGATGGCGACGGGCGTTCTCGTGCTCGGTGTCGAGAAGGCCACCAAGCTGCTGGGCCATCTCGCACTGACCGAGAAGGAGTACCTCGGCACGATCCGACTCGGACAGAACACCATCACGGACGACGCGGAGGGCGAGATCACCTCGTCCACCGATGCGTCCGGTGTGACCCGTGAGGGCATCGACGCCGGAGTCGCGGCCCTGACCGGACCGATCATGCAGGTGCCGTCCAAGGTCAGCGCCATCAAGATCGACGGCAAGCGGTCCTACGCGCGGGTGCGCGGCGGAGAGGAGTTCGAGATCCCGGCCCGGCCGGTGACGATCTCGTCCTTCAACGTCTACGACGTCCGCGAGGCAGTCGCCGAGGACGGGACGCCGGTCGTCGACCTGGTCGTCTCCGTCGTCTGCTCCTCGGGTACGTACATCCGCGCGATCGCCCGCGACCTCGGCGCCGGGCTCGGCGTCGGCGGGCATCTGACCGCGCTGCGGCGCACCAGGGTCGGGCCGTACGGTCTCGACCTGGCGCGGACGCTCGACCAGCACCAGCAGGAGCTGACCGTGATGCCGGTGGCCGAGGCCGCCGCCTCGGCGTTCCCCCGCTGGGACGTGGACGAGAAGCGCGCCAAGCTGCTGCTGAACGGGGTGCGGCTGGACATGCCCGCCTTCCCGCCGGGACCGGTCGGGGTCTTCGGGCCCGACGGGCGGTTCCTGGTACTCGTCGAGGAGCAGAAGGGCAAGGCCAAGAGCCTCGCCGTCTTCGCCTGACCGACGACCCGGGTCCTGGGACCCCATCGTGGAGCGGGCCCCCTGTGCCCGCTCCACGATCCCCCAACGGTTTCTGTCCACCGCACGCCATGAATTCACACCGATGAGCAGGCGCGCGGAGTGAATCAGGGGTGCATTCGGGGGCGCTTTTGGCCGATGCCCCGCAGGAGTGGGCGGCGCTCGTCGGCCCGAGTGCGCGGCGGACGGTGGAGTGCCTGGGAAGCCCGAAGACGATGCCGATGCAGGCCGCGGGGCGTGAGCATGGCAGTCTTAGACCTGCGAAACAGGCAATCCCACGTACACAGGTTTGGGCGAGGAGCGGTCAGAGTGCAACGCTGGCGTGGCTTGGAGGACATCCCCCAGGACTGGGGACGCAGCGTCGTCACCATCGGTTCCTATGACGGGGTGCACCGCGGACACCAGCTGATCATCGGGCGGGCCGTGGAGCGGGCCCGTGAGCTGGGCGTGCCGTCGGTCGTGGTGACCTTCGACCCGCATCCCAGCGAGGTCGTACGGCCCGGCAGTCATCCGCCGCTGCTCGCCCCGCACCACCGGCGCGCCGAGCTGATGGCTGAGCTGGGGGTGGACGCAATGCTGATCCTGCCGTTCACCACCGAGTTCTCGAAGCTGGCGCCCGCCGACTTCATCGTGAAGGTACTCGTCGACAAGTTGCACGCGCAGCTGGTCATCGAGGGACCCAACTTCCGCTTCGGTCACAAGGCGGCCGGGAATGTGCAGCTGCTCACCGAGTTCGGCGAGACCTACGACTACCGTGTCGAGGTCATCGACCTGTACGTGAGCGGCGAGGCGGGCGGCGGCGAGCCGTTCTCCTCCACCCTCACCCGACGGCTGGTCGCCGAGGGCGATGTCGCGGGCGCCGCCGAGATCCTGGGCCGGCCGCACCGGGTGGAGGGCATCGTGGTCCGCGGCGCACAGCGCGGTCGTGCGCTGGGCTTTCCCACGGCCAACGTGGAGACTCTGCCGCACACCGCGATCCCCGCCGACGGTGTCTACGCGGGCTGGCTGAATGTGAACGGCGAGGCGATGCCCGCCGCGATCTCGGTCGGCACGAACCCGCAGTTCGACGGCACGGAGCGGACGGTGGAGGCGTACGCGATCGACCGCGTCGACCTCGACCTGTACGGGCTCCATGTCTCGGTGGACTTCCTCGCGTACGTACGCGGGATGCTGAAGTTCGATTCGATCGACGACCTGCTCGTGGCGATGGCTGCCGATGTGAAGCGGTGCAGCGAGCTGATCTCCGCGTACGAGCGCGGCTGAACTCGTCCTCGTGCACGGCCGGGGGGCCGGAACCGTCGAAAACGGGTCCGGCCCCCGGCCGTGGCGGGGTCAGCTGTTCAGCTCCTCCGGCGTCCGCCCTTTGGGTCTCCACGGCGAACCACGCGGCGGACGGGCCGGGACCGTCCGGCGACTGACCGCACGATGCCCGGCGGACCGGCCGGGGCCCGCCAGGCCCCGATGCGCCGGACGGGCCCCGGGTCACCTTGTCAGGAACGCGCCTTCGCAGCCGCGCCCACCCAGTGGCACGCCACCTGTGTCTGCCCGCCGCCCGCGAGCACCGGCAGATCCTTCGTACGGCACGCTTCCGCGACGCCCGCCCGTTCCGCCTCGCCCGAGGCCAGCACCTGGCAGCGGGCATGGAACCGGCATCCGGACGGAACCCTGGACGGGTCCGGCGGCTCACCCGTCAGAATCACCGGATCGCCCTCGGCCTCCGGCAGCACCGACAACAGCGCCTGGGTGTACGGATGTTGCGGAGCCGTCAGGATCTGCTCCACCTCGCCCGTCTCCACGATCCGCCCGAGGTACATCACCGCGACCCGGTCGGCGATGTTCCACGCCAGGCCGAGGTCGTGCGTGACCACCAGAGCGGACAGCCCCAGCTCGTCCCGCAGCCGCAGCAGCAGGGCCAGGATCTCGCCGCGCACCGAAGCGTCCAGCGAGGCCACCGGCTCATCGGCCACGATGAGATCCGGCTCCAGGACGAGCGCGCCCGCGATCACCACCCGCTGGCGCTGACCGCCCGACAGCTCGTGCGGATAGCGCAGGAAGAACCGCTCGGGAGGCCGCAGCCCCGCCCGTGACAGCGCTTCGGCCACCGCGGCCCGCTCGTCCCCCGCGTACCCGTGGATCCGTAGACCCTCGGCGACGGCGTCGTACACCGTGTTCCTGGGGTTGAGCGAACCACTGGGGTCCTGGAGCACCAGCTGGACCCGCTTGCGGTACGCCTTCAGCGCCCGGCTCGCATAGTCGAGCGGCTGCCCGCCGAAGGTCACCTGCCCGGACGTCGGAGGGACCAGGCCCAGCAGCGAACGCGCCAGCGTCGTCTTGCCGCAGCCCGACTCGCCGACCAGCGCGACGATCTCACCGGGCCGGATGTCCAGGTCGACGCTGTCCACGGCACGCGCCGGGGCAGCACCGCGCCGGCCGGGGAAGGTGACCTTCAGCCCCTGGGCGCTGAGCAGGGGAGTGGTGGTGGTCATGGTGTGCTCCTTGCTTCCTCGGCCTCCGGCCGGGCCGGGGCCGCGGCCGCCCCCGGCTCCACCAGCACACAGGCGGCCCGTCGCTGTGGCCCCGCGTCCCGCAGCTCCTGGTCCTGCGTCGTGCAGGAGTCGAGGGCCACCGGGCAGCGCGGGTGGAACGTGCAGCCGCCGGGCAGCGCCGACGGGTCCGGCGGATCGCCGGGCAGCCCGCGGGGTGCGAACCGGGAGGCCGGGTCGCCGATGCGCGGAAAGGCGCCGGACAGGGCCTTTCCGTAGGGATGGTGCGCGTTCTCGTAGACCTCGGACGCCGGTCCCTCCTCCACGACCCGGCCCGCGTACATCACCGCGAGCCGGTCACAGGTGTCCGAGAGCACCGCGAGGTCATGGCTGATCATGATCAGGCCGAGGTCCTGCTCTGACACCAACTGCTCGATCAGACGCAGGATCTGGGCCTGGATCATCACATCGAGAGCCGTGGTCGGCTCGTCCGCGATGATCAGGCCCGGATCGCAGGCGAGCGCCATCGCGATCATCACGCGCTGCCGCTGCCCGCCGGAGAGCTCGTGCGGATAGGCGTCCGCGCGGGCGGCCGGCAGCCCCACCTGTTCCAGGAGCTCGCCGACCTTCTTCGCCGCCCCGGCCTGTGTCGCCTTCCTGTGCAGCAGGATCGGCTCGGCGATCTGGTCCCCGATGCGGTGCACCGCGTTGAGCGAGTGCATTGCGCCCTGGAACACGATCGACGCCCCCGCCCAGCGCACCGCCCTGACCTGGCCCCATTTCATGGTGAGGACGTCCTCGCCGTTCAACAGGATCTGGCCGCAGACCTTCGTCCCGGCAGGCAGCAGCCGCAGCAGCGCGAGCGCCAGCGTCGACTTGCCGCAGCCCGACTCACCGGCGATGCCGAGCTTCTGCCCCGCGTCGACGGTGAGGTTCACCCCGCGGACGGCCTGCGCTCCGCCGGCGTACGTCACCGTGAGGTCCCGTACATCGAGTAGCGGAGTCTTCCGGATGCTCGTCGTACTCAACGGGCCACCCCCAGCTTGGGATTGAGGACGGACTCGATGGCGCGGCCGCACAGGGTGAACGCCAGGGCCACCGCGGCGATGGCGATGCCGGGCGGGGCCAGGTACCACCAGTTGCCCGCGCTCACCGCGCCCGCCTCGCGGGCGTCCTGGAGCATGCCGCCCCAGGAGGTGGTGGTCGGGTCGCTGAGGCCGAGGAAGGCCAAGGTGGCCTCCGTGAGGATCGCGCTGGAGATCACCAGCGTGGTCTGCGCGAGCACCAGCGGCATCACGTCCGGCAGCACGTGCCGGATCATGATGTGCCTGTGGCCGCCGCCCAGGGCACGGGCGCGCTCGATGTACGGGCGGGACTCCACGGCAAGGGTCTGGGCACGGACCAGCCGGGCCGTGGTCGGCCAGGTCGTGACACCGATCGCGATGATGACCGTCCACATCGAGCGGTCCATCACGGTGGCGAGCGCGATCGCCAGGACCAGGGTCGGCATCACCAGGAACCAGTCGGTGATCCGCATCAGGACCGTCGAGTACCAGCCGTGGAAGTGCCCGGCGATGATGCCGACGACCGTGCCGATGGCGACGCACAGGAACGCCGCGAGCAGACCGACCGTCAACGAGACACGGGCGCCCCACACCAGCAGGGCCAGCACGCTGCGTCCGAACTGGTCCGTACCGAGCGGGAATTCACCGCTCGGCGACTCCAGTGCGCCTCCGGGCGCATCGGTGACGCTCTGCGAGCCGGCGCCGACGAGCTGCGGCGCGAACAGGGCGATCAGCGCGATCAGGGCGAGCGCGGCCAGACCCCACAGCCCGCTCCTGTGTTTGCGGTACTCCCGCCAGAAACGGGCGACGGTCCGGCGCCGGCGCGCCCGGGTCAGAGCACGCGGGTTCGTGGTGGCTTCGGCCTTCGTGGGCGTGGGCATGGATTCGGTGGTCATCGGCTCACCCGGGGATCGAGCAGCGGATACAGCACATCGGCAAGGGTGTTCGCCAGGATCACCGCGGTGGCGAAGACGAAGAACAGCCCTTGTACGAGGGGGAGGTCGGGCACGCTGAGCCCCTGGTAGAAGAGGCCGCCGAGGCCAGGCCAGGAGAACACCGTCTCGACCAGGATCTGGCCGGCGACCACATGCCCCAGGTTCACGAACATCAGCGTGAACGTCGGCAGCATCGCGTTCGGCACGGCGTGCTTGCGGCGTACGACATCGTCCCGCAGCCCCTTCGCGCGGGCCGTCGTCAGATAGTCGCTGCCCATCTCGTCGAGGAGCGAGGAGCGCATCACCAGGAGCGTCTGCGCGTACCCGACCGCGACCAGCGTGATCACCGGGAGGACCAGATGATGCGCCACATCGAGGATGTAAGCGATTCCGCTCTCGCCGCCCGATTCCATACCGCCGGTCGGGAACATCCCGGGGATCGGCCCGACGCCCACCGAGAACACGATGATCAGGAGCAGACCCAGCCAGAACGACGGAACCGAGTAGAGCGTGAGCGCGAACGCGGTGTTGAAGCGGTCGCTCATGGAGCCGTTGCGCCAGGCGGTACGGGTGCCCAGCCAGATGCCGAGCGCGGTGTAGAGGACGTACGCCGTGCCGGTGAGCAGCAGCGTCGCCGGGAGCGCCTCGGTGATCTTGTCGATGACCGGTGCGTGGAACTGGAACGAGGTGCCGAAGTCGCCGGTGAGGGCGTCGCCCACATACGTCGTGAACTGCCGCCACAACGGCTGGTCGAGGCCGAATTGGCGGCGCAGCGACTGGAGTTGCTCCGCGGACACCGGGCGGCCGCCCGTCATCTGCTTCACCGGGTCGCTGGGAATGAGACGGAAGAGGAAGAAGCTGGTGACCAGAACCGCGAACAGGGAGACGGCCGCTCCCGCGATCTTGGCCGCGACGTACTGGAGATAGGCCTTGGTGTTACGCGCTCGTGGACCGCGGGGGGCCGAGGGGCCGGCCTGAGCCGGCCCCTCGGTGTCCGCGTCCGCGATCTGCACGAGCGCCGGAGTGCTGTCTGTCATGGGGAACTCTCGTTACTCGTGCTGCACTTAGAGGAAACCGCCGGAGCGGCTTCGCACCGCCCCGGCCGGTCCCTCTCGACCCGTCCGCGTGACTACTCGCGGTCGTCCGCGGTGGTGCGGCGGCGCATCGCGATGAACAGCCCGCCACCGGCGAGCACCACGACCACCACAATGACGCCGATGACGACCCCGGTGGAGCTGGACCCGCCGGAGCTGTCCGAACTGCTGCTGCTTCCCGCCGGAACGGCCGACCACCAGCTCCAGTACCCGTCCTGGCCGTAGATGTTGCCGGCCGCCTCGGGCATGGTCGTGATCGACTTGATCTGGTCGGTGCGGTACGCCTCGACCGCGTTCGGGTACGCGATGACACTCATATACCCGGAGTCGTAGAGCCACGACTGCATCTGGTTGACGATCCCGGCGCGCTTGGCCGGGTCGTACTCGGCGAGCTGCTTCTTGTAGAGCTCGTCGTACGTCTTGTCGCAGATGAAGTTGTCGGTGGCGGCACTGTCCTTGGCCTTGACCGGCAGGGCGGCGCAGGTGTGGATGCCGAGGACGAAGTCGGGGTCCGGGTTGACGGACCAGCCGTCGAAGGCGAGGTCGTACTCGCCGGCGTACCAGGGCACCGAGACGTTGTTGAGGCAGTCGACCTTCAGGCCGATGCCGAGCTTGCCCCACCACTCCTTGAGGTACTTGCCGATCGCCGTGTCGTTCGGGTCCGTGGCGTGGCACAGGATGCGCAGGTCGAGCGGCTTGCCGTCCTTGCCGACCCGCTGGTCGCCCTTGAGCTCGTAGCCCGCCTCGTCGAGGAGCTGGGCCGCCTTGGCCGGGTCGTACGCCAGGCTCTGCTCGGCGGTCGGCTGCCAGTGGTACGCGGAGAAGCGCGGCGGGATGTAGCCCTGGCCCTCGACGGCGTGGCCCTGGAAGACCTTGTCGATGATGGTCTTGCGGTCGATGGACAGGAAGAGGGCCTGGCGCACCTTCTGGTCGAGAAGGGCCTTGTTGCCGTCACCGAACTTCTTGCCGTCCTTGGTCTGCGCGCCCGGATTGGTGGCCAGCGCGAAGAAGCGGCGGCCCGGACCCTCGTTGACCTTTACGTTCTTCTCGCCCTTGAGGGAGTCGGCCTGAGCGGGCGTCAGTGCGGGCGAGCCGGCGACGAAGGAGACCTCGCCCTTGCGCAGTGCGGCGACTGCGGCGTCCTGGTCCTTGTACGTCTTGAAGACCAGCTCGTCGAACTTCGGCGCACCGCGCCAGAAGTCCTTGTTGGCCTTGAGCTTCACGTACTGGTCGACCTTGTAGTCCGTCAGGATGAACGGCCCGTTGCCGACGATCGGGAACTTCGTGTCGTTGTTGAACTTGGAGAAGTCACCGACCTGCTCCCAGACGTGCTTCGGAACTATCGGCACATCGAGCGCGGCCATGGTGGCCTGCGGCTCCTTGAGCTCGATGACCAGCTGCGTGGGGCTCGGGGCCGTCACCTTCTTGAAGTTCGCGACGAAGTTGCCGTTGGCCTGCGCGGCGCCCTCGTCGGTCATCATCTTGTTGAACGTCCAGGCCGCGTCCTCGGCGGTGGCCTGCTGGCCGTCCGACCACTTGGAGTCGGACCGGATGGTGTACGTCCAGGTCAACTTGTCCGCGGACGGCTCCCACTTGGTGGCGAGGCCGGGGACCGCGTGGTTGTCCTTGGGGTCGTAGTTGGTGAGGAAGTCGTACATGAGCCGGCTGATGCTCGTGCTCATGAGGCGCTGAGCGAGGAACGGGCTCAGCGAGTCGACGCTCTGTGCGACGGCGACGGTCAGCGTCGACTTTCCGCTGTCGGCGGCCTGCGCCTGCTGCGGCGCGGCACCGAGGGGCACGCCCGGGACGATGGATCCGGCGGCCAGCGCCAGAGCAGCGGCCCCGGAGGCCAGGAGGACACGCAGACGTGAGCGTGGCTGGGCGGAGGGTGGTAATGCTCTTTCGACCATGGTCAGGGACCTCGCGTCATGACTCGCACGGAGAAGGCGGGTTGATCTGTGGTTCGCCAGCTGGTGAAGCGAAGGTTTATCAGCGGGGGTCGAGCCGCGTCAACGGTCATTGAAACGGCGTGTGGTCTGCGGGAATAGCAGAGGGCCCGCACCGTGGAGACGGTGCGGGCCCTCATTGGTTCAGTCCTCTGTTGCCTTACTGCTGAGGCGCTGGCGGCGGCTGCTGCGGCCAACCCGCGGGCGGTACGGGACGTTGCGGTTCGGGCGGGACCGGCTGTCCGGGGTGCCCCGGTTGACCGGGCTGCTGCTGGTGAGGCGGCGGTCCGGCCGGGCTCGCCGCGGACTGGGCCTGGGAGGGCAACGACTGCTGCCAGCCGTTCTGTTGCACACCGGGGCCGGGCTGCGGGGGGTACGGCTGCTGGCCGCCATAGGGCGGCTGTTGCTGCGGCGGGTACGGCTGCGGCGGCTGCTGCGGGGCGTACTGCTGCTGGCCGGGCATCGGCGGGGCGTACTGCGGGGGCGGGGTGGAGCCGTGCGACGTCCAGAGCCCCTGCTGCTGCTGGGCGCGCGCGAAGTCCTCGGCGACCATCGCGGAGAGGTTGAAGTACGCCTCGCGGGTCTTGGGGCGCATCATGTCGAGGTCGACCTCCGCACCGGCCGACAGATGCTCGTCGAACGGTACGACGACCACGCCGCGGCAGCGCGTCTCGAAGTGCTGCACGATGTCATCGACCTTGATCATCTTGCCGGTCTCGCGGACACCCGAGATGACGGTGATGGAACGCTGCACGAGCTCCGCGTACCCGTGCGCCGACAGCCAGTCCAGCGTGGTGGACGCACTGGACGCGCCGTCGACCGACGGCGTCGAGATGATGATCAGCTGGTCGGCGAGGTCCAGCACTCCGCGCATCGCGCTGTAGAGCAGACCGGTGCCCGAGTCGGTGAGGATGATCGGGTACTGCTTGCCCAGCACATCGATCGCGCGCCGGTAGTCCTCGTCGTTGAACGTCGTGGAGACCGCCGGGTCCACGTCGTTGGCGATGATCTCCAGACCGGAGGGCGCCTGCGAGGTGAAGCGGCGGATGTCCATGTACGAGTTGAGGTACGGGATCGCCTGGACCAGGTCACGGATGGTGGCCCCGGTCTCCCGGCGTACCCGTCGGCCGAGCGTGCCCGCGTCCGGGTTGGCATCGATGGCGAGGATCTTGTCCTGCCGCTCGGTGGCCAGGGTCGAGCCGAGGGCGGTGGTCGTCGTGGTCTTGCCGACGCCTCCCTTGAGGCTGATGACCGCGATCCGGTAGCAGGACAGCACGGGCGTACGGATCAGGTCGAGCTTGCGCTGCCGCTCGGCCTCCTCCTTCTTGCCGCCCAGCTTGAAGCGGGCCGCGCCGGACGGTGTACGGCTGCTCTTCGCCTTCTGCTTGCCCCGGACCAGCCGGTCGGAGGAGAGTTCCACCGCCGCCGTGTACCCGAGCGGGGCGCCGGGCACGGAACGCTCGCGCTGGTCATGGGTGACCGGGGTCGGCCAGGCGGCCCCGGTGCGCGGGTCGGCGGGCTGTCCCTGCTGCTGCGGGTGCTGTTGCTGTGGCGGCTGGAAGTGGGCGGGCTGCTGGTGTGCGGGCTGCTGGTGTGCGGGCGGCTGCGGGGTGGGCTGCGCGGGCAGGTTGGGCGCGCCCTGTCCCTGCTGCTGGGGCGGCTGGGGAACCTGCGGCGGCAGAGGCATGCCCTGCTGCGGCAGAGGCATGCCCTGCTGCGCGGGCCACTGGGGCGCCTGCGGCTGCTGGGGTACCTGGGGCTGCTGGGGTACCTGGGGTGCGTACGGGGCCTGAGGAGGCTGCGGGAACCCGTAACCGCCCTGCGGCGGTGCCTGCTGCGCCGGGGGAGCGGGCTGCTGTGGGAACCCGTAACCGCCCTGCGGCGGCTGAGGTGCCTGCGGCGCTCCGGCGTGCGGGAATCCGTAGCCGCCGGGCCCCTGGTCGGCCGGAGTCGGGGCGGGCCACTGCGGCGCCGGCTGAGGCGCGGTGGGCTGCGGTGCGGCGGGCTGGAAGGTAGGCGGCAGCGGCGGCAGACCGCCCTGCGGCGGTGCCGGGGCCCAGGGGGTCGGCGCGGCGGGCGCCGGGGGGTCCTGCGGTGCGCCGGGGGGCGGTGCGTCCTGAGGCGCCGCATCCGTGACGGCGTCCGAGGGCGCGGCGCCGTCCGGTCCGTCGGCGGCAGCGCTCGTGATATCGACCGGGGTCTCGGCGCCCAAGTCCGCGGCGCCGCCGTCGGGCTCGTCGGCAGTCGCGGCGTCCGCCACCTGTACGGAGCCGGAGCCGGAGGCTTCGCCCTCGTCCGTACCGTCGGCACCGGTATCGGCCTCCACGGAGCCCGAACCCGAACTGTTCCCGTCCGCGTTCTTCGCAGCCTTCTCGCGCTCCGCGATCTCCCGCTTCAGCGCAGCCGGCGAGAACCGCATCGTTGCACCGCTCTCCACATCACCGCCCCCGAACGGGTCCGTCATTCCGCCGGAAGTCCCCGCCCCCGCCCCCTCCGCAGGAGCAGGAGAAGGAGAAGGAGCGGCGTCACCCGCCGCGGAATGAACAGGAGCCGGTGCCGGAGTCGGCGTGGGCGGCGCGGGCGGCGCCGGAGCCCAGTTGGGATCGAAACCGCCCACCGCCGGCGGCGCGGGCATGGACACCGGCGCCCCGTTGGGCGGCGGAGGCGGCGCCAGGTGCGATACGGCACCGCCCGACGAGTCCCCCGGCGCGTTCTGCGTGTACCAGGCGGGCGGGGTGTAGTCGATGGTGAACTCACCCGTCATCTCGGCGGGCTCCGCGTCGGACGACTCGTCGACGGGCTTGTTCCAGCCCCCGCGGATCTCGTCCCGATCGCCGTTCACTTTGCCTCCTGGTGTGGTCGAGCACCCTTGTGCCGTGGTGGGTGGGGGCGACCGATTCCGTCTTCCTAACCGCCCGGCTCTCCCCCTGGGCCACGCATCGCCTGCCCGCAGGTTCTTCTGCCGTGCCCGGACCCACCCTAATCGTCAGGGGGCTCCCTCCGGCAGGCCGTTCCGCTCGGCAGAAACTGTCCAGTAGGTCATACACCGACCTCAAGTGCCCGGAGCACGGCAGCGCGCACGATCCGAAGCGGTCAATTCGGCACATACCCAAGCATGGTGAGAGGGTGGCCGTCGTGTCCGGACAGCCACCCTCTCACCCGACCCTTGCCTACGTGAGGTCGAACTCACCGTCCCGTGCGCCCAGTACGAAGGCGCGCCACTCGGCCTCCGTGTACCGCAACACGGTCTCCGGATCCAGCGACGAGCGCATGGCGACTGCACCGCCCGGCAGATGCGCGATCTCGACCCGTTCCTCGACGTCCTGAGTCCCCGGTGCGCTCAGCCACTCCACATCCGAGATGTCGAGAGCGTAGAGCTCTTCCTTTTCCTGCTGGGTGCCCATGTCGGCGTCCCTTCGATCGAACCGTGTCGTTCCCCGGCCATCTTCCCTGGAAGCGGCAGGCTCAAGGTCGCGAACGAAACAGTATTCAGCCGATTCTCGCGATGAACCCCGGGGCCCCGGGAGGAATCGCGTCCTTCGTGGGTGGCGTGGAGCGCCCCAGCGTCGTGCCTGCAGGCGCGGAGTGTCCGCATAGCCGCCGGTGGAGTCGGACAAGGCGGTGAGCGCCGGAGGCGAACTCGTGCGCTATCGGTCGCTGGTTCGGGCGGAATGTGTGCGGATCCGGCACTGCCCTCACGCTGATCGCGTGAGAGCAGGACGCAGCCGGACTCATCGAAGCCACCAATGACCCGAGCAGCAAGCCCGGGACCTCAGTCCTGGGTCGTCGACTCCATCCGGCGAGCAGCGCCCAGCAGGCCGTTCTCGATATCCGTCGCGCTGGTCATCACCCAGTGGCGCTCGCGGCCCGCCACCCAGAGCGTGACACCGTCCGCCAGGGTGGGCAGGGCCTCGCTCTCGGCCCGATCGAGCCCCAGGATCCGGCCGATCTGGTCCGCCTCGGCGGGCGATACCCGCTGGATACCCACGAGCGTCGACGCCCGCATCAACCGGGGCGCCACGGGGCTCATATAGGGCAGCAGCGTCAACACCGACTGCCATGGCGAGGACACCACCCGGCCACGGGGCGGGCGCATGCCACAGTCGCGCACCACCAGCACCGGGCTGCCCACGGTCGCTCCGGTCGGCGGAACCCGGCCCACGTCATGGAGGGAGACGCACTCAAGACCGGCACCCGCGGCTTGCGCCAGAGTGGTCCACGCCTGGGTGCGCCCGGTCTCGACCGCTACCCGCGCACCCGTAGCCGCCGCACGCAGCGCCAGCACCTGCGCGGTCCACAGGCCGCCGATCAACAGGACGTCGTACGGTGCCGGGCGGTGGAACCCGATCATCTGCGGGCGCCCCTCGGCATCGGTGCCGATGATCACACCGTCGTCCCCGACCGGCAAGGACAGCGCGCCCAGGCGGTCCGCCGCCAGAGTGTGCCCCGCGTGGCGAGGACCGCGCAGTCCCCGCCTCGGCTCGGTGCGATTCGTCACTGTGCGCCTCCCAACGGGAGCGTCGCCAGCACGCCCGGCAACTGCTCGCGGTCCAGCCGCACCAAGCCGACCTTGGCGTGCCGTGCGGCTTGCTCCAATGTCCGTCGCACCCCGACCAGTTCGGTATCGGAGCCGCCGGTGATCCGTACGTGACCGGAGACGGACACATCGCCCTGGTGCGCACCTCGGCGCACCGTCAGGCTGAAGGCCGTCGCATACGCGGGGACCGAGGTCAGCAGCGATACGAGGCGCGGGAGCGGAGTCGCCCCCCGGCCCAACTCGGGCCAGCGGTCCACCGCATAGGCGGTGTGCCAACGATCGTCGCACCGCCAGACCCTCGACGTCTCCATCGTCCGCCGCTGCGGCGCGGCATCCGGGCGTCCGGCGCGGGCCGACAGGATGGGATTGGCGCACGCGGATGTCGCCACGGCGGAGTGCAGCTCCTCCTGGTCCAGCACCACGGCCCGGAATCCGGCGCCGGTGATCCGGCTCGCGACATGGTCCGCGACCCGAACCAGACAGCGCTGAGCTCCGCCGATTCCGCCCCCGCGAGCCTCGACCGCCTCCCGGCACAGTTCCGGATCCAGCTTCACAGCCACCCAGGTCATCCGCAGCGCGGGCGCCCCGGTCTGCTCCTGGAGGGGGGCGTAGGAGAGCCGCGCCACCGACTGCTGCGGCAGATGCTGCGCCGGAGCGGCACGTACCTGCTGCACGAGCTGCGCGGACTCCAGCACGATGTCGTCCACCGAGAGCGCATCACCCAGGAGGGACAGCGGAAGCGCCCGCGCACCGCGCGCCTGGCGGAGCGATTCACCGCTGGCCTCGACCCGTATGACAGCGGTCAGGAACGTGCCGTCCCCGACCATGCCCACCGTGCGACGGTCCCGGTCGATGTAGATGTACGGAGCGAAGCCCGGCACACTTTCCGCCACCGGCGCCAGCTGCGGCTCCGTATCCGCGGAGGACGCCGCGGCGGTTCGCCTGCGATCGCGCAGGGAGAGTGCCGTCGACAGCCAGTCCTGCACGGCGCGGCCCCGGCGACGTACCACCGCGAGAAGCACCAGCAGGCAGGCGACCACGACTGCGGACACCAGCCAGGGACCGCCGAGCGCGGCACCCACCGCGGCGACTGCCAGGGCCGCCTCGACGAGCACCATCTGCCGCAGTACGGGACCGATGCGACCGGTCCGTGAGATCGGCCGCAGAGTCGTCGCCGCAGGGGCGTTCACCGACGGGGCGGGTGCCGTGCCAGCAGGCTCATTGCCGCGTTGCCGTCGGGAAGGACCGGAAGCTCGATGGGTAGACCGCCCCGTGCGCTCGCGCGTCGCTGCACCCATCGCCGCATTGCCCCCTCGTGTCCCTGTTTACCGGTTCTTTTCACGGGTGTTGACCGGGCGATCACCCTAACCTGAGCGATGACGGTCAAGCGCCAACAGGCATAGTAGGGGGCCCGGTCGATGACGGTGGCCCACGGAGTGTGTGGCAACCTGGTCGCCCACTGGGGAAAAGGGGCAGCGAACAGATGGCATCACGGCGGGACGAACTCAACGCCTACACCTTCGCGAAGCGGAGGTTGATCGCACAGTTCCTGCAACCCAACCCGACCGGCTCGGAGGAGGGCGCGCCGCGCCCCCTGCGTGCGGTGGTGCCCGGTGCGATCGTCGGCGTCGTTATTCTCGCGGGGTTCGGAGCCTGGGGGATGTTCAAACCCGTAGCGCCCCAGAAATGGGACACTCCCTACGAGAACGTCATCATCGCCAGCAAATCCACTACGCGCTATGTGGTGTTGAAGACCGATGGCAAGAAGCAACTCCACCCGGTGCTGAACATGTCCAGCGCCAAGCTCCTCCTTGCCCCGGACAAGGGCCAGGTCATCAACGTCGACGAATCGATCCTCGACAGCGGCAAGATCCCGCACGGCGCCACCCTTGGCATTCCGTACGCCCCCGACCGGCTGCCGGACAAGGGCGAAGCCGGCTCGAAGAAGCGGTGGGCCGTCTGCGAGCGGCCCGGCGAGGGCGGCAGGGCCATCCAGAAGGCCGCGTTCGTCTTCGCGGAGCGCGAGCAGAAGAAGACCGAGGGCACGGGTCGGCTGCACGGCGATGAGTTGATGTATGTCGAGGGGCCGGGACCGGACAGGACCCGCTACATCGTGGACGCCGCGGGGAAGGCGTACGAGGTGCAGAAGGACGAGCTACTGCTGCGCACCCTCGTCGACCACGACCGTGTCCCCCAGCGGGTGTCCGCCGACTGGCTGGCCACGCTGCACACCGGAGACGAGATCACCTTCCCGACCATAGAGGGAACTCCCGGCGCCGACGCGGGTGTCCCGGGAAAGCTGCAGCCCGACGCGAACAAGGTGGGCATGGTCCTCGCAGCGCCCTCCGGTACCCGGACCCAGCAGTACGTGGTCCTGCCGGGCAGGGTCGCCCCGGTATCGGACTTCGTCGCCAAGCTCCTGCTCAGCAGCCGCGCCCTGGTCAACCTCAACCAGGACGGCAAGGCGAAGCCCGTAAGCGCCGGAGCGTTCGAGCCCGGTGATGCGTTCGGGGAGGAAATGGACTGGCCCACGAGCGAATTGACGCCCGTGAACTCCGCGAGCACGGCCAAGGGAAGTCGCAACACCGTGTGCAACGTCCTGCGCGACGTCGCTGCGAAGAACGGTGCCACGACGCTCAGCACTTGGGCGGGCACGGGCTTCCCCGCCACGCTCCCCACCGGCTCCAGCAGCGCCTACGTCACGCCTGGATCCGGCCAGCTCTTCCGCCAGTTCAAGGGATCCAGCGCCGACTCCGGCCCCCTTTTCCTGGTGACCGACACTGGTCTGCGCTACGCCATGCAGTCCAACGGCGACAGCGTGCAGGACGATTCCGGCATCGGCGAATCCGGTTCGAAGGAGGAGAGGGAGCAGCGCCGGCAGGAGGCGCAGCAGGCACAGAACCGGCTGGGGTACAAGGACGTCGACCCTGCACCCATCCCGGCCGCCTGGTCCACATTCCTGCCGACCGGACCGCGTCTGTCGACCGGCGCCGCCCGCCAGCCGCAGGGTTCGTGAGGAGCGACCACGTGACCACGTATCCCTCCTCGCCCCGGCGCCTGCTGACAGTCGCGGCCGCCACCGCCGTCCTCTTCGTCACGCTGCCGGTACTGCCCGCGGCCGCGGACGATGCGGCCGATTCCACCCAGTGCACCTTCCCCTCGAAGAAGTACGAGGGCCGCCCCTGGGCCTTGCAACGCGTGCTGATGGATGAGCTGTGGCAGCAGTCCACCGGCAAGGGCGTACGGGTGGCGGTCATCGACACCGGCGTCGACGTCAAGAACCCTCAGCTCACCAAGGCCGTGGACACCGGGAGCGGCCGCAACTTCCTGCCGGAGAACCTCAAGGACGACAACGGCACCAAGATCGAGCGCGGCAAGGAGAACGGCACCACCGACGTGGTCGGTCACGGCACCAAGGTCGCCGGAATCATCGCCGCGCGAGAGGTGAAGGGCACCGGATTCACCGGCCTCGCTCCGGACGCGACGATCATCCCGATCCAACAGAACGACGCCGAGGGCCACGGAACAGCGGAGTCGCTGGCTGAATCCATCCGGTACGCCGCCAACGAGGCGGACGCCGACATCATCAACATCTCCCAGGACACGGCCAACGCGGTGAAGCCCGCGCCTGTCCTCAAGCAAGAGGTTGACGCTGCTCTGGCCAAGGAGATCGTGATCGTCGCCTCCGCCGGCAACGACGGGCTGGGCGGCAACGTCAAGGAGACCTACCCGGCCTCGTACGACGGTGTCCTGGCCGTGGCCGCGTCGGACCGCAACAACGAACGGGCGGCCTTCTCCCAGTCCGGCGAGTTCGTGGGTGTGGCCGCCCCCGGCGTGGACATGATCTCGACGGTCCCCGGCGGCGGACACTGCGCCGACAACGGCACCAGTTTCTCGGCCCCGTACGTCGCAGGAGTCGCCGCCCTCATCAAGGCCAAGCACCAGGACTGGACGCAGGAGCAGATCGTCGCCCAGATCCAGCAGACGGCGGAACGCTCGATCGCGGGCCACGACCGCCTGGTCGGCTGGGGCGTCATCGACCCGGTGCGCGCGCTGACCGAGGACGATAAACCCATCGAACACCCGGTGGCGCACGAGGGCGTGAACAAGGGCGAAGCACCGGTCCCGGCCGCTCTCCACCTGGGCGAGACGGCGGACGAACGCAACGCTCGCCTGGCGACCTACGTGGTGGTGGGCGGGGGAGTGCTGGTCGCCGCCATTGCCGGCACGGCCGTGGCCGTACGCGACATGCGACGGCGGTCCGAGCGTCCGGGGCAAATGGGCGGTACCTGACATTGCGTCCGCTATCGGCACTCGGGCGCGTCGATCGCGTGCGTCGCGGCAATCCGAGAAGTCACGTGATGGATAAGACAGTTGGTGCTGTCAGTGCCATTGGCTAGAGTTGATGTTATGAGGCCAGGCCTGTTCGCGCGGATGCGATAGCAACGCGAAACGGTCTGAGCAAACGGGGAATCGGGGAAGGGCAGCATCGTGACCGACGGTACGGACGGGAGAGGCTCGGGGAACCTCCGGCGCGGCGTAGGCGCCCTCGAGCAGTTCCAGAAGCGTGTGACTGCGTTGCTGGGGGAATTCGAGAGTTCGCCGGCCGGTAAGTCGCAGGTCGCGGCGCAGACGGTGTCGCGCGCCTCCTTGAGCGGCCAGAACGCGTGCTTCGCGGAAGCGGACGGGCTCTTCACCCAGTACAACCGCGTCCACGAGTCGCTCGTCACGCTCTCGAAGTCCCTGGGCGACCAGATCGAGTACCTGAACCTCGGCGTGCACGCGGCGGCTGTGGGCTTCGACAACGTGGACGACGACGTGCGGCGGCGGTTCTACGAGATCCGGGTGCGGCTGGACGCAGAGCGCGAGAAGGCGCAGGCCGAGAAGAGCGTTGGACCTGAGCGGAACGCCGACAAGCAGAGCGACTCGGGGTGGGCAGCAGAATGAGCGAACCGAAGAAGCCGGAAACGGGTTCCCAGGAGCAGGTGGAGCTGACTCCGCAGGAACAGCAGCAGCAGGATCAGGAACGCGTCCAGAGCCAATTGCTCGTCACGGACGTCAATCGGCACTTCCAGGGGGTCCTGGAGGTATTCGGCTTCAGGGGTTCCGGCTCCGGACGGACCTCCTTCGAGGGCCACGAGCTCAACGCGATGATCGACCTGATCGAGAACTCCAACCCGGAGCACCTCGAGGAAGCGGGTCAGGCGCTCTTGAAGGCAAGGACCGCCATCAACGAGGCCGCGCACGAGCTGGGCGACTTCATCAAGGCTGTCGACTGGGAGGGCGAGTCCGGAATCGCCTTCCGTGACTGGGGCAACGGCTTGGTCGCCCACGCCATAAAGCTGGGCGAGTTCGCGCAGACGGCCGGGACGCAAATCACGGTCGCGGGCACGGGCCTGGCCTCGGTACGCAAATCGCTCCCGCCACGTGACAACCGCGTCAGCCGCAAGTCCCCCGAGGAGATCGAGGCCCCGAAGCGCACCGAGGGCAACCCGGAGTACGTCGCAGCGGTGCAGGTCGAGAAGCACCGCCAAGAGGCGATCAACCAGGCGAACCGGTTGGCGTCGTACTACTCGGTCTCGGAGGAGACGCTGGCGGCGCAGGAGCCGCCGCGGTTCGACAAGAAGCTTGATGTTGCGATGCCGAGGCCGTCAGGCCGGAAGCGTGGACAGGACGAGTCAGGCACCTCATCGTCGGCAGGCTCTGAGTCGTCAGGCGGCGGAAGCTCTCAAGGTGTGTCGGAACGTACGGCGACTGGCAGCTCGGGCTCTACCGCGCGCGGCGCTCTCAACGAGGTACCCGGGTCGGTAGCGCCTGTCCTGGACAAGAGCACGTCGACAGAGATCGACAGCGTCGCCGCTCCACCGGCCCCTGTGACCGCTTCTGGTACGCCCCCCACGCCTTCGACCGCAAGTCCTACAGGCCCGGGCGGCTCAACTCCGCCCATGGCGAATGGATTTGTAAACCCGGTGACAGGTAGCACGCGGTGGTCCCAGGGATCACCAGGCGTGCCCGGGGCAGTGGGACAGCCCGGGGGCGGCGGGTCCAGAGCCGGGCGCTTCACTGGTAGTGGTGGCCCTGCGGCAAATGATCGCGCCGGAGCCCCGGTGGGGCGTCCGGCTCCCATGGGCGGGGGCTCGGCCGCAGGCGCATCCGGACGTGCAGGCGGCGGGGCCCAGTCCCCTGTTGCTGGTCGCTCTGGTGCGGCGGGCGGAAGGCCTACAGCAGGGGGTCACGCAGGTAGGTCCGGAACTTCCGGCCCGCATGCCGGCCGAGCAAACGGCATCGTAGGTGGGACCCCGCAGCGCGCCGTTCCGGGCGCGGGTACGTCTGGGGGAGCTCGTGGTGTTCCGCGAGGCACGGTCATCGGACCCGGGGGCGCGGCACGAATGGGCGGCTCTGCCGGAGGTGCCGGGCAGCGGGGAGTCATCGGGGCCGGAGGAACGAGCAGCGCGCCCCGCCCTGGTGGGCGAGGCACTCCCAGTTCGAACGGAGTCGTGGGTACGCCTCGTGGCGGTGCTACCGGATCCGGCGGCGCAAGGGGCTTCACCGCTGGGGGCGCAGGTCTCGTACGTGGGCCCGCAGGCCGACGGGACTCTGACGACGAGGAGCGGGACGGTGGCACGCCGCGTCCGGACTACCTGACGGAAGACAGAGCGACGTGGGAGGCCGGACGGCGTGGAGTCGCACCGCCGGTGATCGAATAGGTACAGGGAAGGTTCGAGAGTCAGGATGACAGCAGGTATGAGCCAGACCCGGAAGCGCCGAATGCCTCTCGGTCTGCACAGAAGGCTGCTCGGCACGACCGCTCTGGCTGCAGCTTGGAGCATGGGCTTTGTCGGAGCGGCCCCATCTGCTGTGGCCGCAGACGTGCAGTCGAAGCAGTGGTATCTCAGCGCGATGCAGGCCGAAGAAATGTGGAAGGTCACCACGGGTGAAGGCGTCAAGGTTGCTGTCATCGACACGGGTGTCAATTCGGCAACTCCTTCACTGAAAGGGCAAGTCCTCAAAGGACTTGATGCCACAGATGCCGAGGGCGATGAGTTCGACGATTACGACGGGCATGGCACCACCATGGCTGAGTTGATCGCTGGCACTGGCCGGGGTGGGGGCTTGAAGGGCCTTGCTCCGGGAGCGAAGATCGTCCCGATGAGAGTCGCCGACACTCAGTTTCAGAACAAGCATTCAGTTAATGCATACGATACTGCGGACGCTATTCGGGCCGCTGCTGACAGTGATGTGAAGATCATCAGCATGTCGTTCGGCAGTGAATTCCCAATGGATCGAGAAATCGAAGCGGTCAAATACGCGCAAAGCAAGGGAAAGCTTTTTTTCGCGGCTGTTGGTAATGAGGCCAAGGAGGGCAACCCGGAGGTGTATCCCGCTGCGTATCCCGAAGTCGTAGGTGTCTCCTCGGCTGACCGTGAGGGAAAGGTAGCCGAGTACTCCCAGAATGGGAGAACCGTGGACATAGCAGCTCCTGGTAACGACATTCCGTATTGGTGTGACGAGACCTTCCAGGCCTACTGCGACGGTGATGGCGGAACGAGTGCAGCCACCGCCATCGCATCCGCCTCCGCGGCCCTGGTGTGGTCCGCCCACCCGGACTGGACCGCGAACCAAGTCCTCAACGTGCTTTTCGATACTGCCAGTCGTGACTGGGAGAAGGACACGCTCAGCAAGTACCTCGGCCACGGCCTGATTCGCCCCTCCATGAACATCCTGAAGGGCAAGGGGGCCCCCGGCGCCCCGAACGTCAGCCCTCTTACCAAGGAAAAGACGTCCGGCTCCTCGTCCTCCTCCACGCCGTCTGCACCAGCCTCGTCACAGCCCGGGAAGAAAGAAGAGGCTGACGGCTCCGCCGTGGCAGGCTCCAGCAAGGAGAAGGACGACGGCACTCCGCTCGGCCTGATCCTCGGCGGAGTGGCAGCGGTGGTGGTGCTCGGCGGCGGAGCTTTCGTGCTCGCCCGTAAGCGTCGCACCGCCTGACTGACCGTAGGTTCTTCACCCGTACCCACCGGCGAGTAAAGCCGGACCGAATAAGAGCACCAGAAAGGAAGCCGAAAAACATGGCTGATCAGAAGCTCTCAGATGCCGCTCTCCTCAAGCTGGAGGGTGAGCTCTCCACGCGGTTCGACTCCGTGAAGGGCCAGCTGAAGACGCTACAGGGGACGATCGACAGCCTGGAGGGCGCTTGGAAGGGCATCGGCGCCGGCGCCTTCAACACGAAGCAGGAAGAGATCAACCGGAAGATGGTCAGCATCGCCAATCGGCTCCTCAATTTCCAGGAGGCCATCAAGGCGGCGCGAACCATTTCGGGCAACACCGAAGACGAAGTCAGGCAGGCTCTCCAGGGCGTCGACGTCGTCGGCGGTTACTCGGGTGACGCGACCGCGGAGGCCAGGACCTCGAACCTCAACAAGTTCTGACCTTGCCGCGCCTGCACCACGTACGAAGCCTTCACACCGAACCTAGATAACACGGGAGGACCGCATGCCGAACAACGACGGCACGATGGTTGTCACATACTCGAGCCTGGATCTCGCAGCCAGTGCCATTGACCGGCAGAGCAAGCAGCTCCAAGAGGACCTTGCATCCATCAAGCGGATGATCGCCAATGTGTCCGAGCTCTGGGTGGGCGAAGCCAAGGAAGCGTACGACACCGCTCAGAGGGGCTGGGACAGCGACGCCACGGGCATCCACACCGCCCTGAGCGAGATCTCTCGCAAGGTGCGCGAGGCCGGTACTTCTTACCAGGCTGGCGACAAGCGGGCGAGGGCCAACTTCGAGTAGAACTCGGCAGAACACAGGTCAGGGTGGGCACGCACGGGAGGTGCCCACCCTGACCTGTTTCCTGAACACCAAGCCGAGCACGGCGCATCGCGCCTGTCAGCAGGTGGGGGTGCTGTCACCGGCCGCCCCCGGAGCAGCCCCATCCCCGTCTCGGAGGCTCGGCAGATACCGGGCGAGAAAGTTGAACTCTGTCAACTCGCGGTCGTAGTTGGGGTGGTTGGTTCCGGCCACACCAGGCATCCGATGCTTCCCGGGCGCAGGGAAATCAGCTGGGCCGCACGGTCGGGAGTGCGCAGCGACATCCGGAACCCGCCGCCCACAGCGGCGACCTGGGCGCTCCCGTCCTCATGCGCGAGGCCCCACGCGGCGACACGGGCGTCAGGCTCGCCGCTGTCGCGGTGAGCGCTGACCGAGTGCGTGCCATGGCGAACAGTTATTCATGCGATGACGCCGCTCTGGTGGATGCCATGGCAGAGATGACAGGCGGCCGACAGCGTGGCTGGTGGGACGAGTATCGTGAGCTGCTGCCTGCGGGGCTGATCGAGGTCGCGGAGTGTGAGCACTGGGCGACCTCGATGCGTGTGGGGGTAGTCGTCTCCATGCCGGGACTGGTGCAGACGCTGGAGCACGCGCGAGCGGTATTCAGGCAGCGCGTTCCGCAGTTGCGGGTGACCGCTCACCGGCCACCTTCGCAGCCTTGTTGACAAGCTTGTAGGTCGATTCCTTCGTCGCTTCCATCTCCTGGCCGTTGCTGTAGATGACCTCCCCCGAACTGTCCTTCATCAGGCCTTCCGTGAAAGCTCCGATAATTTCATCCGCGGCAGTACCGGCCACGCCCCCCGGGATGACTCCACCCGGGCCGATCCTCGGGGCCGGCTCCGATGCCGACAGTGCTGCCGACCCAGGTACTCGTGGTCTTGATCGCCTTGTTGTAGTCAGCATCCTTGGCCCTTCCCTCCATCTCGCCCTCGTATGAGCGGCCTGCACCGATGGTTTCCTGGATCTCTCCAGCCACTTGGGCGGTGGACGTGATCGTCTGCGTCTTCCTCGAAGTCGTGATCCTCGTCCTGCGTCATGAAAGTGTCATTGAAGAACTCGGTCGCGGCGTCGGGGCTGTTCGAGAGAGCCTTCACGAAGCCGTTCATTGGGTCAGTTCCGGAATCCGTGCCGGTGCGATTGAGGAGCGGGTCTATTGGCAGTGCATGCCAGGCGCCGTTGGATCATGTTGATCACCGCGTGCATTCATCTGAAGAGCTCGTAGCCTCCGTGTACGCCGCAATGAGCTTCTTCACTGCGGCTGCGTTCGCTCTGCCGGGTTCGGGTACCTGAACGACGGTGAACAGCGCATCGCCCGATTTGGTCATTTTTGTGCACTTTGCTCTGCCTACCGCGCCTCGCTCGGAATGGATATATCTTCCGTCATCCGAGAAATATTCGAGCTCTACGTAGGCTTGACCCTGTGCTATTTCCGTAAGGCTCGGATTATCATTCCACCGCTCTCGGCCCGCAATCAGTGCGATCTTTCCATCGATGAGAACTTGGCAACGCTCGATACCTTCCGCGGGTGATGTGGATTTCTCCGTTACCTTTTTCCCAGGTGGGAGTAGAGGTGTCAGAAATTTTGCTGATATCGATGTTCCACAAAGGGAGGTTGGTACGTTGTATTCGCGCTCTGCCTCAGTCGAGCAACCTACGAGTGCGAAGCTCGCAACTGCTGCAAAAGTCGCACTTCTGTAAACTCTTTTACGGAAAATGAGGTGTGTGCTGCGGGCCGCCAACATTCTCGTTCCTCGGCTGGTGATGAGTAAGTAAATGTTCTATGTGAAGAGCGGCAGCCTAAATGTCTGTCTTCAGTTCGGGCCCCATTGCCGTGCTGTTGGGGCCGGCATCCGTAAATCCGTCGCGAGCGCCGGTGCGTGCGTATGTGGCAAGGTCCTCCAGCGGAATTCCATGGGCCTTTGCTGCGAGTATCACGGCTTGCTGACTGTGCTTGAAGTTATTGTCGCGTCCATTCTCCCAATGCTCGGCCATGACCGCTCCTGCCTCGCTCTTGGCTTCCCCTTCATATTCCTTGAAGATTTGCTCAAGGAGCATTCCGCTCACGGTGCCCGCTGCGCCACCTACTGCGGCGCCGACGGCGGGGGTGGCAATGAATGATGTGCCCACGCCGATACCGATCCCAATACCTCCCGAGATGGCGCCCTTGGTTTGGGTCAATGCGTGACCATAGGCTTTGTCCTTTTCCTCGGCGGCGCCCGCAACTTCCTCTTGCCGCCCGATGGCCAGTGTTCCTGCAATCTCTCCCGAGCCATATGCGATCTGTGACACGGTCAGGTTTTTGTCCGAGGAGAATCGCTGGTCTGCGGGCAAATCGGGGTTCAAATGGTAGTCCATGAGGTTCGCCATGTATTTCTTCTGGCCGAGTTCGACCTGGGCATAACCCTCAGGGGTCTGACCGACTGCCAGCAGGAAACGAGTGGTGTCCCTGTGGTTCATCTCCGCCGGATTGCCCGTGATCGGGAAGAGTTTGCTGACGTCTCCGTTATCTCCCTCTTGCAGGACCTCTGGGTCGTCTGCCATTGCCCGGTTCATATCGGGCAGATATTCGGATGAGATCTGGCCGATGCTGTCACCCATGTAACTGTGATCCGTCAAGCGCTTGCTATCCTCAGAGATCGAGGCGACAAGACTTTCCATCAGCTTTGCCTGCTGCGGGCTATGTGCCGGCGTGTCAGCTGTAGGCATTTCGCCCGCGGGATGACCAGTCGTTGCCGCTTCCAGAGCCAAGGCCATGGAGTTTCGGCCGGTGACGCTGTCGTCGCCCTTGTCGTTCCGGTCCTTCGGCCAGTCCCGCTCCTCGAAGAGGTAGTCGAAGTTACTGAGCTCCCTCTTCTCGTTCTTTCCGTTCTTGTCGGCGTCTTCCTCGAAGTCGTGATCCTCGTCCTTCGTCACGAAAGTGTCATTGAAGAACTCGGTCGCCGCGTCGGGGCTGTTCGAAAGAGCCTTCATGAAGCCGGTCATCGGGTCAGTTCCGGAATCCGTGCCGGTGCGATTGAGGAGCGGGTTTACTGGCACCGCATGCCAGGCGCTGTCGCTCCCATTGTCGGTGCGCTTCTTCTCGGTCTTGATCAACTCGCTTCCGTAGTCGCTGAGGAACTTGTCGTCGTAGTTCCCCCACCGCATGAGGTTGCTCATCACCTGGAAGCCCAGGGTGCCCGGTTGCTTTGAGACGGGCTGGCTGCCGAGATCCACCATCTCGCGTTTCCAGTCCATCATTCCTCGGCTGTCGCTCTGGGTGGCGGTAGCCAGTGTGAGGCTCAGGTTCTTCTGTAGTTCGTCGTACTGGTCACCTCTTTCCCGCCCCAGCTCGTAGCACCCACCAGGAGCGTTCAACCCCGCCCAGAAATCCAACGTCCCCTTGGCTTCCAGCTTGTCCGCGAAGCGTGCGGCGAACAGTTCGTCGTCCGCCATCATCTTGAGACCTGCGTTCAGCTGGTCGAATTCCTTGGCGGTGAGATCTTCCGGGTTCTTCTTCGCGATCGCGGACAGCTGGTCGGCCTTCTTGATCGCGTTGGCCGCCGAGTCCCGGTCCTTGTACTCGGCCCCCGTGAATCCCATGTCGGCCTGGTCCGAGAGCGCCTTGAGGGCGACAGCGGCCGTGTGATCGCTCTCGGTCGCTTTGTTGAGAATCTTCTGGATCTCGTCCCGGAGGGCGGTGACATCGCTCTGGCTGTGGTCGGGGACGGTTGTCCCCTTGGCCGCGCGGTCCGGGTGGATGTTCATCGTGACCGTAAAGCCACCACCGCCGGTGGTGGTGACCGTCAGGTTCTTTACGCGTGCGCGTTCCAGGGCCGCGTTGAGTTCGCTGTGGTAGCCCTTCAGTTCGTCACGCACGTCCTTGAGGATGCTCCACAGGGACTTGGCCTGCTTGTGAGCATCATCGAACTCGTGCACTGTCTTGCCGACGAACTTCCTGGTGACGTTGGCGTTCCCGCCTGCCCAGTTGGCCTTGTCGGCCTTCGCCTTGAGGCCTTCCCGGGCGTCCTTTTCCAGATCGGCAAGGTTGGTCACCATGGTCGACCAGTCGGTGATGGCCTCGTCCAACAGTCCGAACTTGGCGAAGCGCAGCGTTTCGAAATCCATCAGTTGTCCGCCTTGTTCGTCTCGCCTTTGGGTGCGTAGTCGTCGTCGAATCCCTGGTCGAGCGAGGCGATGCTGCTGATGTTGCTCCTCACGTACTGATCATCACCCTTGTGCACATATTTGGTGAAGTCCATGTGGTTCGATATGTGCCCGCACGCGTCGCTGAGGGACTTGAGCTGTTTGTCCCATCGATCCGCCACGTGTTGGAGGGCTCCGCCGATTTCCAGGCCTTGGGTGGTGAGGTCGCTTGCTGCTGTCTCGCTGGTGGGTACGGCGACACGGCCCTCTTTCCACAAGCGCCCGTGCAACTTGGAGGCCTCGTCACGGACGGCCGCGAGGTCGGTCTGGTTGACTGCGAGGTCGCCCTGCTTGCTGCCGCCTGTAGGCCCTGCTTTGTTGAGCTGCATCCGCGCCCCGCTCTTGTCGGCAGCAGCGGCCTTCAGTTGCTCCCACTCAGCCCATGCCATGTGCGGAACCTTCCTGTGCGTGTCGGGAATGCCGGACTTTCGGAATCTCTTCTGGGGCCGGAAGCCACATCAGCCGCCCGCCCCGTGCCGGGGTAGGGAAGAGCGGGACCACGCGTTGCGACCGCCACCGGTACCCCGCGCCGCCCCGCCTCCGCACTTGCTCCTACCGCTCCCCGGACATGAGCCCCGACTGCACCAGCGGATTCCCGCGCCGCCGCGTGACGAAGACTCCGCGCCCCGGGGGCATCGGGCGCGGTCGTACGTTGCCGAAGACGTCCCCCTCGATGGGGTCGCCGGAGAGCATCAGGCCCTGTGCGCCCAGCTCCATGATGCGCTGCATGAACGGCTCGTACAGGGCCCGGCCGGCTCCCGCCGTGTTGCGGGCGATGATGAACCGGACGCCGACGTCACGTGAGAACGGCAGCATCTCCGTGAGCTTGCCCAGCGGGTTCCCGCTGGACGTGGAGACCAGGTCATAGTCGTCGACGATCACGTACACCGTGGGTCCGCTCCACCAGCTGCGTTCGCGCAGCTCCTGCGCCGTGACGTCGGGCGATGGGGTACGGCGCTTCATCAGGTCGTACAGCGCGTCCATGTGGTGCTCCATGTTGTTGGACATGGGCACGTACTCCGCCAGGTGCGTCGCAGGGGTGACGTCCAGGAGCGCTCGCCGGTTGTCGATGACGAAGAACTTGGCTGTGTTCCCGTCGTACCTCTCGGCCAACTGCTTGATGAGCAGACGCAGCAGATTGGACTTGCCGGACTCGCTCTCGCCGAACACCAGGAAGAACGGGTCGCGCTCGAAGTCGAGGAAGACCGGTTCCAGGTTGTTCTCGTCGATACCGAACGCGATGCCCCGCTCCGGATGCGCGTAGCCCGCGGGCATTTCGTGCACCGGGAGTTCGCGGGGGAGCAGGCGGACCGCCGGGGCGGGTGCCGCGGTCCAGTGCCGGGCGACCTCCTGGTTCATGGCCGCCGTCGCTTCGGAGAGGTCGCTGTCGGAGTTGATGCTGTCGATCCGCGGTACCGCGGCCATGAAGTGCAGCTTCTCCGGTGTGAGGCCACGACCGGGCACGCCGGCCGGCACGTTGACCGCGGCCTTGCGGTCCAGTTCGGAGTCCATGACGTCACCGAGCCGCAGTTCGAGCCGGTTCATCAGGTGGTCCTTGAGGTTGGCCCGGACCTCCATGGAGCGCGACGCCGTGACGATCAGGTGGATGCCGTATCCGAGGCCGCGTGCGGCGATGTCCACGGCCGCCGCTTCCAGGCCCTCGTAGTCCGTACGGAAATTGCCCCAGCCGTCGATGATCAGGAAGACGTCGCCCCAGGGCTGATCCGTCACCGAGATGTCGCCACGCGCCCGCAGCCTGCGGAAGGTGGCGATGGAGTCGATGCCCGCGCTGCGGAAGTACTCCTCGCGCCGCGCCATGATCCCGTACACCTCGGAGACCGTACGCCGCACCCGCTCCGGATCGAGCCGGGAGGCGATCCCGCCGACGTGCGGCAGACCGGAGATCGAGGCCATGCCGCCGCCACCGAAGTCGAGCCCGTAGAACTGGACTTCCTGCGGCGTGTGGGTGAGTGCGAAGCCCGCGATGAGGGTGCGCAGCAGCGTGGACTTGCCCGACTGCGGACCACCGGTGATCTGCATGTGGCCCGCCGCACCGGAGAAGTCCCGGTAGAGCGTGTCGCGCCGCTGCTCGTAAGGTTTGTCGACCACGCCGAGCGGCACGACGAGGCGGCCCGATCCCTCGAACCCGGGCTGGGTCAGCCCACGGCCCTCGACCGCGGAGAGCCCGGGCAGGATCTCGTCCAGCGACGGCGGGTTGTCCAGCGGAGGCAGCCACACCTGGTGTGCGGAGGCCCCCCGGCCCTCCAGTCGACGCACGATCACATCGAGCACCGTGTCCGCCAGGGCGTCGTCCTCCGGTGTGCGCGCGTCGGGTACCGGGGCCCCGGTCTGAGGGCTCGGCTGTACGTACTGCACCGGCACCGGAGCCGCCGTGAACAACACCGGCCTGCGGTCCACCGGCAGAGGGCCGGAGGATGCGGCCGGCCGGCCGCCCGAGCGGTACACCCCGGAGACGTACGCGGCCTTGAACCGCACCATCTCGTCCGTGCCGTACTTCAGATAGCCGGAACCGGGAACATTGGGCAGGTGATAGGCATCGGGCACGCCCAGCGCCGCCCTGGACTCGCCCGCGGAGAACGTACGCAGGCCGATCCGGTACGACAGATAGGTCTCCAGACCGCGCAGCCGCCCTTCTTCGAGGCGCTGCGAGGCCAGCAGCAGATGGACGCCCAGCGAACGGCCGATACGCCCGATCTGCACGAACATCTCGATGAAGTCGGGCTTGGCGGTCAGTAGTTCGCTGAACTCGTCGATGACCAGGACGAGGGAGGGGATCGGCTGCAGCGGGGCGCCCGCGGCGCGTGCCTTCTCGTAGTCGTGGATGTTGGCGTAGTTGCCCGCGTCGCGCAGCATCTCCTGGCGGCGGTTGAGCTCACCGCTGATGGAGTCCCCCATGCGGTCCACCAGCGTCAGGTCGTCCGCGAGGTTGGTGATCACCGCTGCGACGTGGGGCATCTGTGCCATACCGGCGAAGGTGGCACCGCCCTTGAAGTCCGCGAGGACGAAGTTGAGCGTCTCCGAGGTGTGGGTGACGGCAAGGCCGAGTACGAGCGTACGCAGCAGTTCGGACTTGCCGGAACCGGTGGCGCCGACGCACAGGCCGTGCGGCCCCATGCCCTCCTGCGCCGCTTCCTTGAGGTCCAGCATCACGGGGCTGCCGTCCTCGCCGACGCCGATCGGGACGCGCAGCCGCTCCGCCTGGGAGCGGGCCCGCCAGGTCTTGGTGACGTCGATGGAGGCCGCGTCACCGAGGTTCAGCAGATCGGTGAATTCGAGATTGGCGAGCAGCGGCTCGTCGTCGTCCCCGCCCGAGGCCGCGTGGAGCGGCGCCAGTTGCCGGGCCAGTGCTTCGGCGGCCTCATGACTGAGCAGGTCGGGAAGGCCGTCGTAGACCAGCCCGTGCTCGGACTCCAGCTGCAGCGAATGGGGGTGCACCACGATGGACAGGCCGCCGCGTGCCCCGTTGACCTCGCCCGGTACGACCTCGACGACCGTCACGCCCTGGAGGCCCTCGGTCGCAGCGAGAGTCGACACCGGCGATACGGACTGGCCGTCGAGCACGACGACGACATGAGGCTGGTCCATGAGCGGCTGGCCATCGGGCTGGAAGCGCGGCCGGCCGTCGAGCCGGCCCGCGAGCATCTCCTCCAATTCCGCGATGCTGGTGGTGATCAGGCGGCGGCTGCCGGCACCGTCGACGGAGTCCGGAGCCTGGACGTGCGGAAGCCACTTCGTCCATTCCCAGCGCGGGGCGGCGTCCCGGCCCGTCGCGACGGCGATGATCAGATCCTCGGGGGAGTGCAGCGAGGCGAGCGCACCGACCATCGCACGGGCCGTGGAACGAACAGACTCCGCTTCGCCGCTGATTGTCAGGTGGTAGAAGGCGCGCAGCGAGACCGCCATGGGCAGGCCGTCCTGCGTGCTGTGGGTCGTCAGGAACTGCTGCATCGCCCCCGCGGTCAGCGGCTCCAGCTCATCGACCGGCGCGGTCTCGGGCGCTATGAGCGGCGTGGCGAGTTCCTGACTGCCCAGGCCGATGCGTACCTGCGCGAAGTCGGCGTCACCGACGCGGCGCTCCCACACCCGGCTGCCCTCGGCGACAAGCGCCCACAACTGCTCCGGGGACGGGTGGAGATAGAACTGTGCGTCGCGCTGTTTGCGCGCTGTCTTCAGTACGGCGCGTCTTGTCTGCGTCAGATACTTCAGATAGTCACGCCGCATGTCCGCGAGCTGCCCCTGGGTGCCCCGTCGGAAGCGGACGATCATCGCAATGGCCATGGCGACCGTTGACGCGATCATGATTACGCCCATGATCCGCATGATCGGGTTCGGGGTCATGAAGAAGAAGACGACGGAACCACCCATGCCGAGCATCGGCAGCAACTGCATCATCACCCCCTCCTGCTGACCGCGAGGCAGCTCGGGCGGAGGTTGCAACTGCACCTGCTCGTCCGGTACTTCGGAGGGCAGGGCCCGCGGTGGGCGCTTGACGACAATCTGGCTCACAGCTCACCAATTCCCTTGCCGGACAGAACTGTTCGTATCGGCGCCCCCGTGGCGACGGGCTCCATCCGCGGGAGGATCCTACTGGCGTATGGGATGACCCCGGAGCGGTAGGGTGTCGCGACGCGTGTAAGCATCCGCTAACTACCGCAAGGAAACGGTCATTCGGGGCGCGAGCGAGGTGCGCGATCCTGGGGCTCGTTTCACGAGAACGATGAGGGGGAGCAGCAGGTGAGTATGACGGCCCAAGTGGCAGCCACCGGATCCGGTCGGCCGGGTCCCGGAGTTCCGGCCGGCAACGGAACCGGTTTCTGCCGGGTCACGGTCGTCGCGCCCGACAGCCGCGTCGACGTGGCGCTGCCCGAGGACATTCCTGTCGCCGACCTGTACCCGGAGATCCTCCGACTGTCGGGACAGAGCCCCGCCCAGGGCGCTCCGGTCGGCTATCACCTGGTACGCCGCGACGGCACCGTCCTCGACAGCGGGCGCACCCTGGCCGGTCAACGCATCCTCGACGGCGAACTGCTGTCCCTGCGTCCCTTCTCCGAGTCGCTGCCCCCCGCGGTCTTCGACGACGTCTCCGACGCCGTCGCCACCGCCGTCGCCCGGGACCGCACCCTCTGGAGCGACAGCCTCATGCGCGGAGCCGGGCTCTTCGGTGGGTCACTCCTGCTGGTCCTGCTCGGTTTCGTGCTGTGGACCTCCGGCCCCGGGCACGACATGCACGGCCTGCCGGGCATCCTTGCTGCCGTCATTGCCGTACTCGCTCTCGCGCTCGCCTGTGTACGCGCGCGTGTGTACGACGACCGGGGATCGTCCACAGCTCTGGGGATCGGCGCGCTTGCCAACGCCGCGGTCTCCGGTGCCGGGCTGCTGCCGCTCGGCGAGGGCCAGGGCATCGGCAGGCTCCAGTTCCTGCTCGCCTGCGCCGCCGTGCTGGTGGCGGCGGTAATCCTCATGATCGCCGCCCCCGGCGGGGACGGTCTCTTCGTCGCGTTCGTGTTCGCCGCCGCCATCGGCCTGGTGATGACCTTCATCGCGATCCTGACCGGTATGGAGCCTGCCGAGACTGCGGCGGTGTGCGCCCCGCTCTCCGTGGGTGTCCTTGCCTTCCTGCCCGGCCTCTCCACCCGCTTCGCCCGCCTCCCCATCGGCTTCGAGCCGCCCCGTACCACCGTCGGTGACTACGGGACGTCCGAACCGGCGCCGCAGGGCCCCGTCGACGCCGACCGCATCGCCGCCCAGGCGCGACGCGGCCACGAACTGCTCGTCGGCCTGGTCGGCGGATGTGCGCTGGTGGCCGTGGGCGCCGCAGCCGTCCTGGGGTTCTCGGACAACATCTGGGGCCAGTTGTTGGTGCTCGCCACCGGAGTAGCCATGCTCATGCGCGCTCACCTGTTCCGCTACACGGCCCAGGTCGGCTGCGCCCTGGCGGCGGGTCTCGGCTCACTCGTGCTCCTGGGCCTCGGCCTGTCCCTCAATCCGCCGGCCGAAATTCTGCGCGATGCTGTCGCGGGGGACAGCGCCGCGCTCGACATCCGTACGATTTGGCTCACCGCAGCCATCGCGGTCGGCGCCGCCCTGATCACTGCCATAGGGCTGATCGTGCCGCGCAAGGGAGTCACCCCGTTCTGGGGGCGCTTCCTGGAGATCGCCGAAGCGTGCGTGCTCCTGACGCTGGTGCCCCTGTGCCTCGCCGTCTTCGATCTTTACCACTCGATCCGCGCCCTCACCAGCTGACCCTGCGGGCGCGTCCGGCCAAGCCCGGCTCAGCCGGGCAAAAACGCCCGTGCGGTGGCCCGGGAGCGGTCCCGGCCGCTCCCGGGCCACCGCACCCCCGGGACGAACCGGCTGCGCCGGACTGGTACGCTGTGTGACGGCCGTTTGTGTACGCGCTCCCGGATCATCCTGGGATCTGCGCTCATCGGACCTTCGCCCCCGAGTAACGGAAGACCCCCTGCGAACAAGACCAGGGGCGCTCGTGGACGCATCGAACACCAAAGAGGAGTACCGCGTGTCGCTCGACGCCGCTACGAAGAAGCAGATCATGTCCGAGTTCGCCACCAAGGAGGGTGACACCGGTTCCCCCGAGGTCCAGGTGGCCATGCTCTCCCGTCGCATCTCGGACCTGACGGAGCACCTCAAGACCCACAAGCACGACCACCACTCCCGTCGTGGTCTGCTGATCCTGGTCGGCCAGCGTCGCCGCCTTCTGCAGTACCTGGCCAAGAAGGACATCCAGCGTTTCCGCGCCCTGGTCGACCGCCTCGGCATCCGCCGCGGTGCGGCCGGCGGCGCCAAGTAATTCGCCGTGAAGGGAGCGGTTCCCACCACTGAGGGGGCCGCTCCCTTTGTTGTACGTGCGGTTGTGCGTACGTATGCGGGTATCGGGATGTGACGAGTCCGCCCGCACGACCGGAATGCCAAGCTGAGCCCAATCTCAGTAACCTGGTCGTGGAACGTCCCACAGACGAGCGAGAAGAAGACTCCCCGCCGCCGGTCCTCGGTAGTGGCCCCCGGCACAGCAACCCGGGTGCTTCGATCGAAGACCGGCCCGCCGATGGAGGGCTTCTCCGCACCGCCCCCCGCCACACGGGCGTGGGGGCGAGAAGACGATATGTATCGGAGAAAACGCTAGTGGAGAACGAGACCCACTACGCCGAGGCCGTTATCGACAACGGAACCTTCGGCACCCGCACCATCCGCTTCGAGACGGGCCGCCTGGCCAAGCAGGCCGCCGGCTCCGCCGTTGCGTACCTGGACGACGACACCATGGTGCTGTCGGCCACCACCGCTTCCAAGAAGCCCAAGGACCAGCTCGACTTCTTCCCCCTCACGGTGGACGTCGAGGAGCGGCAGTACGCCGCGGGCAAGATCCCCGGTTCCTTCTTCCGTCGTGAGGGCCGGCCCTCCGAGGACGCGATCCTCACCTGCCGCCTGATCGACCGCCCGCTGCGCCCCTCCTTCAAGAAGGGCCTGCGCAACGAGATCCAGATCGTCGAGACGATCATGGCGCTCAACCCCGACCACCTGTACGACGTGGTCGCGATCAACGCCGCCTCCTGCTCCACGCAGCTGGCCGGCCTGCCCTTCTCCGGCCCGGTCGGCGGCACCCGTGTCGCCCTGATCAAGGGCCAGTGGGTCGCCTTCCCGACACACACCGAGCTCGAGGACGCCGTCTTCGACATGGTCGTCGCCGGTCGCGTCCTGGAGGACGGCGACGTCGCGATCATGATGGTCGAGGCCGAGGCCACCGAGAAGACCATCCAGCTCGTCAAGGACGGCGCCGAGGCCCCGACCGAAGAGGTCGTCGCCGCCGGTCTCGAGGCCGCGAAGCCCTTCATCAAGGTCCTCTGCAAGGCCCAGTCGGACCTCGCCGCCAAGGCTGCCAAGCCCACCGGCGACTTCCCGGTCTTCCTGGACTACCAGGACGACGTCTTCGAGGCGCTCGCCGCCGCCGTGACGTCCGAGCTGGCCCAGGCGCTCACCATCGCCGGCAAGCAGGACCGCGAGGCCGAGCTGGACCGCGTCAAGGAGATCGCCGCCGAGAAGCTGCTCCCGGCCTTCGAGGGCCGCGAGAAGGAGATCTCCGCCGCGTACCGTTCGCTGACCAAGAAGCTGGTCCGCGAGCGCGTCATCAAGGACAAGGTCCGCATCGACGGCCGTGGCGTCACGGACATCCGTACGCTCGCCGCCGAGGTCGAGGCCATCCCGCGCGTGCACGGCTCGGCGCTGTTCGAGCGTGGCGAGACCCAGATCCTGGGTGTCACCACCCTCAACATGCTCCGCATGGAGCAGCAGCTGGACACCCTCTCCCCGGTGACCCGCAAGCGCTACATGCACAACTACAACTTCCCGCCGTACTCCGTCGGTGAGACCGGCCGCGTGGGCTCGCCCAAGCGCCGCGAGATCGGCCACGGAGCGCTCGCCGAGCGCGCCATCGTGCCGGTGCTGCCGACGCGCGAGGAGTTCCCCTACGCGATCCGCCAGGTCTCCGAGGCCCTGGGCTCCAACGGCTCGACGTCCATGGGCTCGGTCTGCGCCTCCACCATGTCGCTGCTGAACGCCGGTGTGCCGCTCAAGGCCGCCGTCGCCGGTATCGCCATGGGCCTGATCTCCCAGGAGATCGACGGCAAGACCCACTACGTCGCCCTCACCGACATCCTCGGTGCGGAGGACGCCTTCGGCGACATGGACTTCAAGGTCGCCGGTACGAAGCAGTTCGTCACCGCGCTCCAGCTCGACACCAAGCTCGACGGCATCCCCGCCTCGGTCCTGGCCGCCGCGCTGAAGCAGGCCCGCGACGCCCGCCTCCACATCCTCGATGTGATGAACGAGGCCATCGACGTCCCGGACGAGATGTCCCCGAACGCCCCGCGGATCATCACCGTCAAGATCCCGGTGGACAAGATCGGTGAGGTCATCGGCCCCAAGGGCAAGATGATCAACCAGATCCAGGAGGACACCGGCGCCGACATCACGATCGAGGACGACGGCACCATCTACATCGGTGCCGCCGACGGACCGGCCGCCGAGGCCGCCCGCGCCACGATCAACTCGATCGCCAACCCGACCATGCCGGAGGTCGGCGAGCGCTACCTGGGTACGGTCGTCAAGACCACCACCTTCGGTGCGTTCGTGTCCCTCATGCCGGGCAAGGACGGCCTGCTGCACATCTCGCAGATCCGCAAGCTCGCCGGTGGCAAGCGCGTGGAGAACGTCGAGGACGTGGTCGGCGTCGGAGCCAAGGTCCAGGTCGAGATCGCCGAGATCGACTCCCGCGGCAAGCTCTCCCTGATCCCGGTCATCGAGGGTGCTGAGTCCGATGGCGACGCCGCCACGGGGGCCGAGAAGAAGGACGACGCCGACAAGTGACGTCCCGTAGTTCCGTGACGACGGCCCGCGCCTCCTCGGAGGCGCGGGCCGTCGCCCGTACCCAAACGCTTCTCAAGGGCACCAACGGCATCGGTACGGTCCGCCGCACCGTCCTTCCCGGCGGTCTCCGGGTCGTCACCGAGACCCTGCCCTCCGTCCGCTCCGCCACCTTCGGGATCTGGGCCAACGTCGGATCACGCGACGAGACGCCCACCCTGAACGGCGCGACGCACTACCTCGAACACCTCCTCTTCAAGGGCACGGCCAAGCGCAGTGCCCTCGACATCTCCGCCGCCATCGACGCGGTCGGCGGCGAGATGAACGCCTTCACGGCGAAGGAGTACACCTGCTACTACGCACGGGTCCTCGACACCGACCTGCCGCTGGCCATCGACGTCGTCTGCGACATGCTGACCGGCTCGCTGATCACCGCCGAGGACGTCGATGCCGAGCGCGGCGTCATCCTCGAAGAGATCGCCATGACCGAGGACGACCCGGGCGACTGCGTGCACGACCTGTTCGCGCACACGCTGCTCGGCGACACCCCCCTCGGCCGCCCGGTCCTCGGCACCGTCGACACCATCAACGCACTCGACCGCGGCCGGATCGCCCGCTTCTACAAGAAGCACTACGACCCCACGCACCTGGTCGTGGCAGCCGCGGGCAACATCGACCACGCCACGGTCGTACGCCAGGTCCGCAAGGCCTTCGACCGTGCGGGCGCCCTGTCCCGCACCGACGCCGTCCCGGTCGCCCCGCGCGCCGGCTCCCGCACCCTGCGCACTGCGGGCCGCGTCGAGCTGTTGAACCGCAGGACCGAGCAGGCCCATGTCGTCCTCGGCATGCCCGGCCTGGCCCGCACCGACGAGCGCCGCTGGGCCCTCGGCGTACTCAACGCCGCTCTCGGCGGTGGCATGAGCTCACGCCTCTTCCAGGAGGTACGGGAGAAGCGCGGCCTCGCCTACAGCGTCTACTCGTACACCTCGGGCTTCGCCGACTGCGGGCTCTTCGGCGTGTACGCGGGCTGCCGGCCCAGCCAGGTCCACGACGTCCTCAAGATCTGCCGGGACGAGCTCGACCGGGTAGCGTCCGAAGGACTGAGCGATGAGGAGATCGGCCGCGCCATAGGGCAGCTCTCCGGCTCCACGGTCCTCGGCCTGGAGGACACCGGCGCGCTGATGAACCGTATCGGCAAGAGCGAGCTGTGCTGGGGCGACCAGATGTCGGTCGACGACATGCTGGCCCGGATAGCGCAGGTCACCCCCGATGACGTCCGCGCGGTGGCGGGCGAGGTCCTCGGACACCGCCCCTCGCTCTCCGTCATCGGCCCGCTCAAGGACAAGCAGGCCGACCGCCTCGACGAAGCGGTCTCCTAACTCCACCCGTAAGGAAGCAGAGCAATGAGCAAGCTGCGCGTGGCCGTTCTCGGCGCGAAGGGCCGTATCGGATCCGAGGCGGTACGAGCCGTCGAGGCCGCCGAGGACATGGAGCTGGTGGCGGCCCTGAGCCGCGGCGACAAGCTGGAGACCCTCGCGGAATCCGGCGCCCAGGTCGTCGTCGAGCTCACCACTCCCGCGTCGGTGATGGGCAACCTCGACTTCTGCATCCGGCACGGCATCCACGCCGTCGTCGGTACGACGGGCTGGTCCGACGAACGGCTCGCGCAGCTGAACACCTGGCTCTCCGCCTTCCCGGAGACCGGTGTGCTCATCGCACCGAACTTCTCCATCGGCGCCGTCCTCACGATGAAGTTCGCGGAGCAGGCAGCCCGCTACTTCGAGTCCGTCGAGGTCGTCGAACTGCACCACCCCAACAAGGTCGACGCCCCCTCGGGCACGGCCCTGCGCACCGCCCAGCTGATCGCCGAGGCCCGGCGGAAGGCCGACTGCGTCCCTCAGCCGGACGCCACCACCACGGCCCTGGACGGTGCCCGAGGCGCGGACGTCGACGGAGTCCCGGTCCACGCGATCCGGCTCCGCGGTCTCCTCGCCCACCAGGAAGTGCTGCTCGGCGGCGAGGGCGAGACCCTCACCATCCGCCACGACTCCCTGCACCACAGCAGCTTCATGCCAGGCATCCTGCTCGGCACACGCCGTGTGGTGACCACTCCCGGCCTCACGTTCGGCCTGGAACACTTCCTCGACCTGAACTGACTGAGCCCTGCCATGCGCGCAAAGATCACTTACTTCGTCACCGCTGCCGTCCTGGTCTTCTACTTCGCCCTGGTCGGCAGTCGTGGCGTCATGCTCATCCGGCACGGCACGCTGCTGACGGTCACCTTCGGGGTCGCGGTGCTGATCCTGCCGTTGATCGGCGTCTGGTTCCTCTGGAAGAACACCCAGTTCGTGGCACGGGCCAACGCGCTGGCCGCGGAACTCGATGCGGAGGGCGGCCTGCCGGTCGACGAACTGGTCCGTACCCCGTCCGGCCGCATCGACCGCGCTTCGGCCGACGCCGTGTTCGACCGCCGCCGCGAGGAGACCGAGGACTCCCCGGACGACTGGCGCTGCTGGTTCCGCCTGGCCGTCGCCTACCAGGACGCCAGGGACACCCCCCGCGCCCGAAAGGCCATGCAGCGCGCCATCGCCCTGCACACGAAGCCCATCCCAGCACGGGTCACACCGGCCGAATCAAGCCCGTCCGGCGATTGAGGACATCTTCTGAGCCCGTCCGGTGCTTGAGAACAAAACGGCCGCCGGACGGGCCCGCCAATCGATCCCCTCAGCCCCGCCGATACTCGTCCCCCCACGCCTCGACCGTGTCGGCGGCACGGTCGAACGCCTCACGCCGTGCGAGAAAATCCGCATTGCTGTCCGTGAGCAGGGGCGCCGTCGCCTCGCCCCCCTGGCGTACGACGACCAGCGCCTGCCCCTGCACCGTGCGCGGAAACCCGAGCCACTTCACCGGCTGCTGCACCGTACGGACGGCGGCGACCCGGTTCCACGGCACGGTCACCGTCGTGAAGAAGCCCACCCGGCGCACGCCGTGCCGGCTCACCCAGGCGCCGACGCGCAGCAGCCGCAGGGCACACATGATGACCACGAGGGCGAGCCCCAGGCATACGGCGGCACCCGGAGCCGCCCCGGCGAACGCGGTGATCATCCCCGCGAGCAGGATGAACGACGCGAGCAGCAGCAGCGAGGCCGCAGCTGCGACCCGCCAGGGCCCGGGGCGGTACGGACGCCGCCAGTTGTCGTGGTCGTCGAACGGCAGCGCGATGTCCTCAGCGCTCGCGTCAAACGCGCGGTCGGCCGTCAGAAAGGGCAGGGGCACGACTGATCCTCACTCACAAGCACGCTCGATTGCTGTGCCCGGTGAGGCTACCGAGGAGGTCACCGACCCGACCACCCCAGGGGGCCTGTACGAGTCAGCGGCCGTGGGCCGCCTCGCTCTGCTGGGTGTGCGACGAGCCCTGGACGGGGCTCAGGGCGGGCAGGCCGAGGATCAGAGACCCGACAAGACCCGCGACGACCGTCAGACCGATGAGGGAACGGCCGGCCAGCTCGGAGACACTGCTGCGCTCCCGCGGAGGCGGGGTGACGTTACTGCGGAATCGGTCGGCCTCGGCTACGAACGAGAACGGGACGGATTCACGCCGGCAGAACATGAGGAAACTCTCCTTGAACTCTGTAACGGATGCTGCTACTGATTCAGACGCACGGCAGACCCGTTCGGTGCCCCGAATCGCCGAATTCGTCGAAGAAATCCCCGGACGACCCTTCCGGCGCTCGTTGTCTGTGGCGGCCCGTAGAGTGGGCGCCGCCCGAGCGACGCAACTGGAAGGACCCCGCCGGTGACCGAGACCCCCGAGCCCGCAAAGCCCAGCTTCCGCAGCGACGTCACTGTTGACCTGGTGAAACACGCCGCAGGCGACTCCGATGTCCTGTTCGCGGCCCGTGTCTCCACGGCTGGTGAGCAGTCCCTGGAGGAGGTCACCAAGGACCCCGAGCGTTCCAAGGGGCTCATCAACTTCCTGATGCGCGACCGGCACGGCAGCCCGTTCGAGCACAACTCGATGACCTTCTTCATCAGCGCCCCGATCTTCGTGTTCCGCGAGTTCATGCGCCACCGCGTCGGCTGGTCGTACAACGAGGAATCGGGCCGCTACAGGGAGCTGGAGCCGGTCTTCTACGTTCCGGGGGAGTCCCGCAAGCTCGTCCAGCAGGGCCGCCCCGGCAAGTACGAGTTCGTCGAGGGCACCCAGGCCCAGCAGGAGCTCACCGGCCGCGTCATGGAGGACTCGTACCGCCAGGCGTACGCGGCGTACCAGGAGATGCTTGCCGCAGGAGTGGCCCGCGAGGTCGCCCGCGCGGTGCTCCCCGTCGGCCTGTACTCCTCGATGTACGCCACATGCAACGCCCGCTCACTGATGCACTTCCTCGGCCTGCGCACCCAGCACGAGCTGGCGAAGGTGCCGTCCTTCCCGCAGCGGGAGATCGAAATGGTCGGCCAGCAGATGGAGGAGCACTGGGCCCGGCTCATGCCGCTCACGCACGCAGCCTTCAACAAGAACGGACGCGTAGCCCCGTAAGCGGTGTCCGTATTGCGGCGTTTCGTGAAGTTCATCTAGGCTGATCAAACGGACCCGGCACTGCTTGAACCCCCGAGCAGGCAGTGCCGGGCTCCTATCGTGTGTCCCCCCGAGGGGGCATTGGGCGCTGAGCAACGAGTAGCGTGTTACCCATGGCTCCGATCTCCACTCCGCAGACCCCCTTCGGGCGGGTCCTCACCGCTATGGTCACGCCCTTCACGGCGGACGGCGCACTCGACCTCGACGGTGCCCAGCGGCTCGCCACCCATCTGGTGGACGCAGGCAATGACGGCCTGATCATCAACGGCACCACTGGCGAGTCCCCGACCACCAGCGACGCGGAGAAAGACCAGCTCGTAAAGGCTGTACTGGAAGCAGTGGGGGACAGAGCCCACGTCGTCGCCGGCATCGGCACGAACGACACCCGACACAGCATCGAGCTCGCCCGCACGGCCGAACGCTCCGGTGCCCACGGACTCCTCGCGGTGACGCCGTACTACAACAAGCCGCCGCAGGAAGGCCTCTTCCGCCACTTCACGGCCATCGCCGACGCCACCGGTCTGCCGGTGATGCTCTACGACATCCCCGGCCGCAGCGGTGTGCCGATCGACACGGAGACACTGGTACGGCTCGCCGAGCACCCGCGCATCGTCGCCAACAAGGACGCCAAGGGCGACCTCGGCCGCGCCGGCTGGGCCATCGCCCGGTCCGGCCTCGCCTGGTACTCCGGAGACGACATGCTGAACCTGCCGCTCCTCTCGGTCGGCGCCATCGGGTTCGTCTCCGTCGTCGGCCACGTCGTCACCCCCGACCTGCGCGCCCTCATCGAGGCGTACCTCGGCGGCGACGTCCAGAAGGCCACGGAGATCCACCAGAAGCTCCTGCCGGTCTTCACCGGCATGTTCCGTACCCAGGGCGTGATCACCACCAAGGCCGCACTGGCCCTCCAGGGCCTGCCTGCGGGTCCGCTACGCCTTCCCCTGGTGGAACTCACCGCACAGGAAACGGCGCAGCTCAAGATCGATCTCGCCGCCGGTGGGGTAGAGCTGTAATCACAGACTTCACAACTGAATAAGCGAAGAACACTCGCAAGAGCGACATCACTGACAACAGCAAGTGCACGAATGACATGCGCGCCACGTGCCCAAGCGGTACGTGGCGTGCGTGGTAAGGAGAGTCTTTTGAGTCATCCGCATCCCGAACTCGGCACCCCGCCGAAGCTCCCGAAGGGCGGCCTCCGGGTCACCCCGCTCGGCGGCCTCGGCGAAATCGGCCGCAACATGACGGTCTTCGAGTACGGCGGTCGCCTGCTCATCGTCGACTGCGGAGTTCTCTTCCCGGAGGAAGAGCAGCCCGGAATCGACCTGATCCTGCCGGACTTCACCACGATCCGGGACCGTCTCGACGACATCGAGGGCATCGTCCTCACGCACGGCCACGAGGACCACATCGGTGGCGTCCCGTATCTGCTGCGACTGAAGCCGGACATCCCCCTCATCGGCTCCAAGCTGACCCTCGCGCTGATCGAGGCCAAGCTCCAGGAGCACCGCATCCGTCCGTACACCCTCGAAGTCGCGGAGGGCCAGCGCGAGCGCATCGGCGTCTTCGACTGCGAGTTCATCGCGGTCAACCACTCCATCCCGGACGCTCTCGCGGTCGCCATCCGCACGCCTGCGGGCATGGCCGTCGCGACCGGCGACTTCAAGATGGACCAGCTCCCGCTGGACGGCCGGCTCACCGACCTGCACGCGTTCGCCCGACTGAGCGAGGAAGGCATCGACCTCCTCCTCTCCGACTCGACCAACGCGGAGGTCCCGGGCTTCGTGCCGCCCGAACGGGACATCTCCAACGTCCTGCGTACGGTCTTCGCCAACGCCCAGAAGCGCATCATCGTGGCGAGCTTCGCCAGCCACGTGCACCGCATCCAGCAGATTCTCGACGCGGCACACGAGTACGGCCGCCGGGTCGCCTTCGTCGGCCGCTCGATGGTCCGCAACATGGGCATCGCCCGTGACCTGGGCTATCTGAAGGTCCCCGCGGGCCTGGTGGTCGACGTCAAGACCCTCGACGACCTGCCGGACGACGAGGTCGTGCTGGTCTGTACGGGATCCCAGGGCGAGCCGATGGCCGCACTGTCCCGCATGGCCAACCGCGACCACCAGATCCGGATCGTCCAGGGCGACACGGTGATCCTGGCGTCGTCCCTGATCCCGGGCAACGAGAACGCGGTCTACCGCGTGATCAATGGCCTGACCCGCTGGGGCGCCAACGTCGTCCACAAGGGCAACGCCAAGGTCCACGTCTCGGGCCACGCCTCGGCCGGCGAGCTGCTGTACTTCTACAACATCTGCAAGCCGAAGAACCTGATGCCGGTCCACGGCGAATGGCGCCACCTCAGGGCCAATGCCGAACTGGGCGCCCTCACCGGCGTGCCCAAGGACCACATCGTCATCGCCGAGGACGGCGTCGTCGTCGACCTCGTCGACGGCAAGGCCAAGATCGTCGGCAAGGTCCAGGCGGGTTACGTGTACGTCGACGGCCTCTCGGTCGGCGATGTCACCGAAACCTCCCTCAAGGACCGCCGCATCCTCGGCGACGAGGGCATCATCTCGGTCTTCATCGTGGTCGACAGCACTTCCGGCAAGATCACGGGAGGCCCCTACATTCAGGCCCGGGGCTCCGGTATCGACGACGCGGCATTCACCGCAGTCGTACCGAAGATCGAGGACGCGCTCAACAAGTCCGCACAGGACGGCGTGGTGGAGCCCCACCAGCTCCAGCAGCTCGTCCGCCGCTCGGTGGGCAAGTGGGTCTCCGACACCTACCGTCGGCGACCGATGATCCTTCCCGTCGTAGTCGAGGTCTGACCCCCGACAGGCGCGAACTCCGGAGCGGGGCCCCCGATTTGCATCGGGGCGCTCCGCTCCAGTACGTTTACGGCTCCGCCTGACCGGGAAGCACGGCGCACAGTTGTGTGCGGTGGGCTCCCGAACGGGGCGGAAATTCCGACTCAGAACTTCTGATAAAGTCGGATCCGCCGAAAGGCAAGACCACTCCAAAGGTCACCGGAATTCAAATTCGAACCGGAAACGGTACGGAAAAGAGTCTGGTAAGGTTGGAATCGCCGGAAAGGGAAACGCGAAAGCGAAGAACTGGAAAGCAGCCCCGCTTCGACCGGGAATCGGACACGAAAGAGTCTGATAGAGTCGGAAACGCAAGACCGAAGGGAAAAGCCCGGAGGAAAGCCCGAGAGGGTGAGTACAAAGGAAGCGTCCGTTCCTTGAGAACTCAACAGCGTGCCAAAAGTCAACGCCAGATATGTTGATACCCCGGCCTGCTTCGGCAGGTTGGTGGTTCCTTTGAAAGTCCTGCCGGGCCTCACGGTTCCGGTGGGCAATTTACACAGCGAGGACGCTGTGAACGACTGGTCCTATTCCGACCGGTTGTTCCGCTCTCGTGTTGTGTTGTCCCGATTACGGGAAAACATTCACGGAGAGTTTGATCCTGGCTCAGGACGAACG